>NZ_JBFUAB010000026.1:0-124230 GCF_056406535.1 Roseateles sp. P1_C1_2
CACCGACACGGGCCTTTTTGCTTGGATGGTGGAGCCGGGGGGAATTGAACCCCCGTCCGCAAGCCATCACCGGGCAGATCTACATGCTTAGCCGGCTGATTTGAATCTCACGGTCAACTCGCGCAGTGGCACGCTAGCTTTTCCGCCAGTCACTTGATCTCACGCCCCACCGAGTGACCCGGTGCGACGCCAGCCGATGTGAGTGACTTCTCAGCCTTGCCCCTTGCGGAACTCAGCCCGGCCCATCGGCCTGCCGTTGAGAAGCTCATCCGCAATTAAGCGGCGAGTGCGAACGTAGAGTCGTTTGCAGTTACTGTGTTTCCAGATGTATTTACGAGGTGACTGGTCCTCGGCATGCCCTACTCCGGATCCGCACCCACGTCGAAACCAAGTCGGCCCCAGAGAACCCCTATCTTAGGCCAGTCCGAGTCGCTTCAAGAGCTCGCCGGGCGCTGACAGCTCCAGGTCGGCTCTCCAATGACGAAATTCGCCGCCGTGGCCGAGATAGCCCCAGGTTGCTGCGGCCGTCGCCATGCCGGCCGCACGCCCGGCCAGGATGTCGCGTTCGTCGTCGCCGACATAGAGACAGGACTCGGCTGCCACGTTCAGGCGGCGTGCGGCCTCCAGCAACGGCGCGGGGTGAGGCTTGGTGTGGCCGGTCGTGTCGCCGCCGACGATGGCACCGGCCGACAGGCCCAATGCCTTGGCCAGCGGCAAGGCAAAGCGTTCGGCCTTGTTGGTGACGATGCCCCAGGCCAGGCCGGCTGCGGTTAACGCAGCGAGTTCGGTTTCGACGCCGGCAAAGGCTTGCGTACTGTCGTACATCAGCGCTTCGTAGCGGTCCAGGAACTCGCGCTTGAGTTCGTCATAGTCTGGCTGACCAGGCGCGGAACCGAAGGCCTGGCCGAGCATGCCGCGTGCGCCAGAGCCGCCGTGCGGCCGGTATTGGGCCAAGGGCAGCGCAGCAAGGCCGCGTTCGGCGCGCATCGCGTTGGCTGCCGCTGCGAGGTCGGCGGCGCTGTCGATCAGCGTGCCGTCCAGGTCGAACAGGACGGCGCGCAGATGCGACCAGTGTGCAGCGAGCTTCAAGCGGGGCGGCGGCAGGCCAGCAGATAGTTCACGTCGGTATCGCTGCCCAGGCTGTAGCGCTGCGTCAGCGGGTTGTAGCTCAGGCCGCGGCTGCCTTGCAGCTCCAGGCCGGCGTCACGGCAGAACTGGGCCAGCTCGGATGGCTTCAGGAAGCGCGCGTATTCATGCGTGCCCTTGGGCAACATCTGCAGCACGTATTCCGCGCCGACGATGGCGAGCAGGAAGGACTTGGCGTTGCGGTTCAACGTCGACAGGAAAACCCAGCCGCCAGGTTTGACCAGCGTCGCGAGCGCGCGCACCACCGAGGCCGGATCGGGCACATGCTCGAGCATTTCCATGCAGGTGACCACGTCGAAGCAGGCCGGCTGTTCGGCGGCCAGCGCCTCGACGGCGACCTCGCGGTATTCCACGCCCTCGGTGCCGGCCTCCATCGCATGCAGTTCGGCCACGCGCAGCGGCTTGGTCGACAGATCGATGCCCAGCACGCTGGCGCCCGCACGGGCCATGGAGTCGCTCAGGATGCCGCCGCCACAGCCCACGTCGAGGGCGCGCTTGCCCGCCAGCGGGCACAGCTGCTGGATCCAGCCCAGGCGCAGCGGGTTGATCTGATGCAGCGGCTTGAAGTCACTCTCGGGATCCCACCAGCGGTGGGCCAGTTCGCCGAATTTGGCGAGCTCTTGAGGGTCGGCGTTGATCGTCATGACGGAATCGGAAAAAAGAAAAGCCCCGACGGCGGGCCGGCGGGGCTTTGCGCAAAGCGCCCGAGGGCGCTAGAGCTTACTTGTTGCGCGTACCGACGACTTCGATCTCGGTGCGGCGGTTCTTGGCGCGGCCTTCGGTCGTCTTGTTGTCGGCGACGGGCTGCTTTTCGCCCTTGCCTTCGGTGTAGACGCGGTTCGGCTCGACGCCCTTGCTCACCAGGTAGGACTTGACGGCCTCCGAGCGGCGGATCGACAGCTTCTGGTTGTACTCATCGCTGCCCACCGAGTCGGTGTGGCCAACGGCGATGATGACTTCCAGGTTGATGCCCTTGGTCTTGCTGACCAGGTCGTCCAGCTTGGCGGTGGCTTCGGGCTTCAGCGTCGACTTGTCGAAGTCGAAGAAGGCATCAGCAGCGAAGGTGACCTTCTCGCTGACCGGCGCCGGGGGCGGCGGGGTCACGGGCTTGGGCGGCACGGGAGCCGGAGCCGGGGGCGGCGGGGCGACCGGAGGAGCCGGTTCAACCTTGGGCGCCGGCTTGATTTCGCCGTCGCAACCCTTGGCAGCCGTGGCCGGCGTCCAGAAATTGTCGCGCCAGCAATATTCGTTGGTGCCGTTCTTCCAGACGGTGCCGTCGGTTGCACGCCAGTTGTCGATGGCCTGGGCAGATGCACCAGACGTAGCAACGGCGACAGCGGCCACCGCAAACAGCGACGCCACACGATTCAGTTTCTTCATGATTCTCCTCTCAAGGAATGCCGCAGTTGCCCTGCGAGAGTCAGTACTCAACCTCTAACCTCAGGAGAGACTTTAGGGTTTCTCCTAGGGACTCGACGATTGTGCCATGGGGGCACCGAGACGACCGCATTGTGGCGGCCTACGTTCATGGGCACGGTGACGATGTTGCGCTGCTGCTACAAGGTAGCGCGGCCCTTAGAATTCGCGCCTTTCACCTACCTCCAAGGACGCCGCGCCCATGTAGGCGCGTGCCACGCTGCGCATGACCCAGTTCGCCAAGGAAACCCTGCCGATCAGCCTTGAGGAGGAGATGCGCCGCTCCTACCTCGACTACGCGATGAGCGTGATCGTGGGACGCGCGCTGCCCGACGCCCGAGACGGGCTGAAGCCAGTGCATCGTCGCGTGCTGTACGCGATGAATGAGATGGGCAACACCTACAACGCCAAGTACCGCAAGAGTGCGCAGGCCGTGGGTGAAACGATGGGTAAATACCACCCACACGGTGACTCGGCCATTTACGACACCATCGTCCGCATGGCCCAGCCGTTCAGCCTGCGCCACATGCTGATCGACGGCCAGGGCAACTTCGGTTCCATCGACGGCGATAACGCCGCGGCGATGCGATACACCGAGATTCGTCTCGACAAAATCGCTCACGAAATGTTGGCCGACATCGACAAGGAAACCGTCGATTTCGGACCGAACTACGACGGCAGCCATAAGGAACCCCTGGTACTGCCGACCCGTTTGCCAAATCTCCTGGTGAATGGTTCCTCGGGTATTGCCGTGGGTATGGCGACGAATATCCCGCCGCACAACCTGAATGAGGTCGTCGACGCCTGCCTGTTCGCGCTGAAGAACCCGGAGTGCACGGTCGACGAGCTGATGGAGATCATCCCGGCGCCGGACTTCCCGACCGCCGGCATCATCTACGGCCTGGCCGGTGTGCGCGACGGTTACCGCACGGGGCGCGGCCGCATCGTCATGCGCGCCAAGGTGCACTTCGAGGACATCGACAAGGGCTCGCGCCAGTCGATCATCGTTGACGAGATCCCCTACCAGGTCAACAAGAAGACGCTGCTCGAGCGCATCGCCGAGCTGGTGCACGAGAAGAAGATCGAAGGCATCAGCCACATCCAGGACGAGTCCGACAAGTCCGGCATGCGGGTCGTCATCGAGCTCAAGCGCGGTGAAGTGCCCGAGGTGGTGCTGAACAACCTGTACAAGCAGACGCAGCTGCAGGACAGCTTCGGCATGAACATGGTCGCCCTCGTCGACGGCCAGCCCAAGCTCTGCAATCTGCGCGACATGGTGGTGGTGTTCCTGGAACACCGCCGCGAGGTGGTGACGCGCCGGACGATCTTCGAGCTGCGCAAGGCGCGCGAGCGTGGCCATGTGCTGGAAGGCCTGGCGGTCGCGCTGGCAAACATCGACGAGTTCATCGAGACCATCAAGACCTCGCCGACGCCGCCTGTCGCCAAGGCCGCGCTGATGGCCAAGAGCTGGGATTCGTCGCTGGTGCGCGAGATGCTGTCGCGCACCGAGACCCTGTCGGCCGGCGGGCCCGCTGCCTACCGCCCGGAAGGCCTGGAGCCCGAGTACGGCATGCAGGCCGATGGCCTGTATCGGCTGTCCGAGTCGCAGGCCGGTGAAATCCTGCAGATGCGCCTGCAACGCCTGACCGGCCTGGAGCAGGACAAGATCGTCGGCGAGTACAAGGACGTGATGTCGGAGATCGCCGATCTGCTCAACATCCTGGCCACGCCCGCCCGTGTGACGACCATCATCAGCGAAGAGCTGGTGCAGCTGAAGACCGAGTTCGGCCAGACCAAGCTCGGCGCCCGCCGCAGCGTCATCGAGCACAACGCCCAGGAACTCGGCACCGAAGACCTGATCACGCCGACCGACATGGTCGTGACGCTCTCGCACACCGGCTACATCAAGAGCCAGGCCCTGAGCGAATACCGCGCGCAGCGCCGCGGCGGCCGCGGCAAGCAGGCCACGGCAACGAAGGAAGACGACTGGATCGACCAGCTCTTCATCGCCAATACCCACGACTGGATCCTGTGCTTCTCCGACCGCGGCCGCGTCTACTGGCTCAAGGTCTGGGAAGTGCCGCAGGGCTCGCGCAACTCGCGCGGCAAGCCCATCGTCAACATGTTCCCGCTGCAGGCCGGCGAGAAGATCACCGTGGTGCTGGCACTCACCGGTGAGTTCCGCAGCTTCCCTGAAGATCACTTCATCTTCATGTCCACGGCCATGGGCACGGTCAAGAAGACGTCCCTGAAGGACTTCAGCAACCCGCGCAAGGCCGGCATCATTGCCGTCGACCTGGACGAGGGCGACCACCTGATCGGTGCCGCGTTGACTGATGGCCATCACGACGTGATGCTGTTCAGCGACGGCGGCAAGGCCGTGCGCTTCGACGAGGACGACGTGCGCCCGATGGGCCGCACCGCCCGCGGCGTGCGCGGCATGATGCTCGAGCCCGACCAGCGCCTCATCGCCATGCTGGTGGCCGAAGACGAGACGCAGAGCGTGCTGACCGCCACCGAGAACGGCTACGGCAAGCGCACCAGCATCGTCGAGTACACCCGCCATGGCCGCGGCACCAAGGGCATGATTGCCATCCAGCAGAGCGAACGCAACGGCCGCGTCGTGGCCGCCACGCTGGTGCGCCCGGAAGACGAGATCATGCTGATCACTGACAAGGGCGTGCTCGTGCGCACCCGTGTCAGCGAGATCCGCGAACTCGGCCGCGCCACTCAAGGCGTCACGCTGATCGCGCTGGACGACGGCAGCAAACTGTCTGGCCTGCAGCGCATCGTCGAGAACGACGCCAACGAGAACGACGCCACCGCCGAAGATGGCGATACCGGCTCGGCCGGCGATACCCCTGAAACCCCCAAGGACTGACATGATTTCTCGCAAGCTGGGCCTGGCCCTCGCATTGGCCCTGGCCACCAGCAGCACGCTGGCCGAACCCTCCGCGGCCAAGAAGGCGCTGATCGACAGGATCGTCGCGCTGCAGCAGCAGGGCATGGCCGATGGGCTCGCCGGCAACATCATCCAGGGCCCTCTGTCCCAACTGACCCAGATGGGTCGCGGTGCGCTGCAGCAGGTGCCTGCCGAGAAGCGCGAAGCCACGGCCAAGGCCATGGACGCCGAACTGAAGAAGTTCGTCGACGAAAACGTTCCCTATCTGAAGGACAAGATTGCCAAGGCTGTGCCGACAACGGCTTCGGCCCTGCTGGATGAACGCTTCAACGAGGACGAACTGAAGCAGATCCTGGCCTGGGGAGAATCGCCGGTCAGCCAGAAGTTCGGCCTCGCCAATGTCGAGCTGCAGAAGGCGGTCGCGCAGAAGGTCGTGGCCGAAGTCAGCCCGACGCTGGAAGGCCGCTTCAAGACGCTGAACATGAATATCGCCAAACAGCTGGGCCTGCAACCTCCGCCGGCAGCATCCGCGCCCAAGGCGTCGGCCCCAGCGCCCAAGAAGTAGCCTTCCGATCTCTCGATGACCTCATCCCGCCCGTTCAATTTCGCCCCCGGCCCCGCCACCCTGCCCGAGCCCGTGCTGCGCCAGGTGGCGGCCGAGATGCTGGACTGGCACGGCAGCGGCATGAGCGTCATGGAGATGAGCCACCGCGGCAAGGAGTTCATCTCCATCGCGGAGAGCGCCGAGCGCGATCTGCGTGAGCTGCTCGCCGTGCCGGCCAACTTCCGCATCCTCTTCATGCAGGGCGGTGGCCTGGGCGAAAACGCCATCGTGCCGCTGAACCTGAGCCGCGGCGGCAAGGTCGACGTCGTCGTGACAGGCTCCTGGTCGCGCAAGAGCGCGGCCGAGGCACGCCGCTATGCCGACGTGCAGATCGCGGCGGACATCGGCCAGGGCAGCGCCATCCCGCGCGACTGGCAGCTGCGCAGTGATGCCAGCTATGTCCACGTCTGCACCAACGAGACCATCGACGGCGTCGAGTTCCACGACCTGCCCCATGTCGGCAACGGCGTGCCCCTCGTCATCGACTGCTCTTCGCATCTGTTGTCGCGCCCCATTGACTGGAGCCGCGTCGGCCTGGCCTTCGGCGGCGCACAGAAGAACATCGGCCCCGCCGGCATGACCCTGGTCTTCGTGCGCGAGGACCTGCTGGGTCGCGCATTGGACATCTGCCCCTCGGCCTTCAACTACGAGACCGTGGCCGCGGCTCAGTCCATGTTCAACACGCCGCCGACCTTCGCGATTTACGTCGCCGGCCTGGTGTTCCAGTGGGTCAAGGGCTTCGAATACGCGGGCAAGCGTGGCCTTGAGGCCATCGAGCAGCGCAACATCGACAAGGCCGGCCTGCTCTACGCGGCGCTGGATGCCTCCGGCTTCTACGAGAACCGCGTCGACGCCAGCTGCCGCTCGCGCATGAACGTGCCCTTCTTCCTGAAGGACGAGAAGCTCAACGAGAGCTTCCTGGCCGAAGCGAAATCCGCCGGCCTGTTGCAGCTCAAGGGCCACAAGTCGGTGGGCGGCATGCGTGCCTCCATCTACAACGCGATGCCGCTGGAAGGCGTGCAGGCGCTGGTGTCATTCCTGAAGGACTTCGAGGCCCGCCATGGCTGAACCCGTCGCCTCCGAGGCGCTGCTGGCACTGCGCGACCAGATCGACGGCCTGGACAAGCAGTTGCTGACGCTGCTGAACCAGCGCGCCCGCGTGGCCGAACAGGTCGGCGAGATCAAGCGCGCCGAGGGCACGCCCTTCTTCCGCCCCGACCGGGTGGCCCAGGTCATCGAGAAGATCCGCGCCGCCAACCCCGGCCCGCTGAAGGGCGAGCATGTGACCGCCATCTGGCGCGAGATCATGTCGGCCTGCCTGGCGCTGGAGTCACCGCAGCGCGTTGCCGTGCTCGGGCCCGTCGGCACCTTCTGCGAGCAGGCGGCCCTCGAATACTTCGGCGGCGCGGCCGACATCACCTACTGCGCCAACTTCGACGAAGTCTTCCACGCCACCGCCAGCGGCAGCGCGCAGTTCGGTGTCGTCGGTGTCGAGAACATGACCGAGGGCGTCGTCACGCGCTCGCTGGACCTGTTCCTGCACACGCCCTGCCACGTCGTCGGCGAAGTCAGCCTGCTGATCCGCCATAACCTGATGCGCAAGGAACCCTCGATGCATGGCATCGAGGCGGTGCTGGCGCATCCCCAGGCCCTGGCCCAGTGCCAGAACTGGCTCAACAAGCACCTGCCCGACGTCGAGCGCCGGGCCGTGTCCAGCAATGCCGAGGGCTCGCGCCTGGCCGCCACCAACCCGGCCTGGGCGGCCCTGGGCAGCGACCGCGCGTCCACCATCTTCGGCCTGCACATCACGGCCCACGCCATCCAGGACGAGGCCTACAACCGCACGCGCTTCGCCGTCATCTGCCTGCCGCAGACCATGGCCACGCCGCCGGCCACCGGCCGCGACTGCACCAGCCTGGTCGTCTCGGTGCCCAACCGCCCGGGCGCGATGCACGACCTGCTCGTGCCGCTGAAGACCCACGGCGTGTCCATGACCCGCCTGGAATCCCGCCCGGCCCGTACCGGCCAGTGGGACTATTACTTCTACATCGACCTCGACGGCCATCCCAGCCAGTCGAACGTCGCGGCAGCACTGGCGGAATTGCGCGAGTCCTGCGCCTTCTTCAAGATGCTCGGCTCCTACCCGGTGAAGGCCTAAGACATGTTTCAGCAGCTCGGCGTGATCGGATGCGGCCTGATGGGTGGCAGCTTCGCGCTGGCGATGAAGAAGGCCGGCCTCGTCAAGCGCGTCGTCGGCTACAGCAAATCGCCGTCGACGACCGAGCAAGCCAAGAAGCTCGGCGTCATCGACGTGGCCGCCGAATCGGCCCTGCTGGCCGTGTCGGGCTCGGACATCGTGCTGATCGCCGTGCCGGTGTCGGCCACCGAAAGCACGCTGAAGGCCATCCGCCACCTCGTCAACCCGGGCGTCCTCTTCATGGATGTCGGCTCGACGAAATGCGACGTCATCGAAGCTTCGCGCCGCGCCCTGGGCGACCGTGCATCGAGCTTCGTGCCCTGCCACCCCATCGCCGGCAAGGAATCGGGCGGTGTCCAGCATGCCGAGGCCAATCTCTATGAAGGCCGCCAGGTCATCCTGACGCCCCAGCCCTTCACCAACCCGCAGCTCGTGCAGAAGGCCACCGACGTCTGGTCGGCCCTGGGCGCCACCGTGCTGAAGATGCGGCCGCACAACCACGACGCGGCCTTCGCCGCCGTCAGCCATCTGCCGCATCTGCTGGCCTTCGCCTACTTCCAGGCCATCGCCGAGCAGCCCGCGGCACGCGACTACCTGAGCCTGGCCGGCCCCGGCTTTCGGGACTTCACACGCATCGCGGCGGGCGAGCCGGGCGTCTGGCGTGACATCCTGCTGGCCAACAAGCACGAGGTGCTGGCCCAGTCCAAGCGCTTTCGCACCATGCTGGACCAGCTCGAAGCCTTGATCGAAGCGGGCGACGCCACGGCCCTCGAAGCCGCACTGCGCCCCATCTCCGAAGGCCGCCTGGCCTGGGGCAATCCTCCTCCTGCAGTCCCTCCCGGCCGCCCGGCCGGCAAGTGATGTTCAAGATCCCCTTCCTCGACCTGCCGCCCCTGCGCGGCGCCGCAGGCACTGTGCGCCTGCCCGGCTCCAAGAGCATTTCCAACCGCGTGCTGCTGCTGGCGGCGCTGAGCGAAGGCAAGACCGTCGTGCGCGACCTGCTGGCGTCCGACGACACGGCCGTCATGCTGGACGCACTGCGCGCGCTGGGCTGCGGCGTCTGGCGGGAAGGCGAGGCCATCGTCATCGATGGCCTGGGTGGGCGCCTGCGCGCCAAGGAAGCCAAGCTCTTCCTCGGCAATGCCGGCACCGCCATGCGCCCCCTCACCGCGGCGCTCGCATTGCTGGCCGCAACTCAAGGCGGCAGCTTCGAGGTCTCGGGCGTGGCGCGCATGCACGAGCGCCCCATCGGCGACCTCGTGGATGCGCTGCGCGGCCTGGGCTGCGAGATCGATGACCTCGGCAACGCCGGCTACCCGCCGCTGCGCCTGCGCGGGCCCTCGTCGCTGTCCCTCGACACACCGGTGCGCGTGCGCGGCGATGTGTCCAGCCAGTTCCTGACGGCGCTGCTGCTGGCCCTGCCACTCGTGGCCGAGAGGGATATCCGTATCGAGGTCATCGGCGAGTTGATCTCCAAGCCCTATATCGAGATCACGCTGGCCCTGCTGGAACGTTTCGGCATCGCCGTGAAGCGCGAGGGCTGGGAGGCCTTCGTCATCCCGGCCGGCAGCCGCTACCGCTCGCCGGGCGAAGTCTTCGTCGAGGGTGACGCGTCCTCGGCCTCCTATTTCGTCGGCCTCGGCGCCATCGCGGCAGTGGATGCGCCCATCCGCATCGAAGGCGTCGGCAGCGAATCCCTGCAGGGCGACGTGCGTTTCATCGAAGCCGCGGCCGCCATGGGCGCCTCAGTGCGGACCGGCCCCAACTGGCTCGAGGTCCGCCGCGGCGCCTGGCCGCTCAAGGGCCTGACGCTGGACTGCAACCACATCCCCGACGCGGCGATGACGCTGACCGTCATGGCCCTCTACGCCGACGGCCCGACGACGCTGACCAACATCGCCAGCTGGCGTGTCAAGGAAACCGACCGCATCGCCGCGATGGCCACCGAGTTGCGCAAGCTCGGCGCGACGGTCAACGAAGGCCCGGACTGGATTCGTGTGCAGCCGCTGCGCGACTGGAAAGCGGCGGCCATCCACACCTACGACGACCACCGTGTCGCGATGTGCTTCTCGCTGGCCGCCTTCAACGGCCTGGTCAGCGCCGCTGCCGTGCCGGTGCGCGTGCTCGAGCCGCACTGCGTCGCCAAGACCTTCCCGGACTACTTCGAGACGCTGTTCGGCGTCGTCACTGCCCAGGCCGCCGACATTCCCGTCATCACCATCGACGGCCCGACCGCGTCCGGCAAGGGCACGCTGGCCGACGAGGTCGGCAAGGCCCTGGGCTTCGGCGTGCTGGACTCTGGCGCGCTTTACCGCGTGACGGGCCTGGCGGCCCGACGCGCCGGCCTGAACCTGGACGACGGCGATGCCGTCGCCGCCATCGTGCCCACGCTGCAGCTGCGTTTCAGTGACGGCAATGTCTTCCTCGGCCAGGAAGACGTCAGCGCCCGGCTGCGCGCCGAAGCGACCGGCCTGCTGGCCTCGCAAGTCGCCGTCCATGCCCAGGTGCGTCAGGCGCTGCACCAGTTGCAACTCGACTTCCGCCGCCTGCCCGGCCTCGTCGCCGACGGGCGCGACATGGGCACGGCCATTTTTCCGGACGCCGACTTGAAGGTATTCCTGACGGCAAGCGCCGCGACGCGCGCCGATCGGCGGCATAAGCAATTGATTTCCAAAGGAATTTCGGCTAATATCGATAGCTTGCGCGAAGATTTGGAGGCGCGGGACGAACGGGACAAGAACCGCTCGGCCTCACCTCTGCTCCCAGCGCAGGACGCGCAGTTGCTCGACAACTCGGCGCTGACCATCGAAGCCTCGGTGGATCAGGTGCTGGATTGGTGGCAAAAGCGCCGACCCTTCTGACGTTCGCATCCCATTYGGGAATGCCAATTGCCATAACGGTCCAGGCCTGAGAAGCCAGGGCCCGCCGGCCTCCATCGGACGCCAGTCCGAATGGCAAGAGGAACGCAAGTGCCTCGAGATCGGCGGAACTCAACAAACTAACCCGCAGGTTCGCCTGCACCGCAGCGCCGCGAAAGCGGCGCATCAGGATCCATCAACATGTCCCAAACCCAAACCGCCCAAGCCTCCGGCATGGAATCCTTCGCCGCCATGTTCGAGGAGTCGCTGCAGCGCTCCGACATGCGCGCTGGCGAAGTGATCTCGGCTGAAGTCGTTCGTGTCGAACACAACTTCGTCGTCGTCAACGCAGGCCTCAAGTCCGAAGCCTATGTGCCCATCGAAGAGTTCAAGAACGACCAGGGCGAACTGGAAGTCCAAGTCGGCGACTTCGTCTCCGTCGCGATCGACGCCATCGAAAACGGCTACGGCGACACCATCCTGTCGCGCGACAAGGCCAAGCGCCTGGCCTCGTGGCTGAGCCTGGAAACGGCCCTGGAGTCCGGCGACTTCGTGACCGGCACCGTCTCCGGCAAGGTCAAGGGCGGCCTGACTGTCCTCGTCAACGGCATCCGCGCCTTCCTGCCCGGTTCGCTGCTGGACACGCGCCCGGTGAAGGACATGAGCCCGTTCGAGGGCAAGACCATGGAATTCAAGGTCATCAAGCTCGACCGCAAGCGCAACAACGTTGTGCTGTCGCGTCGTGCCGTGGTCGAAGCCTCCATGGGTGAAGAGCGCGCCAAGCTGCTCGAGACGCTGTCCGAAGGCGCCATCGTCAACGGCGTGGTCAAGAACATCACCGAATACGGTGCGTTCGTGGACCTCGGCGGCATCGACGGCCTGCTGCACATCACCGACATGGCATGGCGCCGTGTCCGCCACCCGAGCGAAGTCGTTCAGGTCGGCCAGGAACTGACCGCCAAGGTCCTGAAGTTCGACGCCGAGAAGAACCGCGTCTCGCTGGGCATCAAGCAGCTGGGCGACGACCCGTGGTTCGGCGTTGCCCGCCGCTACCCGACCGGCACCCGCCTGTTCGGCAAGGTCACGAACATCGCCGACTACGGCGCGTTCGTCGAGATCGAGCCGGGCATCGAAGGCCTGGTGCACGTCTCCGAAATGGACTGGACCAACAAGAACATCGCCCCCAGCAAGCTGGTCTCGCTGGGCGACGAAGTCGAAGTCATGGTCCTGGAAATCGACGAAGACAAGCGTCGCATCAGCCTGGGCATGAAGCAGTGCAAGGCCAACCCGTGGGAAGAGTTCGCCGAGAACGTCAAGCGCGGCGACAAGGTCAAGGGTCCGGTCAAGTCGATTACCGACTTCGGCGTGTTCGTGGGCCTGGCCCAGGGCATCGACGGCCTGGTGCACCTGTCCGACCTGTCTTGGGACGAGACCGGCGAAACCGCCGTTCGCAACTTCAAGAAGGGCCAGGAAGTCGAAGCCGTGGTTCTGGCCGTGGACGTCGAGCGCGAGCGCATCTCGCTGGGCATCAAGCAGCTGGACAGCGACCCGTTCACCGCCTACACCACGATCAATGACCGTGGCGCCTCGGTGACCGGCAAGGTCAAGACCGTCGACCCGCGCGGCGCCGAGATCGAGCTGGCTGACGGCGTGATGGCCTATCTGCGCGCTTCGGAAATCTCCCGCGACCGCGTGGAAGACGCCCGCAACGTGCTGAAGGAAGGCGACGAAGTCACCGCGATCGTCGTCAACATCGACCGCAAGACGCGCAACATCCAGCTGTCCATCAAGGCCAAGGACAACGCCGACAACCAGGAAGCCATGCAGCGCCTGAGCCAGTCGAGCGAGCGTGAAAACGCCGGCACCACCAGCCTGGGCGCCCTGCTGCGCGCCAAGCTGGACAACCAGGGCAACTAAGCCCTGTTTGACCTGCCCGGCCTCCTCGGAGGCCGGGTATGCTCCCCACAGGCTCGCCGGCCTCGCCAGCGGGCCTGTTTCAATTCCAAGACCGACAAGCCGCTTCGCTTATGACCCGCTCCGATCTCGTCGCCGTCCTCGCCGAACGATTTGGCCAATTGACCCAGCGCGACACCGAGTTCGCGGTCAAGACCATCCTCGACGCGATGAGCGATGCCCTCGCGCGCGGCCACCGCATCGAGATCCGCGGCTTCGGCAGCTTCTCCATCAGCCGCCGTCCGCCCCGCGTGGGCCGCAATCCGCGCAGCGGCGAACAGGTCATGATCCCCGAGAAGCTGGCACCTCACTTCAAGCCCGGCAAGGCGCTGCGCGAGGCCGTCGACAAGCATCTCCCGGTCACCGACGCCTGAGCCAGAATCCGGGGCCATGCGCACCCTTGTCTGGCTCCTGCGGGCCCTGCTCTTCTTCACGCTGTTCGCCTTCGCGCTGAACAACAGCCACGAGGCCATCGTGCGCTGGTTCTTCGGCCACGAATGGCGTGCACCGCAAGTCATCATCGTGCTGCTGGCCTTCGGCCTCGGCGCCGCTTTCGGCGTGCTGGCCATGGTGCCGTCCTGGTGGCGCCACCGCCGCGCCGCCCAGCGCACCGAGCCCCTGCCCGGCGCGCCCGCGCCGGCCCCCGACGCTCCCACCGCCCCTTACGCCGCCCACCAAGATGGAGTTTGATCCGCGCTGGCTGCTGTTCGTCCTGCCCGTCGTCTTCGTCCTCGGCTGGCTGGCGTCCAAGCTCGATTCCAAGCAGTGGAAGCTGGAACAGCGCGACTCGCCTAAGGCCTATTTCAAGGGGCTGAACCTGCTCTTGAACGAGCAGCAGGACAAGGCCATCGACGCCTTCATCGAAGCCGTCCAGAACGACCCCGACACCTCCGAGCTGCACTTCGCCCTCGGCAGCCTGTTCCGCCGCCGTGGCGAGACCGAGCGCGCCGTGCGCGTGCACGAGCACCTGCTGCGCCGTGGCGATCTGCCCAAGACCGACCGCGACCGCGCCCAGCATGAGCTGGCCCAGGACTTCTTCAAGGCCGGCCTGTTCGACCGCGCCGAGGCGGCCTATGCCGAACTGCGCGGCACCGCCTTCGAGCGCGAAGCGCGGCTGGCCCTGCTGTCCCTGTACGAGCGTTCGCGCGACTGGGCCAAGGCCGCCGAGGTCGCGGCCGAGCTGGAGGCCGCAGGCACCGGTTCCTTCTCGGGGCGCATTGCCCACTACCTTTGCGAGCAGGCCCTCGTCGCCCAGGCCCAGGGTCATGCCGACCTCGCCCAGGACCTGCTGGGCCAGGCCCAGCGCCGCGAGCCCGAAGCCGCGCGCGCCTACGTCATGCAAGGCCAGCTGCTGCTGAAGGCGGGCCAGCCCGAAGCCGCGTTCGCGGCCTTCACCCAGCTGCTCGCCGCCAACCCGCCCGCCTTCAACCTGGTCGCCGCCGACTGCGCGGCCGCCGCCCAAAGCCTCGGCCAGCCCGAACGCGCGATCGCGCTGCTGCTGGAGCAGTACCAACGCGCGCCGAGCATGCACCTGCTGCGGGCGCTGGCCACGCTGCAACCCGCACCGCAGCGCGAACGCCTCACAGCCCATCTGCGCGAGCAACCCGCGCTGTCGGCCGCGACCGAACTGCTCAAGCTGAACGCGGCAGCCCTGCCGGCCGCCGAGGCCGCAGCCGTGGTGCAGACACTCGAGAAGGCCAGCAAACCGCTGCTGCGCTACCGTTGCGCCGCCTGCGGCTTCGAAGCCGCCCACTATTTCTGGCAGTGCCCCGGTTGCCTGAACTGGGACACCTACCCCCCGCGCCATGTCGAAGAGCTCTGAACGCACCATCATCTGCATGAAGTGGGGCACCAAGTACGGCCCCGAATACGTCAATCGCCTCTATGCGATGGTGCGCCGCCATCTCAAGGGCGATTTCGGCTTCGTCTGCCTGACCGACCGCACCGAGGGCATCCGCCCCGAAGTGCGCTGCTTCCCCATCCCCGAGCTGACGCTGCCCAATGGCGAGCCCGAACGCGGCTGGAAGAAGTTGACGACCTTCAGCCCCGTTCTCGTCAACGAATACGGCCTGAGCGGCACCGCCCTCTTCCTCGACCTGGACGTCGTCATCGTCGACGACATCACGCCCTTCTTCGAGGTGCCGGGCGAGTTCCTCGTCATCCACGACTGGAAGCGCCGCTGGCGCGTGACGGGCAACTCCTCCGTCTACCGCTGGGAGCTCGGCGCCCACCAGGACGTGCTGACCGAGTTCGTCGCCGACCAGGCCAAGGCCAAGACCGAGTTCCGCAACGAACAGGCCTTCCTGAGTGACGTGCTGCACCGGCGGGGCTTGCTCAAGTATTGGGACGACGCCTGGTGCGCCAGCTACAAATACCACTGCCTCCCGGCATGGCCGACCAGCTATTGGCGTGACCCCTTCATTCCCGAGGGAGCGCGCATCCTGATCTTCCACGGCGTCATGAACCCGCCCGACGCGCTGGCCGGCCGCAGCAACGGCAACTGGCGGCATGCGCGGCCGGCGCGCTGGATCGCCGACCACTGGCGCGAATGAGCGTCCTCCCGCTCGCGCTGCTGGCCATCCTGGCCGGCCTCCTGCTGCGCGAACTGGCTACGGTGCTGCGCGCCAAGGTGCCGGCGCAGACGCGCGCCGTCATGGTCGGAGACAACGCGCCGCTGTGCCAGGACGAGATCCCCAAGATCATCTGGACCTACTGGCAGGCCTCGCCGGCACCCGCCTTCATCCAGGCCTGCCTCGCCAACTGGCGTCGTTTCGCGCCTGACCACGAGCTGCGCCTGCTCGATCGCGACGGCGTCACCCGCTGGCTGCCCGAGCTGCGCGCGGACTTCGACGCCATGCCCGCCTACCGCCAGGCCGACTGGCTGCGCATCCAGCTGCTGGCCCGCCATGGCGGCGTGTGGATGGACGCGTCGATGCTGCTGAGCCGCGACCTGGCCTGGCTGCACGAGACCCGCAAACGCCGCGCCGCGGACTACCTCGGCTTCTACATCGACCGCTACACGACGCGACCCGAACTGCCCATCGTCGAGAACTGGATGATGGCCTCGGTGCCCGGCGGCCGCTTTGCCACCGCCCTGGCCACCGCCTTCGACCGCGCGCTGGACGAAGGCGCGGAAGCCCTGCTGCAACGCCTGCAGGCCGAAGGTCGGCACGCCCGCGTCGTGCAGGCGCTGACCGAGGATTTCCAGCGCTATCTGCTGATGCACGTCGCCGCCAGCGATCTGCTGGACCGCGAGCCGCAGCTCGCCCGCCTGGTGCTGCTGCGCGCCGAGGACGGCCCCTTCGCCTGGCATGCTGGCGTGGGCTGGCGCAAGCGCCACCTCTATGCGCGGCTGGCCCTGCTGCCCTGCCCGCGCGTGCTGCCCGCCGTGCTGAAGCTGCGCGGCGGTGATCGTGCCGTCGTCGAGCGCAACTGGCGGCGCGGCCTGGTGTCGCCGTTCAGCGCGCTGGTCCAGCTCATCGACAAGGCGCCATGACACCCTGGCTCAGCCTGCTGTTCCCGATGTATCGGGTCGAGCCCTGGTTGAAGGCCTGCATCGAGTCTTTGAAGCCCCAGCTCGATGACGGCGTCGAGCTCGTCTTTGTGGACGACGCGTCGCCCGATGGCTCGGCGGCTCTCGTGCAAGCATTGCTGCCCCAGGCACGGCTCATTCAACAAGCGGAGAACCGCGGTGTCAGCGCCGCGCGCAACCGGCTGTTGGACGAGGCGCGCGGCGACTACCTGTGGTTCATCGACCCCGACGACCTTGTCGAGCCTGGTGTCATCCCGCGGCTGAAGGCCTTGCTGGCTGAGCACCGCCCCGACCTCGTCAGCTGCGACTTCCGCGTCTTCGACGACGGCGCATCGACCGCGTCCCTCAAGCCGCGCCATCGCCATATCGCCAGCTTCGACGGGCCAGGCAACACGCTGATGAACGACGTGAACCAGCGGCTGCGCGGCTTCTTCGTGCATGGCCAGTTCCACCCCTGGAGCAAGGTCGTGCGCCGCGCTTGCTGGCCGGCGGCCCTGCGCTTCCCCGAAGGCCGCGTCTTCGAGGACATGGCCGTCTACCCGCGCCTGCTGCTGCACACGCCGCGGCATCTGCACGTCGCCGACGTCTGGATCGCCTACCGCCAGCGCGGCGGCAGCCTGCTCGGCAGCCTGGACGCCAAGCGACTGGATGACTGGACCTGGGCCCTCGACGGCCTCGCGGCCGACCTGCCGCCGCTGCACGAGGACGCACGCTTCGAGATCGCCCACTTCTGCGCCCGCACCTTGCTGCGCGCCAGACGGCGCCGTCTGCAACTGGGTGGCGAAGCATTGGCCGGCCTGACGACGGATGTCGCGCGCTTCGCCCGCAGCTCGCCGCTGACCCGGCACGAGCTGCTGGCTGCCTACTTCAAGCGGGGACGCTGGCTGCGTGGCCTGCAGTGGTGGCGCAGCGCGTGATCAGCGCCTCGTAGCGCTCGCGCATCAGCATCAGGCCGTGCTCGGCCAATGCCCGTTGGCGCGCCGCCGCACCCAGCCGCGCCGCCAGCTCGGGTTCGCGCAACAGCCGCGCGATCGCATCGGCCAGCGCCTGCGCGTCGCCCTCGGGCACGAGCAGGCCCGTCACGCCCTCCTCGATGACGCCATGCACGCCGATGACGTCCGAAGCGATGCAGGCGCAGCCCGCGGCCATGGCTTCGACGAGGGCCAGTGGCATGCCTTCGTAATGGGTGGACAGCACGTAGATGGCCTGGGAGCGCAGCAGGCCGGGCATGTCGGCATGGTGGCCAAGGAACACGACCTGCTCGCCCAAGCCTAGCTTGGCCACCTTGGATCGCATGCGACTCAGCAGCGGCCCATTGCCGGCCAGTTGCAGCCGGGGCCGCAGGCCGAGCTGCCCCAGCTTGGCCATGGCTTCGATCAGCGTTGCATGGTCTTTCTGCCGCGCGAAGCGCGCCGACATGACGAGACCGGCCTCGCGCTCGCCGCCGGCCTGCGCAAAGCGCGACAGGTCGACGCCGTTGGGGATGGCGATGGTCTTGTCTGCCGGCAGTCCCTGGGCCAGCAGGCTCTGGCGCACGCCCTCGCTGACCCCCACCAGGGCCGCGCTCTTCTCGGCCAGTTGCCGGCTCTCGCGCAGGCTCCAGGGCAGATAGCGCTCGCGCGAGTTGTGCTCGACCTGGATCAGCACCGGCACACCGGCGTCCAGCCCGGCCTGGCGGCCGATCAGGTGTTCGGGGAAGCCATGGGCCAGCAAGGCGACGGGCCGGATCTCTGCCAGCAGGCGCGCCAGCTCGATCTGCGTGCGCCTGTGCACCCAATAGCCCGGCACCAGCAACACCCGCAGCCCCTGGGCCTGCAGGGCCTCGACGCGGGCCATTGGCGTGTGCGGCTTCTGGCGCAGGATGAGGATGGGCTCGAAAGGGCCGCCCTGCAGAGCGGACAGGCAAAGATCAACCGCGACCTGCGTCGCGCCGGAGAAGCCGCCAGTCACGAAATGAACGACTTTCGGGCGCGCGGGAGTCGTCATTGGGTTGGGCATGGGCGCGCAGTGTAAAGAGAAGGCCCCCATGTGGCGGCACGCCGCCACGCCCCCCGAGGGGGCTCAGGGCACTTGGGGCGGCCCGGCGTGCCCCGGGAGACAATCGCCCCCCATGTCTCCCGACACCAACGCCTCTCCCGCTCAACGACTGGGCCACTTCGTCTACCCCCACCGCTGGGGCGCGCTGCTGACCGTGCTGGCCTATGTCGGCGCCGCGGCCACCGAGCCGATGATTCCCAAGCTCATCGGCTATGCCTTTGGCGAGGGCTTCACCAAGGACGCCTTTCCGCTGTGGATGATCCCCGTCGTGCTGATCGGCCTGTACCTGATGCGCGGCATCTTCGGCTTCGCCGGGCAATACCTCTTCAACTGGACCGTCACGCGCAGCGTGATGGACTTCCGGGCCACCCTCGTCAACGCCCTGCTGCGCCTGGACGCCCAGGTCTACACCCGCATGCAACCCGGCACGGCGGTCAGCAAGGTCGTCAACGATCCGCAGCAGATCCTGCAGTTGGTGGGCGACGTCGGCATGAGCGTGCTGCGCGACGGCCTGCCCGCCATCGCCATGCTGGCCTATCTCTTCTATCTGAACTGGCAGCTGACCCTGCTCAGCCTCGTCGTCACGCCGCTGATGGCCCTCATCATGAAGAAGGTCAACCAGCGCATGCGGCTGATGGCCTCGCGCTCCTACGACTCGCAACTGCTGCTCGTCAACAAGGTCGATGACCTCGCCCGCGCCTGGCGTGTCGTGCGCCAGTTCGGCGCCGAGGCCCATGAGCGCGAGCGCTTCGCCGAGACCGCCCACGAGGTGCGCCGCAACAACCTGAAGACGGCCACCGCCGGCGCGCTGGCCCAGCCCTTGTCGCAGCTGGTCGCCGCCGTGGGCCTGTCCTTCATCATCTGCGTGACGCTGTGGCAGGCGCGCGCTGAAGGAACCGGCGTGCAGGCCTTTGCCGAGTTCGTCACGGCGCTGCTGCTGCTGACCTCGCGGCTGCGCCATCTGTCCGACCTGGCCGCCCCGCTGACGCGCGCCAGCGTCATTGCCAAGGGCTGCTTCGAGCTGATGGACGCCCCCAAGGAGGCCGACAGCGGCACGCTCGAACTGCCCGAGTCGGCCCTGGGTGACCTGGCGATGGAATCGGTCAGCCTGACCTATCCGGGCGCCAACCAGGCGGCGCTGGACGGGCTGAGCCTCAGTTTCCCCGCCGGCAAGACGACGGCCCTGGTCGGCGCCTCGGGCGCGGGCAAGAGTTCCATCATCCATCTGCTGCTGGGCTTCGGCCGGCCGGATGCCGGTCGCATCCTGCTCGATGGCAATGACATCGAGGCGCTGACCCGTCTATGCCTGCGCCGCCAGTTCGCCGTCGTGTCCCAGGACATCGTCCTCTTCGACGACTCGGTGGCCAACAACATCGCCTATGCCCAGCCCCGCGACGAAGCCAAGCTGGAGGCCGCCTTGCGCGCCGCCCATCTGTGGGACTTCGTGCAGGCCCTGCCCGAGGGCGTGGAGACGAATGTCGGCGCCAACGGCAGCAAGCTGTCCGGCGGCCAGCGCCAGCGCCTGGCCATCGCCCGGGCCCTCTACAAGGACGCGCCGATCTGGATCTTCGACGAGGCCACCTCGGCCCTGGACACCGAGAGCGAGCGCGCCGTGCAGCAGGCCTTGACCGCCTGGTCGGGCCGCAAGACGCTGATCGTCATCGCCCACCGCCTGTCCACCATCCGCGACGCCGACGCCATCCATGTGCTGGGTGGCGGCAAGCTCGTCGAGACCGGCACGCATGCCGAGCTGCTGGCCCGCGATGGCGCCTATGCGGCCATGGTGCGGGCCCAGGCCGGCGAACCGTGAGCCCCTCGTCCGGTCCCGCCTCGCTGAACGCGGGCATTCCCAGCCGGTCCCCCGAGGGGACGGCGATGCACGCGGCATCAAGCCGCGCGCACATCGCCACACGGGCCGACTTGGGGCGGCCCGGCGCTCGGCCCAAAAGCCCCTCCCTGGACGACTGACATGCGCCGCCGGGCATTGCTGCTGTGGGCAACGGCGCCCGCCCTGGCACAAGCCGTGGTCGAAGCCAACACCGCGACGCGCGCCGAGCTCGAGTCCCTGCCCGGCCTGGGCCCGGCCCTGGTGCAACGCCTGCTGGCCGCGCGACCGTTCCAGGACTGGGCCGACCTGATGAAGCGCGTGCCGGGCGTCAAGGCGGCTGCCGCCCGCAAGCTCTCCGGCGCCGGCCTGCGCGTGGCCGGCCAACCCTTCTCTTCAGCAGTCGGCAGCGAAGCCCGCTGAGCGGCTGCGGCGCAGCATCGCCGGGTCGAGCTGCGGCGCGCGCGCCGGCCAGCCGAAGAAGCGCTGCACCTCGGCGCGCTTGGCCAGCGTGTCGCTCATGCCGAGGTTGATCAGCTCGTTGACGAAGCTGGGCTCGAACAGCAGATAGCTGACCAGGGCCGAGCCGCTGGTCGTCTTGCCCTTGCCGCTGACGCCGAAGGCCCGCAGCATGGCGCGCACCGAGTTCGGCAGGCTGGCCTGGTGCTCGCCGGCCAGGTCGTCCAGGCGCCGGCTGGGCGCGATGACGAGCAGCTCGATGGGCCGCAGCGCCGTCGCCGCCCGCGTCTCGCGCGACAGCAGGGCCAGCGTGCGGTTGATGCGGCGCAGGCGCTCGACATCCACCGCCAGCGCGTCCAGGAAGATGTTGGACAGCGCATGGCCGGCGATCTGCGCCATGCTCGGGTGGGCCTCGGTCGCGGTGACGCGGCGCCCCTCGGGCTCCTTCATGCGGCCGGCACCGATGACGAGGACGCGCTCGGCGCCCAGGTGCACGGCCGGCGAGATGGGGGCGCTCTGGCGCATGGAGCCGTCGCCGAACCACTCGGCCATGCCCTCGAGCTCCAGCAGCTCGGCCGGAAAGATGAAGGGAATGGCCGACGACGCCATCAGATGACTCAGGCTTAGCTTGGTCTGCACCGCCATGCGCTGCTCGCGCAGCCAGGGCACGACGTGGTGATGGGTCTGGAAGAAGGTGACGTGCTGGCCCGAGGTGTAGCTGGAGCCGGTCAGCGCCAGCGCACGCAGATGGTTGCCGTCCAGCATGGCCTCGATGCGCGGCATGTCGAGATAACGCGCGAGCAGTTCGCGCAGCGGCGAGTTGTTCAGCAGGCTGCGCGGGCGGCTGCGCGTCCAGCGCGCGATGGCCCAGCCCAGGCTCAGCATGCTCAGCCAGCGCGCACCGCTGCGCACCGCCTCGAAGGCGTCGGCGCGGTAGATGTTCTCGACGTGCAGGCCCTGCCAGAGGTGCAACAGGCCGTCGACGGCACCGTCGAAGTCGTCCGCGTGGCAGGCCAGCGTCGACGCGTTGATGGCGCCGGCCGAGGTGCCGCTGATGACGGGAAAGGGATTGGTCTGCGTTGCGCCGGCGTCACGCCGCAGCTGGGCGATGGCGGCCAGCACGCCCACCTGGTAGGCGGCGCGGGCGCCGCCACCGGTCAGGATCAGACCTGTGACCGGCGGCGTACGGTTGAGCCCCTGCAACTGCGAATGGGGCTTGGGCACGGCTTGCAGCATCGGCGGGAATCATCGCCGATGGCAGGCCGTCACGAGGCTCTGCAAAACCCCTGTAGGCCGCGGCGAGGTCTTTGCCGGGATGCTGGGCAAGGCGCGGACCGCCTCCCAGACCCATGCCTGGGCAAGGTTCGCAACGCCGACCAGCGCCGGCAAAGCCACGCCCCGAAGGGTTGGCGAGAGAACCGACCCGCGCGGGTGTTGCGCCGCTCTCTGGGGCACCCAGCCCCAGCTTCGCGACGCGCCTACTCGCGGGCCGGTTTCTCGCCAACGCGGCCCGCAGGGGTTTCGCAGAGCCTCCTCAAACTTCGTAAATGACCTCAGCCGCCGTGCCCAATTTGGCGATAGCGTCATCGGCGGGCCAGAAGCGGCTGGTCTCGCCCAGTTCCACCAGCCAGCGTGCGCCGACCTGGCCGCCGTCGGGCTCGGCCTTGACCGACACCCGCACCGGCAGGCCCAGCTTGCGCGTCCCGCCCTCTTCGGTCACGACGTCGCGCGGCGGGAAGCGCTCCACCAGCTCCTTGATCAGCCCGGCCGCACCGGCGCTGCCCAGCAGCAGATGGCGGCCGAACTTGGCGCGCGCTGCGGCCAGGCTCCACACCGCCTGCACATTCATGCGCAGGCCGCCGGAGAAGCGGTCGTTCTGCACCTTGCCCTGGGCAATGATGAGTTCGTCCTCGGCGAGCAGCTCCTTGTTGGCATTCAGCAACTCCTCGTTGGCCACGGCCTCGATGGCGTCGCTCTTGTCGTCGATCTTGAAGATGGCGACGCGGCCACGCTGGCCGTTGATGACGCGCAGGCCGCTGACGATGCCGGCCACCAGCGTCGGCTCGCGGCTGTCGACGAGGTCGGCGATCTGGCGCTTGACGATGCGCCGCACCTCGGTGCCGCTCTGGTCGAAGAGATGGCCCGACAGATAGAAGCCGATGGCCGTCTTTTCCAGCGACAGGCGCTCCTTGATGCTCCACACCGGCGCCTCGACGAGGTCGGGCTCGGCGGTGGACGAGGCATGCGAGTCGCCGAAGTCGAACAGGCCGCCCTGGTCGGCATTGGCCTCGGTCGTCTCGGCATGGGTGTAGCCGCGCGCCACGCTGGCCAGCAGCCTGGAGCGCTCGGGATTGATGCTGTCGAAGGCACCGGCCTTGATGAGGGCCTCCACCACGCGCTTGTTCACGCTCTTGCGGTCCACGCGCAGGCAGAAGTCGTAGAAGCTCAGGAAGGGCCCGCCGGCCTCGCGCGCCGCGATAAGGGCCTCGATGGCGCCGCGGCCGGTGCCCTTGATGGCGCCCAGGCCGTAGTTCACCAGCCGGTTGCCCAGCGGCTCGAAACGGTAGACGCCCTTGTTGACGCAGGGTGACTGGAACTCGATGCCGAAGATCTTGGCGTCGTTGAGCAACACCTTGAGCTTGTCGGTGTCGTCCATTTCGATGGTCATGTTCGCGGCGTAGAACTCGGCCGTGTAATGCGTCTTCAGCCAGGCCGTGTGATACGACAGCAAGGCGTAGGCGGCGGCATGCGACTTGTTGAAGCCATAGCCCGCGAACTTCTCCATCAGGTCGAAGACCTCGTCGGCCTTCTTCTCGTCGATGTCCTTGACCGCGGCCCCCTTGCGGAAGATCTCGCGGTGCATGGCCATCTCCTCGGCCTTCTTCTTGCCCATGGCGCGACGCAGCATGTCGGCGCCGCCGAGGCTGTAGCCGCCCAGCACCTGGGCCGCCTGCATCACCTGCTCCTGGTAGACGAAGACGCCATAGGTCTCCTCCAGCACCTGGCCCAGCAGTGGGTGCGGGTACTCGATGGCCTCCTTGCCATGCTTGCGCGCCACGAAGGACGGGATCAGGTCCATGGGCCCCGGGCGGTAGAGCGACACCAGCGCGATCAGGTCCTCGAAGCGCGAGGGCTTGGCGTCCTTCAACAGGCGCTGCATGCCGGGCGATTCAAACTGGAACACGCTCTCGGAATAGCCCTTGCCGAAAAGGTCGAAGACCTTCTTGTCGACCAGGGGCACATTGGCCCAGTCGAAGCCGGCGCGGTCGGCATGGCGGGCGACGATGAAGTCCTTGGCCAGCTCCAGGATGGTCAGCGTGGCCAGGCCCAGGAAGTCGAACTTGACGAGGCCAATGGCCTCCACGTCGTCCTTGTCGAACTGGCTGACGGCGCTGTTGGAGCCGGGCTGCTGGTACTGCGGGCAGAAGTCGGTGATCTTGCCCGGCGCGATCAGCACGCCGCCGGCATGCATGCCGATGTTGCGCACCATGCCCTCGACGCGCGCGGCGAGCTTCAGCAGCTCGGCCACTTCCTCGTCGCTCTTCTCGCGCTCCTCCAGCTCCGGCGCCTCATGGCGGGCATAGATGACCTTGGCCTTGTCGGGGTCGAAGTTGGGCGGCAGCTTGGCCAGCGTCACCGTCTTGCCCGGTGGCGCGGGGATGAGCTTGGCGATGCTGTCGACATGGCCGAAGCCCATGCCCAGCACGCGGCCGATGTCGCGCAGCGCGGCCTTGGCGGCCATGGTGCCGAAGGTCGCAATCTGGCTGACCGCCGGGCGACCGTATTTGTCCTTGACGTAGTCGATGACGCGGTCGCGGTTGCCCTGGCAGAAGTCGATGTCGAAGTCAGGCATCGAGACCCGCTCGGGGTTCAGGAAGCGCTCGAACAGCAGGTTGTACTTGAGCGGGTCCAGGTCGGTGATCAGCAGCGCATAGGCCACCAGCGAGCCCGCGCCCGAACCCCGGCCCGGGCCGACCGGGCAGCCGTTGGCCTTGGCCCAGCGGATGAAGTCCGACACGATGAGGAAGTAGCCCGGGAAGCCCATCTTGATGATGGTGTTCAGCTCGAACTCCAGCCGCTCGACATAGCGCGGGCGCTCCTTGTCGCGCTCGGCCTCGTTGGGGAAGAGATGCTGCAGCCGCCCGACCAGGCCCTCGTGGCTGAGCTCGCGGAAGTAGCGGTCCATCGGCATCGGCGTGCCGTCGTCCATCAGCGGCGTCGGGAAGTTGGGCAACTGCGGCTTGCCCAGCACCAGGGTCAGCGAGCAGCGGCGCGCGATCTCCGTCGTGTTCTGGATGGCGCTCGGGATGTCCTTGAAGAGCTCGCGCATCTGCGCCTGGCTCTTGAAGTACTGGCTGGGCAGGAAGCGCTTGATGCGCTTGGGATTGGCCAGCGTCTCGCCCTCGGCGACGCAGACGCGCGCCTCATGGGCCTCGAAGTCGTCTTCGCCCAGGAACTGGATGGGGTGGGTGGCCACCACGGGCAGGCCCAACTCGGCCGCCAAAGGCACGCTGGCCTGCACGAGGGCTTCCTGGCCGGGCAGACCGGCGCGCTGCAGCTCGATATAGAAGCGGCCCGGGAAGACCTCGGACAGCCGCTGTGCCCATTCCTTGGCCCGCACCTTGTCGCCCTGCATCAGCGCCTGGCCCAGGCCGCCGTGCTGGGCACCCGACAGGCAGATCAGGCCGGCACCCAGCTCCGTCAGCCACTCCCACTTCAGGCAGGCCTGGTTGCGCTGCACGTTGTCGATCCAGGCGCGCGACAGCAGCTCGCTGAGGTTCAGATAACCCTGGCTGTTCTGCACCAGCAGCAGCAGGCGCGTCGGCGGCTTGTCGGTGGCGTCGGTCTCCAGCCAGCAGTCGGCGCCGAGGATGGGCTGCACGCCCTTCTTGCGCATCGCGCTGTAGAACTTGATGCCGCCGAAGAGGTTGGCGAGGTCCGTGATGGCCGCCGCCACCTGCCCGTCCGCGGCGGCCGCATCGGCGGCGTCGTCGGTACGCAAGGTGCCATCCACGACCGAGAACTCGGTGTGCATGCGCAGGTGGACATAGGGCAGATCTTGCAGGTCTTGAACAGCGGTCTCGGGCATGCCGCCATTGTAGGAAGGCGCTGTCGCCTGCCGACCCGAGCCGGCATGGCAACGCTTACATGGCTCAGCGATGCCAGAAAGTATTAAGTATTACTTTTAATCGATGCCAATTGCTGAATCGGCGTAATCGCGGGGTTCTCATCAACAAATAGTCATGTTTAATTTGCTTGCCCGGAGCTGGCGCCGGTTCCAGGCAACCCACGAGGCCCGCCCACACGAGGCGGCCCGCCACACCCGGAGACAACACATGTTCCTGACCCTGAAGCGCCTGATGCGCTTGGCCGCCGCATGCGCCCTCAGCGCCCTGCTGGCCCCCGCCCACGCGGCGCCCTGGACGCTGACCGGCTCGCTCGGCACCCACGATCCCAACATCTACAAGACCAGCTCCACCTGGTGGATCTTCGAGACCACCGACAACGGCGGCATCGGCGTCAAGTACTCCAGCGACGGCCATGCCTGGACGCAGGGCCTGCCCATCTTCGGCAGCGGCCTGTCCTGGTGGAAGACCTATCTGCCGTCCAACAAGACCGCCATGGTCTGGGCACCCGGCTGCGGTGAGTACAGCGGCCTGGGCTATTGCTACTACGCCATCTCCAGCTTCGGCTCGCAGAAGTCGGCCATCGGCCTGACCACCTCGGCCGGCGGCATCGCCGCGGGCCAGTGGGTGGACCAGGGCGCCATCCTGACCTCCAAGTCCGGTGACGGCTACAACGCCATCGACCCGGCCTTCGTGCTGGCGGCCAACGGCGACCCCTACCTCGTCTTCGGCTCGTTCTGGAATGGCATCCACATCACCCGCGTCAGCAAGGTGAACCTGAAGCCGCCCACCGGCGGCATCGTCAACATCGCCAAGGACACGGTCAACGGCATCGAGAACGGCTTCGTCGTCAAGAAGGCCATCGGCAGCACGACCTGGTACTACCTGTTCGCGTCCAAGAACGCCTGCTGCCAGGGTGCCAACAGCACCTACCGCATCGTCGTCGGCCGCTCGACGTCCATCACCGGGCCCTACGCCGACAAGGCCGGCGTCGCCATGCTGTCCGGCGGCGGCACGGTGCTGGCGTCCAGCGGCACGCGCTTCAAGGGCCCGGGCGGGCAGTCGCTGCTGGCCGACGGCTCGGTGATCGCCTGGCATGCCTATGACGCCAGCAACAACGGCGCGCCGGTGCTCTTCATCAACAACGTGACCTGGGGCGCCGACGGATGGCCGCAAGCGGTCTGGTGATCGCACCGCCGGCGGCGCTGGCGCTGGGCGTCGCGCTGCTGGCCTGGGCGTGGTGGGGGCATCCAGCGGCGGAGGCCGAAGGAACGCCCCCACCTGCCGTGGCCGTGCCGGCAGCGCCATCGCCCAGGCCGCTGCAGGCGCCGGCCGAGCCGCGGGCGCAGCCGGCTGCCCGGCCTGCAGCGGAGCCGCCCCAGCCCAGCCTGACCGACCTGCTCGCAGCCCCCGAGGCCAATCTGCGCGCCGGCGTGCAGGCGGCACTGGCAGCACGCGCGCAAGGCGGCCGGCTCTACGCCCGCGCCCTGGCGCGGCGCTGCGACGCCCTGGCAAGCCTGCCCGCGCCCGAACAGCCGCCCGACGCCAACGACACCCGCCACCAGCGCGCCATGGTCCGCCAGGCGGCGCTGGCGGCCGGCTGCAGCCAGTTCGCCAACGGCGAGTGGCTGGCCCTCGTCAATATCGCCCCCGACGAGGCGACCGCCGGCGACCCGCTGCTGGCCATCCAGCAGTCCGACCTCGACGACGCGGCGCTGCTGAATGCCGTCATCGCTCGCCCCGATGCGCTGCTGCTCGACGAACTTGGCGAGCGCCTGCTGCTGCGCCGCAGCGCCGGCGAAGCACAGCTCTATTTCGACGGCCAGCGCTTCGGTGACGCGGCGGGCCGCGCGACCGCCCAGGCCGCGCTGCGCCTGCTGCCCTGCCACTTCGGCCTCGCCTGCGACGAGCGCGACCCCGAAGTCTGGCTCGCCTGCCTGCGCGGCGACGGCTGCGCGGCCTCGCGCTTCGATCAGCAACCCGCTGCTGCGCAGGCGCTGGCTGCACGCCTGGCTGCGGCGTTACGGGCAGGCGAGCTGGGCCGTTTTCTGCCGCCGCCCTGAGGTTTGCGCGGGCTGGCGGCCGGGACAGCCGCCGTTAAGCTGCGCGCCCATGAAGCACATCATCCTCGCGCTGGCTGCCGCCGGCCTGCTGTCCACGGCCATCGCCGCACCCCGCAAGCCCGCCAAGCCATCCCCTGCCAAGGCGGTCGCGAAGAAGACCGCCCAGGAGATCCTGGCCAGCTCGCCCGCCAGCGACTGGCGCGGCCTCGATCCCGAGAACACGCTGCTGATGGAGCTGGCGACCGGTCAGGCCATCATCGAACTGGCCCCGCGCTTCGCACCCGCCCACGCCGCCAACATCCGCGCATTGGCGCGCGGCGGCTACTGGGACGGCCTGGCCATCCTGCGCGTGCAGGACAACTTCGTCACCCAATGGGGCGACCCCGACGGCGAGGACGCCGCCAAGGCCAAGCCGCTGCCGGCCGGCGCCTCTGCCAAGCTGCCCGCCGAGTTCTCGGTGCCGCTGGACCGCATCGGCAAGGACGCCGGCTTTGCCAAGCTGCCCGACGCCGAAGGCTGGGCGCCGCGCACCGGCTTTGCCCAGGGCATGCCCGTGGCCGCCGACCCCAAGGCCGGCAAGGCCTGGCTGGCCCATTGCTACGGCATGGTGGGCGCCGGCCGCAGCGATGCGGTCGACTCCAGCAACGGCAGCGAGCTCTATGTCGTCATCGGYCAGGCGCCGCGTGGGCTGGACCTGAACATCACCGTCGTCGGCCGCGTGCTCAAGGGCATGGAGCTGCTGTCGGGCCTGCCGCGCGGTGGGGCGGCCATGGGCTTCTACGACAAGCCCGAGCAGCGCACGGGCATCCAGCGCATCCGCCTGCTGGCCGAGGTGCCCGTCGAGGAGCGTCCCGCGTTGCAGGTGCTGAAGACCGAGTCCACCACCTGGACGCAGCTGCTGGACGCGCGGCGCTTTCGCGGGGGCTGGTTCGTCCACAGCCCCGGCTATATCGACATCTGCAGCGCGTCCGTACCGACACGCCCCATCCCCCCTCAGCCGCCCAAGTAAAGCGCGACGCGGTAGGTGATGAACGAAGCCAGGTAGGCCAGGCCGAACAGATAGGCCGCCATGATCAGCGGCATCTTGTAGCCGCCGGTTTCGCGCTTCACCGCCGCCAGCGTTGCCAGGCATTGCGGCGCGAACACATACCAGGCCAGCAGGGACAGGGCCGTGGCCAAACTCCAGCTCTGCTGGATCAGCGGTGACAGCGCCTGGGCGGCTTCATCGCCGGTGGCCGACAGCGCGTAGACGGTGCCCAGCGCACTGATGGCGACTTCGCGTGCAGCCAGGCCCGGCACCAGGGCCAGGCTGATCTGCCAGTTGAAGCCGATGGGCGCGAAGATCTTGGCCAGGCCCGCGCCGAGGTAGCCGGCGATGCTGTACTGGATGGGTGCGCCCGTGGCGCCTTCCGGCGGGCCGGGAAAGCTGGACAGCAGCCACAGCGCGATGGTCAGCACGAGGATGATGCCGCCCACGCGCTTGACGAAGATCATGGCGCGCTGCCACAGGCCGATGGCGATGGAGCGCGGATGCGGCCAGTGGTAGCTCGGCAACTCCATCATCAGCGGCCGCACGAGACGGCCGGTGTCGGTGAAACGCTTCAGCACCCAGGCCACGGCCAGCGCGCCAAGGATGCCGGCGACGTAGAGACCGAACAGCACCAGGCCCTGCAGCTCGAAGCCGGCCACGTCGCGATGCGGCACGAAGGCGCCGATCAACAGCGCATAGACGGGCAGCCGCGCCGAGCAGGTCATCAGCGGCGCGATCATGATGGTGACGAGGCGGTCGCGCGGATTCGAGATGGAGCGCGTGGCCATGATGCCGGGGATGGCGCAGGCAAAGCTCGACAGCAGCGGGATGAAGCTGCGCCCGGACAGGCCGACGCTGCCCATCAGGCGGTCCAGCAGCAGAGCCGCGCGCGGCAGATAGCCCGACTCTTCCAGCAGCAGGATGAAGAAGAACAGGATCAGGATCTGCGGCAGGAAGGCCAGCACGCCACCGGCACCGGCGATGACGCCGTCGACGATGAGGCTGCGCAGCCAACCTTCGGGCAGCCAGTTGCCTACCTGCGCACCGATCCAGGCCATGCCGGCCTCGATGGCGTCCTTGGGCGGCTCCGCCCAGGAGAAGACGGCCTGGAAGAGCAGGAAGAGCAGCACCGCGAGGATGACGGAGCCCGCCACCGGGTGCAGCAGCACGCGGTCGACGCGGTCGCCGGGCAGGGTCGGCAGTTCGTGGTCGAGCTGGAGCTCGCGCAGCAGCGTCCTGACGGTGACGTGGTCGTCGACCTGCTGCTCGGCCGCGCTGGGCAGCGGTGCCGCCTCCCAGACCTCGGGCTTGTCCAGCAGTTCGCGCAACTCGTCCAGGCCTTCCTTGTGGATGGCGACCGTGCGCACGACCGGCAGGCCGAGCTGGGCGCCCAGCGCCGCCGCGTCGATCTTGAGGCCGCGCCGGGCGGCCAGGTCGGCCATGTTCAACGCCACGACGACGGGCAGGCCGAGGCGGCGCACCGCCAGCAGCAGGCGCAGGTTGCGGCGCAGATTGGTCGCGTCCAGCACGCAGACGACCAGGTCGGGGCGCTTCTCGCCCTTGGCGCGGCCGGCCAGCACATCGCAGGTGACGCGCTCGTCGGGCGAGCGCGGGTGCAGGCTGTAGGTGCCGGGCAGGTCCAGCAGGCGCAGGGCCTTGCCGGCCGCGGTCGTCAACTTGCCTTCCTTGCGCTCGACGGTGACGCCGGCGTAATTGGCCACCTTCTGGTGGCTGCCGGTCAGGCCGTTGAAGAGGGCCGTCTTGCCGCAATTGGGGTTGCCGACCAGCGCGACGAGCTTGCCGCCGCGGTGGACGTGAACGATGGCGGAGCCTGTTTGTGATGCCTTCATAGCGTCCGTTGCCCCGCAAAAGTAGAGGGTGCAAGGCGCAAACCGCAGCCGGGTGGGTCACCCGGCGAGGATTTSCAACGCAGCAAACGCTGCTTTTGCGGGGCAACCCGAAGGGCAAGGCAGCCCGGGGCCGCACCCGTCGTTGCCCGCCTTGGCCAGGCGCCCAGCCTGGCCTGTGGCGTGCGCCTAGCTTGCGGCCCCGGGCTGCCTTGCGGACGCCATGAAGACATCACAAACAGGCTCCTAGCCATGACGGGGTGTCACGGCGATGCATTCGGCCTCGGCATGGCGCAGCGCAAAAGTCGATTGCCCGACGCGCACCACCAGATTGCCCGTGCGCTGGGCGCCACGGCGCAGCACGTGCACGGCTTCACCGGGCAGGAAGCCCAGATCGGCCAGCCAGGCCGCCCATTCCGGCGAATGCCCGGGTGCGCTGACCTGCTGGACGGTCAGCGCCTGCCCGGCAGGGGCGGCGGCGAGGCTGGAAGGCAGCGGCTCGGACATGGGCAGGCTCGGTGGGCGAGTCATATTGATGAGAATGATTCTCATTGTACGCAAGCCAACCTGCCCGCGGCCCGGGAATGGCTTTTGCCCGTCGGCGCCGGGTCGCGCCGGTGTTCAGCGCGGATTCAGGCGGTCCAGCAGCAGGTCGCAGGCCTTCAGCGCCCGGCTGAAATCCAGCTTGGCCACGGCCGCAGACAGCTGGGACAGCTCGGCACCCAGCGCCCCGCCGTGCTGGGCGGCCAATTCCTCGCAGACGGCGACCGAGCGCATATTGCGCTCGACCAGCAACTGGCGCAGCCGGCGCAGCGCTTCCAGCGGCTCGACGGTCTCCGTGACCGCCGCCGGCGCTGGCGGGCTGGGCACGGAAATGGTCGACAGCGCAGCCAGGCTGGCATCGAGCAGCGTCTGCAGGCCGACCAGGTCGACGCCGACCGAACCGCCGCCCTCGCGCAGCGCCAGTTCCTGGCGGCCGGCCAGCGCGGCCAGGGCGGTGGCGCCGACGGCGCCGGCCAGGCCACGCAGCGTGTGCAGCACGCGTGTCGCGTCGGCCAGGGCCTGCTGCTGCAGATGGCGCCTCAGCGCTTCCATCTCGCCGGGCGCATCCTGGGCGAAGGACTTGGCGAGGCGTTCGTACAAAGCCGCCCTTCCACCGAGCCGCTGCAGGGCGGCCTCGCGCTCGAGCAGGGGGGCTGGCGGCGGCAGCGGCGCGGGCCGCAGGGGGATGGGGCCGACGTGGCGGCGCAGGCTGGCGACGAGCTGCTCCAGGTCCACCGGCTTGGCGACGTGGTCGCGCATGCCGGCGGCGAGACAAGCCTGGCGGTCGGACTCCATCGCATTGGCCGTCATCGCGATGATGAGGGCATCGGGCCGGCGCGCGAGGATGCGCTGGGTGGCCTCGAAGCCGTCGATGTCGGGCATCTGCAGATCCATCAGGATGGCGTCGAAACGCGGCTCGGCGACCTGGGCCTGGTGGGCGCCCTCGACGCCGCCGCCCGCCACCGTCACGACGGCGCCCTCGCCTTCCAGCAGTTCCTGGGCCACCTGCTGGTTGAAGCCGTTGTCCTCCACCAGCAGCAGGCGCATGCCCAGCAGCCGCGGTTCGGCCGCGGCGCGCGGCAGCGCCGCGGGCTGCCCGCGCGTGGCCTCGGCCACGGCGTCGTGCAGCATCGAGGCGGTGACCGGCTTGACGAGATAGCCGCCCAGGCTCTGGATGTCCTGCTCGCTGCGCTCGGCCAGCAGCTCGCGGCCATGGGCCGTGACCATGATGATGACGGGCGCATCGGACTCATGGCTGTCGCGGATGCGGCGCGAGGTCTCCCAGCCATCCAACCCCGGCATGCGCCAGTCCATCAGGATCAGCTCGTAATGCGGCTCGCCGCGCTCGGCGGCCTCGTGCACCAGGGCCAGCGCCTGTTCGCCGCTGGCCGCCATGTCGCAGTCCCAGCCGAGGCTGCCGCCTATGCCCTGCAGCACCTCGCGAGCCATGGGGTTGTCGTCGACGATGAGGACCTTGAGGCCGCGCTGGGCCGTGTCCTCCTCGGCGGCGTCGGCCACCGCGATGGGCAGGGTCAGCTCGAAATGGAAGCGGCTGCCCTCGCCGACCCGGCTGTCCACGCGCAGCTCGCCGCCCATCAGCGCCACCAGCCGCCGGCTGATGGCCAGGCCCAGGCCGGTGCCGCCGTAGCGGCGCGACGTCGACTGCTCGGCTTGGCTGAAGCCGACGAAGATGTGCTCGAGCTTGTCCGCCGCGATGCCGATGCCGGTGTCCCTGACCTCGAACCGCAGCCGCGCCTGGCCGCTCTCCATGCCCAGCAGCGACAGACCCAGCACCACCTCGCCGCGCTCGGTGAACTTCAGCGCATTGCCCGCCAGGTTGAGCAGCACCTGGCGCAGCCGCGTCGCGTCGCCGACGAGGGCAGCGGGCAGGCGCGGGTCGAGGCGGAACAGCACCTCGATGTCCTTGGTGCCGACATTGGCCGACAGGATGACGGCCAGCTCGCGCATGAAGTCGCTGAGCGCGAAGCGGTGCGGGTCCAGCTCCATCTTGCCGGCCTCGACCTTGGAGAAGTCGAGCACGTCGTTGATGACGGCCAGCAGCGCCTGGGCGGCGGTGCGGGCCTTTGACGCATAGTCCAGCTGCCGCGGCGCGAGCTCGGTGCGCAGCAGCAGGTTGAGCATGCCCAAGGCGCCGCTCATCGGCGTGCGGATCTCGTGGCTCATGTTGGCCAGGAAGTCGCTCTTGGCCTGGCTGGCCGCCTCGGCGGCGACGCGGGCGCGCACCAGGTCGACCTCGGCGCGATGCCTCTCGGTCACGTCGATCAGCATCTGCACGACATTGACCAGGCGGCCACGCCGATCGCGGATGGCGCTGGCGCTGCCGTCCACAAACAGCTCGCCGCCGCCAGGCAGCGCGAAGCCGCGCTCGAAGCGGACATGCTCCAGCCGCGCCGTGGCCAGGCGCGTCAGCTCGCCGCCGGCCATGCGGCCGGGGCGGAAGTCCGGCAGGTCGGCCAGCTTGGCACCGCGCAGCGCGCTGGCCTCGCGGCACAGCATGGCCGTCAATGCCTGGTTCACGTCGAGGATGACGCCCTGGGCGTCGCACAGCGCGATGCCCACCTGGGCGCGCTCGAAGACACCGCGAAAGCGCTGCTCGCTGTCGTTGAGGGCCCGCGTGCGCTGCTCCACGCGCGCTTCCAGCAACTGGCGTTCGACGACGAGCTGCTCGGTCATCTGGTTGAAGCTGCGCGCCAGCTCGCGGAACTCGGCGAACCCGCAGACCGGCGCGCGCTCGTCCAGCTTGCCGCCGGCGATGCGGCCGACGGCGCCGCTCAGCATCTCGATGGGTTCGACGAGGCGGCGGCCCAGCAGCAGGCCCAGGCCCAGCGCCAGCAGCAGCGACAGGCCGAGGGCGATCAGCAGACGATCGCGCAGCACGCGGGCCGGCGCGAAGGCCTCGGCCGCGTCGATGTTGACGGCGATGCCCCAGTCCAGCGCCGGCAGATGGCGCCATGACGCGACGACCTCGGCGCCGGCGTAGTCGCGCGCCAGGCCGCTGCCGCTCTGGCCGAGCAGGCCCAGCACGGCGGGCGGCAGGCCCGGCGAGGCCAGGTCCAACGAGCCGGTCAGCGTCTGTGTCGGTGGCCGCTTGAGGTCGTTGATGAAGACGGCCCGATCGCCCTCACGCTGCACCAGCACCGTCTCGCCGGTCAGCGCCAGGCCGGAACGCTCGGTCGCGACGCGCACCAGGCGGTCCAGGTCGAGCTGCAGCACGACGCTGCCCAGCACGCGGCCGCCGTCGACGACGGGATGAACCAGGAAGAGCGTCGCCGGGCCTTCGCCGCGCAGGCGCTGGGCCGGTGTCAGCTGCGGGTCGAGCTGGCCGAGGGCACGCCGATGCGCCGCCAGCAATTCGCTGCCCTCGTAGGCGCCGCCGTCCAGCCGCGCCAGCTCGGGTGTCGAACCGGCGGGCGCCTTCATCGCGAAGCTGATGCGCCCGTCGGGCTGCACCAGCAGCACATTGAGGTATTTGCCGCCGTCGTAGAGGCGCTCGAAGAAGGCACGGCTCTGCGGGCTCACGCGGGTGGCGACCGCATCGCCGCCCTGCACCAACAGCTCACGCGTGTCGGTGGCCTGGGCGACGAGGCGGCCGTCCACCTCGACTTCGTTGAGGTACTCGTTGATCTCGTGCACCTTCTTGCGCGAGATCGCCACCAGGCCTTCGGTCACCGTGTCGCGCAGGCTGCTCTCGAAGCTGGCGAGCTGCCACAGCCCGACCAGGCCGAGAGGCAGCATCGACAGCAGCATGAGGCCCAGCAGCAGCACGGGCCCGACGCGCCATGCACGGCGCGTCGACTCCTGGACCGGCACGGCGGCGATCACGGCGCGCCCTCGACGTGCGGCAACACCGCCGTCCAGTGCTCGGCCGAGCGGAAGGTCGGCCACGGCGCGGGCTTGATGTAGCGCGGCAGCGCGAACACCTCGGCGAGCTGGCCGCCGGGCTTGACCTGGGCGATGCGCAGCTGGCGCCACAGATGGCGGCTCTGGCTGTCCACGGCCCCCAAACCCTGGGGCGTGGACACGCTTTGCTGCAGCACATTGGCATTGACGACATCCGTCTGCACGCTGCCGACCTCGCGCACCGCAGCAGCCCACAGCTGCACGCCGATATAGGCCGACACCGCCGGATCGCTGGCCTGGATGCCTTCACCCTGGCTGCGCTTGAGCCGCGCCAGGAAGGCCTGGTTGGCCGGCCCGGGCTGCGACTGCAGATAGCTCCAGGCYGTGAAATGGCGGTCGAGCCGGCCACCGTCGTAGGCGGTCATCTCGGGCTCGGCGGCACGCAGTGACATCAGCGGCAGATCGGTCAGGCCGGCCGCCACCAGTGCGTCGAAGAAGGCGCGGTTGCTGCTGCCGCCGAGGGTGCTCAGCACGACATCGGGCTGGAACTTCTGCAGGTCGGCCAGCACGCCGCCCATGTCGGTGCCGGCCAAAGGCACATAGCGCTCGCCCAGCACCTGGCCGCCGCCGAGCTGGATGAAGTCGCGCAGCATGGCATTGACGCGCCGCGGGTAGAGGGCGTCGGTACCGATGAGGTAGACCCGCCGGCCGAAGCCGTGCATGGCCCAGTCGGTGGCGGGCAGTGCATGCTGGTTGGGCGTCGGGCCGGTGTAGATGATGTGCGGCGACTGCTCCATGCCTTCGTAGGCCAGCGGATAGAACAGCAGATGGCGGTGGATCTCGACCACCGGCCTGACGGCCTGGCGGCAGTTGGACGACCAGCAGCCGAACAGCGCCACCGCATGCTCGGTGCTGATGAGGCGCTCGGCCGCCGCGGCCGCGATGCGCGGCTCGGAGCGCGTGTCCTCGATCTTCAGCTCGACGCGCCGGCCCAGCAGGCCGCCACCGGCGTTGATCTCCTCCACGGCCAGCTTGACGGTGGCCACCAAAGGCGCCTCGCTGGCCGCCATCGGGCCGCTGAGGGCATGCAGCAGGCCGATGACGATGGGGCCGCGGCTGGCATCGGTCGACGGCCTGTTCATCAGGAACAGGGCCAGCGCCACCGCCAGCACCAGCAGCAGGCCGCCCAGCAGCGCCAGTCGGGCCCGAATACCTGCCAGCATCAACCCGCCGCGCGCCGCGCCTCGGGCGAAATCAGCGGCAGCGTCAACCGCACCGTCGTACCCACGCCGGGCGTGGACTCGACCTGGATCTGCCCACCCAGCGCGAAGGTGACGAGGTTGCGCACGATGTAGAGGCCGGGCTCGCTGCGGTTGGGGCCGAAACGCGTCGAGAAGAAGGGGTCGAAGACGCGGCCGAGCATGCCCGGCGGGATGCCCACGCCATGGTCCTGCACGGTGACGACGAGCTGGTCGGTGCCCAGGGCGCGCACGCGCAGATGGACCTCGCCGCCGGCCTCGCGGTAGGCGTGCTTGACGGCGTTCTGGATCAGCGTCGCCAGCACCTTGGCCAGCGCGCCGCGGAAGCTCAGCAGATGCAGGTCATCGCCGGCGTCCAGCTCGCAGCGCACCTGATGGGCCTCCAGCGCCGGTGCCAGGCCGGCCACCACCTCGTGCACCAGTTCCAGCAGCGAGAAGCTGCGGCGCTGGTCGCCGAAGTTGTCGGCCGTGGACTGCAGGAAGGAGTCGACGATGGACAGCGTGCGCTGCAGGTTGGACAGCACCAGGCCGACGCTCTCGTCGCTGACGCGCAGATGCTTGTCGAGGTCGCTGCGCTTGATGTTGCCCTGGGCCGCCAGGCCACGCAGATGGGTCAGGTCGTCCTGCAGCGTGCAAGCCGAGATCAGCGCATTGCCAAGCGGCGAGCTCAGCTCCTGGGCAATGCCCGAGATGGTGCGGCCGACCGAGGCCAGCTTGTCGCGCTGGAAGAGTTCGATCTGCGAGCGCGCAAAGCTTTCGGACGCCAGCTTGAGGGCCAGTTGCGTKCGCACCCGCGCCTTGACGACGACGTCGACGAAGGGCTTGGGGATGTAGTCGACCGCGCCATGGGCGAAGCCCTCGGCCTCGTCGTCGGCACTGCCCTGCACGGTCACGAAGATGACCGGCACGGCGCGTGTGCGCGGGTCGGCCTTCAGGCGGTCGCAGACCTCGTAGCCGCTCATTTCCGGCATCAGCACGTCGAGCAGGATCAGGTCGGGCAACTGCTGGGCGCAGAAGGCCAGTGCCTCGGCACCGCTGGTGGCCATGGAGACCTCGCATTCGTCCACCAGCAGCTGGTAGAGCGCATGGATATTGCTCGGCTGGTCGTCGACTACGAGGATGAGCGGCATGGCGGGCCAGAATAACCGCTGCACCTGCCCACCGACCAGTGGCATGCCCTGGGCTTTCCCCAGGGCGAGGGCGAGGATTCCGTCGCACATTCGGGCCCAGCGCCACCACCATAATCATCCGGTTGCCACCCGACCGCTCCATGCCCCAGCGCACGCTCACGCTCGGCCTCCTCTGGCTTGCCATGGCGGCGCTGCTGGCGCTTCTCGCCCTGCTTTGGAGCCTGCGTGGCGCGGGTGGCACGGCGGTCGATGTCGCGTTGGTGATTAATGCCCTTTTGCTGCCTCTGCCGCCGCTGTGCGTGTTCGCGCTGCGGCGCGGTGTCGACGTTGCCGATGCGCACAAGGCCGCGACCGAGGCCAAGACCCGCTTCCTGGCCCAGATCAGCCACGAGATCCGCACTCCGATGAACACCGTCATGGGCATGACGCAACTGGCCCTGCAGACCCAGCTCACGCCCGAGCAGCGCGACCTGCTGACCAAGGCCGACGCAGCCTCGCGCATGATGCTCGGCCTCGTCAACGACGTGCTGGACGTCTCCAAGATCGAGGCGGGGCATATGGAGATCGAGTCCCTGCCGCTGCGGCTGGAGGATGTCGTCGGCCAGGCCATGGAGCTGGTGCGGCCGGTCCATGCCAACCCCGCCGTCGCGCTGATCTGCGACTGGGCCGACGCCAGCCTGCTGGGCCAGCGCGGCCAACTGCGCGGCGATGCGCTGCGGCTGCAGCAGGTGCTGGTCAACCTGCTGACCAATGCCATCAAGTTCACGCCGGCCGGCCAGGTGCAATTGCGCCTGGCCGCCGCGCCGACCGACGCGCAGGGCCGCGTACCGCTCAGCCTGACCGTGCAGGACAGCGGCATCGGCATGAGCACCGAGCAGCTCGAGGGCCTGTTCAGCGAATTCAGGCAGGGCGATGCCTCCATCCCGCGGCGCTATGGCGGCACCGGCCTGGGCCTGGCCATCACGCGCCGCCTCGTCGAGCTGATGGGCGGCACCCTGGACGTGCAGAGCCTGCCCGGCCGCGGCAGCAGCTTCGAGATGCACCTGCTGCTGCCGCTGGACGCCAACGGCACGCCCCCCGCGCCGCTGAAAGCCCAGCATCTGCTGCTCGCCAAGGCCAGCCCGGAAGGCCGCGAAGCCACGCTGGCGCTGCTGCGCCATCTCGGCCTGGGTCCCGGCCTGGCGGCGAGCACCGACGCCGCCAGCACGCTGGCCGCCCTGGTCGAGGCGCGCCAGTCCGGCACACCGTTCGAGTGGCTGTTGCTCGACTGGCAACTGCCCGGCCCGGGCGCGACCGGTGCCGAGCTGCTGGCCCAGCTGCGCCGCGACCACCCCGCGCTGCGCATCGCCGTGCTCTGCCCGCCGGGCGCCGACGAAGGCCCGGCGCAGGCCCGCAGCTTCGGTGCGCGGGCCCTGTGTCCCAAGCCGCTGCTGCCGGGGGAGTTGCGCCGCCTGCTCGACGACGCAGCGACCGAGCGGCCCGGCGTGGATGCCCAATCCCTGGCCGGGCTGCGCGTGCTGCTCGTCGAGGACCACCCCATCAACCAGGAGATCGCGCTGCGCCTGCTGAGCAGCCGCGGTGCCCAGGTCGACGTCGCCGCCAACGGCCAGGAGGGCCTGGACCGCCTGCTCGCCCACGGACCGACAGCCTATGACCTCGTGCTGATGGACCTGCAGATGCCCGTGCTCGACGGCCTCAGCGCGACACGCAAGCTGCGCGAGCTGCCCGAGTTCGACGCCCTGCCCGTGCTGGCCATGACGGCCCATGCGCTGGCCGAAGAGCGTGCCCAGTGCACGGCCGCCGGCATGCAGGGCCATATCGCCAAGCCGCTGGACGTGAACCGGCTGGTGCGCGAGCTGCAGCGCTACCGCCCTGCTGCCAAGCCCGCGGTGCCGCAGCCGCCACGCCCGACACTGGACCTGCAGGTCGGGCTGCGCCAGTTCGACGGCCAGTCGGCGCTGTACCGCCGCACGCTGCGCGGCTTTGCCGACCAGTACGCCGCCGGCCTGGGCAGTTGGTCCGGCTGGCTGGCCAGCGGCGACTGGGTCGAGTTGCGCCGAGCCGCCCACACGCTGCAGGGCCTGGCCGCGACGCTGGGCGCCCAGCCGCTGCACCAGGCCGCGCTGGCGCTGGAGCGCAGTGCGGCGGCTGCCGATGCCGACGGTGCCGGCCGCCATCTCGGCCGCGTCGAGCCGGCCCTCGGCCTGCTGCAGGCCGAGATCGACACCGCCCTGGCACGCAACTGGGACGCTGCGACGGCGCCGCGCCCGAGCGGGCCGGGCGACGTGGCCGAACTGCAGCAGTTGCTGGCCCAGAGCGACAGCCGCGCCCTGGACTGGTGGCAGGCCCATGGCGCCCACAGCGGCCTCTCGCCGGAGCTGCGACAGCGCCTGGACCGTGCGTTGGCCGCCCTCGATTTCGACGCCGCGGCCCTCGCATTGAAAGGCCAGGTTTGAGGACGCCGGTCATCGTCGTCCTGGGCCCCGTCGGCACGCGCTGGCTCTTCAAGGTCATCGTCGCCTCCGCGCTGTTCGCCTGGGCCAGCGAGGCCGCCCTGGGCGTCATCGAACCCAGCGACCGCGTCGCCTACCCGCTGATCGCCACCGCCTTCGCGGCCCTGGCCCTGCTCGTCTGGCGCCGGCCGCTGCGGCTGCGCATCTGGCAGCGCACCGGCGTCACGCTGCTGGCCCTGTATTTCACCCTCAGCATGCTGGTCTTCACGCTGCGCCCCGACCCCGGGCCCAGCCTCTACACCCTGGGCAGCTTCACCCCCTGGGCCATGGGCGCCTCCCTGCTGCTGTTCGCGACCTGGCGGGCCCGCGAGGCGCTGTGGATCTCGCTGAGCCTGCTCGTCGTCATGCTGGCGCCGCCGACGCTGCTGCGCTTCTACGGCACGCCGCCGCAATGGCTGCTCGAGAGCTGGCCGCTGATCGCCAACCTCGGGCTGTGCCAGACCATGTTCTGCATCGCACTGTGGGGCCTGTCGCGCCAGATCGGCCGCCTCACCCAGCTCGCCCCGGCCGCCAGCGGCCTGACGACGGCCGAAGACCTCGTCAAGGCGCGGGTCGCCGAGCTCGAGCGTTCGCGTGCCGCCGCCGAGGCGGCGTCACGAGCCAAGTCCGATTTCCTGGCCAACATCGGCCACGAGATCCGCACGCCCATGAACACCGTGCTGGGCCTGACCCGGCTGCTGCTGGAGGGGCGGCTGCACGCCGAGCAGCGCGGCCGGCTGACCGAAGTCGCCAAGGCCGGCGAATCCCTCGTCAAGCTCATCGACGGCCTGCTGGACTATGCCGACCTCGACGCCGGGCGCATGCAGCTCGCCAACGAGCCGCTGCAGCTCGAGCAATTGCTGGCCAGCGCCTTCGACGCCGTGCGGCCGGCAGCCCAGTCCAAGCAGCTGGAGCTGATCTGCGACATCGCCTCGCCCGAATTGCTGGCCGCGTCCGGCGCGCGGCGTGGCGACGCGGTGCGCCTGACCCAGCTCGTCACCGAGCTCCTCGTCAACGCCGTCAAGTTCACGCCGGCCGGCCAGGTCAAGCTCAGCATCGCGGTGGACGCCGCCGGCGGCTGGGTGCTGCGCGTGCGCGACAGCGGCGTGGGGCTGGCGCCCGACCAGCTGGCGCGCCTCTTCACGCCCTTCGCCCAGGCCGAGGCCAGCGCCACACGGCGCTTCGGCGGTACCGGACTGGGCCTGGCCATCTGCCGGGCCCTGGCCGAGCGCATGGGCGGCACGCTGACCGCGCGCAGCTCACCGGGGCGGGGCAGCGAGTTCGAGCTCTGCCTGCCACCGGCGCCCTGCCCCGAGTTCGCCGCGCCGCCGCCCCCGCCGCCGCGGCGCGTCATGCTGGTGCAGGCGGCCTACAGCGGCGGCCACGAAACGCTGACCGCGCTGCTGAAGGCGCTGGCGCCGACCAGCCGCGTCGACCTGCTGGCCCAGGGCCGCCAGGCCCTGTCCCGCCTGGTCACCGTGCCGGCCAGCCAGCCCTACGACCTGCTGATCGTCGACTGGGTGCTGCCCGACATGGAGGGCAGCGAGCTGCTGGCCAGCCTGCGTGACAGCGGCCCGCCGCGCGCCCGCCGCACCGTGCTGCTGAGCGCCTTCGACACGCCGGTGCTGCGCGAACGCGCGCTGCGCCTGGGCGCCGAGGCCCTGTGCGCCAAGCCCCTGCTGCCGCACATGCTGCGCCGCCTGCTGGACCTGGGCCGGCCGCTGCCCGTCGACCTGCCGGCCGACCTGACGACGCCCGCCGCGCTGGACCCCGCCGGCCCCGCCACCGACTCGGCCACCTTGATCAGCGAGCTCGACACCCTGCTCGGCGAGGCCGACAGCAATGCGCTGACGCTGTATGAGCAGCATGAATCCGCCTTCATCGAAGCCCTGCCCGCCCGCCAGGCCAAGGCCCTGGCCGGTGCGATGCAGCGCTTCGATTTCGACGAGGCCCAGGCCGCGCTGCGCGGCGAAAGCAAGGACGGGAGCCCGCCATGACCCTGATGCCGCCCGAGGTCGCGTCCACGCCCCCGCTCATCACCCAGGCCACCGTGCTGGTCGTGGACGACACGCCGGCCAACCTGACCTTGCTGGCCCAGGTGCTCAAGCCCGACTACCGCGTGCAACTGGCCGTCAGTGGTGCCAAGGCGCTGGAGATCTGCCGCCGCCAGCCGCCCGACCTGATCGTGCTCGACGTCATGATGCCCGAGCTGGATGGCTACGAAGTCTGCCGCCAGCTCAAGGCCGACCCGGCCACGCGCCGCGTGCCGGTCATCTTCCTGACCGCACTGACGCGGCCCGAGGACGAAAGCGCCGGCTTCCAGGCCGGTGGCGCCGACTTCATCCACAAGCCCTTCAATCCGGCCACCGTGCTGGCGCGCGTGCGCACCCACCTGCAGCTGAAGCTGGCCGAGGACCATCTGCTGCGCCACAACGCCCAGCTCAGCGGCGAGCTGGAGGCGCGCCGGCGCGAGGTCGAGCGGCTGCGTGACACCACCCTCTTCGTCATGGTGGGCCTGGCGGAGTTCCGCGACGCCGACACCGGCAACCACATCCAGCGCACCCAGGAATACGTGCGCACGCTGGCGCAGTGGATCGCGGCCCAGCCCGATGGCCCCCTCGATCTGACTGCCGAGGCCATCGACGAACTGGCCAAGGCCGCGCCGCTGCACGACATCGGCAAGGTCGCCATCCCCGACGGCATCCTGCTCAAGCCCGGCAAGCTGTCGCCCGACGAATGGCAGGTCATGAAGACCCACGCTGAACATGGCGCCGACCTGTTGCAGCGCGCCATCGACAAGCTCGGCGAAGACGCCGGCCCGATGCTGACCTTCGGCAAGCAGATCGCCCGCCACCACCACGAGAAATGGGACGGCAGCGGCTACCCCGACGGCCTGGCCGGCGAAGCCATCCCGCTGTCGGCCCGGCTGATGGCCGTCGCCGACGTCTATGACGCCCTGATCAGCGTGCGCCCCTACAAGCAGGCCATGAGCCACGACGAGGCGCTGGCCTTCATCCGCGGCGGCAGCGGCAGCCATTTCGATCCACGCATCGTCGAGGCACTCAATGCCTGCCTCGACGAAGTCCGCGGCATTGCGTCCCGATGGGCCGATTGAACGCTACCCCTCGCCCATCCTCGCACCGCTGAAACGCGGGCGAGTCTGGTCGGTCCCCCGAGGGGACGGCGACGCTCGCGGCATCGAGCCGCAAGCACGTCGCCCAGGCGGGCCGGCTAGGGAGCGGCCCGGCGCTCGGCCCGCAGACTCCACCGTCAGCAACAAAAGCGGCCGCGATAATCCTCCGCGTCTATGCAGTCCGGCCCCATCCTCAACATCTCCTGCTACCTCTTCGTCTCGCTGACCGACACGGCGGCGCTGCGCGACCTCCTCGAAGCCCGGGCGCAAGCCCTGGACCTCAAGGGCACGGTGCTGATCGCCGAAGAGGGCATCAATCTCTTCCTGGCCGGCTCGGCCGAGGCCGTGAACACCTGGGTAGGCGAGCTGCGCGCCGACCCGCGCTTCACGACGCTGACGCCCAAGGAAAGCTGGAGCGAGGTGCAGCCCTTCCAGCGCCTGAAGGTCAAGGTCAAGCCCGAGATCATCCGCATGAACCACCCGACCATCCGCCCCGACCAGGCCCCGCGCGCACCCGCGCTGGCCCCGGCGACGCTGATGCGCTGGCTGGACCAGGGCCATGACGACGACGGCCGGGAGCTTGTGATGCTGGACACGCGCAACGGCTTCGAGGTGGACGAGGGCGCGTTTGACGGCGCCATCGACTGGCGGCTGCACAAGTTCAGCGACTTTCCGGATGCACTGGCTGCCCATCGCGACGAACTTGTTGGCAAGACCGTGGTGAGCTATTGCACCGGCGGCATCCGCTGCGAGAAGGCAGCCATGGTGCTGGAGGAACAAGGCCTCACGGCCTGGCAACTCGACGGCGGCATCCTGAAGTACTTCGAGGACACCGGCGGCAAGCATTACCACGGCAACTGCTTCGTCTTCGACGATCGCCGAGGCGTCAATGCCGACCTGACCCCAACATGACCAGTCGATTTGGTGATTTCGCGCTGAAGGCCATCGGCATCCTGCTGATGCTGGCCGCCCTGGGCTTTGCCGTCAGCAAGGCGCCTGACCGCTCCCTGGAGAGCCTGGTGCCGCGCTGGGCGCCGCCGCCGTCCGATTTCGTCGACATTGACGGCCTGCTCGTGCACTACCGCGACGAAGGCCCCAGCAGCGACCCGCTGCCCATCGTCCTCATCCACGGCACCAGCGCCAGCCTGCACACCTGGGAAGGCTGGGTGGCCGAGCTGAAGGCCACCCGCCGCGTCATCAGCTTCGACCTGCCGGGCTTTGGCCTGACCGGCCCGAACGCCGACAACGACTACAGCGACCCCCGCTATGTCGCCTTCGTGCGCCAGTTCCTGGCCCGCCTGGGCGTCGGCCGCGCCATCGTCGGCGGCAACTCCTTGGGGGGCGAAATCGCCTGGCAACTGGCCCTGGCCGACCCGGCGCGCGTGGCCGGCCTCGTGCTCGTCGATGCCGCCGGCTTCGACTTCACGCCCGAGTCGCTGCCGCTGGGCTTCGCCATCGCCCGCATCCCCGTCGTGCGCGAGCCCATGCGCTGGGTGCTGCCGCGCCGCGCCATCGAGGACAGCGTGCTCAACGTCTACGGCGACCCCAGCCGCGTCACCGCCGCACTGGTGGACCGTTACTACGAACTGGCGTTGCGCGAAGGCAACCGTGTCGCCTTGATGAGGCGCATGGACCAGCTCGCGCCCGGCCCCTACCAGCGCCTGCCCGAGATCAAGGTACCCACCCTCATCCTCTGGGGCGAACGCGACCGGCTGATCCCGCTGCGCTGGGGCCGCGAGTTCGAAAAGGCCATCCCGGGCAGCCGCCTGGTGGTTTTCCCGAAGCTGGGCCATGTGCCTCAGGAGGAAGACCCGGCTGCTACCCTTGCGGCCTTGCGCGACTGGTTGCCTCAGGTCGCCCGCTGAACACCGTCCTACCCAAGAGGTCCGACATGAAGAAACGCTCCCTGATCGCGCTGGCCCTGCTGGCCGCCGCCTCGCTGGCCCAGGCCCAGGCCCCCGAATGGAAGAAGCTGCGCATCGGCGTCGAGGGTGCCTACCCGYCCTTCTCCGAGATCGGCCCCGACGGCAAGCTCAAGGGCTTCGAGATCGAACTGGTGCAGGCCTATTGCGCCGAGATGAAGGCCCAGTGCACGCTGGTGCAGCAGGACTTCGACGGCCTCATCCCGGCGCTGCAGTCGCGCAAGGTGGACGCCATCTTCGCCAGCGTCTCCATCACCGAAGAGCGCCAGAAGGTCGTCGCCTTCTCCAAGCCCTACTACAACACCCCCGCCCGCCTGATCGCCAAGGCCGGCGTGAAGCTCGACCCCACGGCCGCCGGCCTGAAGGGCAAGAAGATCGGCGTGCAGCGCGGCACGACGCATGAGACCTATGCCGCCGCCACCTTCAAGCAGAGCGAGATCGTGCGCTACAGCAGCCAGGACCAGGTCTTCCTGGACCTGAAGAGCGGCCGCATCGACGCCACGCTGATGGATTCGCCTGCCGGCGACTTCGGCTTCCTGAAGAAGCCCGAAGGCAAGGGCTTCGCCTTCTCCGGGCCGGCCATCATCGACGACAAGGTCTTCGGTGTCGGCACCGGTGTGGGCATGCGCAAGGCCGACGAGGCGACGCTGGGCAAGAAGTTCAACGCCGCCATCGACGCCGTGCAGGCCAACGGCACCTTCAAGAAGCTCGCCGACAAATATTTCGACTACGACATCGCGCCGCGCACCAAGCAGCAGTGATGCGACGCCGCTCCGCCCTGGCCGCGCCCCTGGCCCTCGCCCCGGCGGCGTGGGCCCAGGCGCCCCAGCGCCTGCGCATCGGCTTCGCCGTGGGCTATGCGCCCTTCAGCGAGATCGGCACCGACGGCCAGCTCAAGGGCTTCGAGATCGACGTGGCCCAGGCCCTGAGCGCCAAGCTCGGGCAGGCCTACACGCCCGTCATCCTGGAGTTCGACGGGCTGATCCCGGCGCTGCAGTCGCGCAAGATCGACGCCATCATGGCCTCGATGTCGATCACGCCGGAGCGCCAGCAGGTCATCACCTTCTCCTCGCCCTACTACTTCTCGCCGGCCCGCCTGGTCATGCGCGGCGACACCGGCACCGACGTCAGCCCGGCCGGCATGAAGGGCAAGCGCGTCGGCGTGGAGCGCGGCACCATCCATGAGCGTTTCCTGGCCGAACAGTTCAAGGGCATCCAGCTGCTGCGCTATGCGACGCAGGATCAGGTCTTTCTGGACCTGAAGTCGGGCCGGCTGGACGCGACGCTGGTGGACGCCGTCATCGCCCAGTTCGGTTTTCTGAACCACGCCGACGGCCGCGGCTTCGGCTTCGTCGGGCCCGATTTCGCCAGGGACCAGCGCTACTACGGCAAAGGTATCGGCGTGGGCCTGCGCAAGAGCGAAGCAACGTCGCTGGGCCAGCGCATCGACGAGGCACTCGCCGCCCTGCGCGGCAGCGGCGCCCTCAAGACCATCAACGACCGCTACTTCAGCTTCGACCTCGTGAATCCCCCGCGCTGAGCGCAGCCTTCTCCTCTTCCCATGTTGTTGCACGGATTCCTTCCCAGCCTGATCGAAGGCGCCGCCGTCACGCTGGCGGTGGCCCTGTCGTCGCTGGCCATCGCCGTCCTGCTGGGTCTCGTCGGCGCCCTGGCCAAGCTGTCGCGCTCGCGCATCGCGAGAGGCCTCGCCGGTCTCTACACGACGCTGATCCGCGGCGTGCCCGACCTCGTGCTGATGCTGCTGATCTTTTATGGCGGCCAGCTCGCGGTCAACACGCTCGCGCCCAAGCTGGGCCACGACGACTTCATCGACATCGACCCCTTCATCGCCGGCGTGCTGACCATCGGCTTCATCTTCGGCGCCTACCTGACCGAGGCCTTCCGCGGCGCCTTCCTGGCCGTGCCGCCGGGCCAGCGCGAGGCGGGCCTCGCCTACGGCATGAGCCCGGGCCTGGTGTTGTGGCGCATCACGCTGCCGCAGATGCTGCGCCATGCGTTGCCCGGCATCTCCAACAACTGGCTGGTGCTCATCAAGAGCACGGCCATCGTGTCCATCATCGGCCTGTCCGACCTGATGACGCGCGGCAAGCAGGCCGCCGGCACGACACGCGAGCCCTTCACCTTCTACCTGGCCGTGGCCGTCATCTATCTCGTCTTCACCAGCGTCTCGGAACTCGGCTTCGCCTGGGCGCAGCGGCGCCTGGCCATCGGTACCAAGGCGGGGAAACTGTGAACTTCGACGCCGTCCTCGAGAACTTTCCGCTCTACCTCACCGGCCTGGTCACGTCGCTGCAGCTGCTGACGCTGTCATTGCTCGGCGGGCTGGTGCTGGCCGTACCGCTGGCCATCGTGCGCACCGTGTTCCTGGGCTGGCCGTCGCGGCTGGTCTGGCTCTACACCTATGTCTTCCGCGGCACGCCGATGCTGGTGCAGCTCTTCCTCGTCTACTACGGCGCGGCCCAGTTCGAGGTCGTGCGCGACAGCTTCGCCTGGCCGTGGCTGTCGTCCGCCACCTTCTGCGCCTGGCTGACCTTCACGCTGAACACGGCCGCCTACACGACCGAGATCATTGCCGGCAGCATCCGCGCCCTGCCCGCGGGCGAGATCGAGGCCGCCAAGGCCTTGGGGCTGAGCCGTGGCCTGATGCTGCGCCGCATCGTGCTGCCCGCAGCGCTGCGCCGTGCGCTACCCGCCTATGGCAACGAGGCCATCTTCATGCTGCACGGCACCTCGCTGGCCAGCACGGTGACGCTGCTGGACGTGACCGGCGCGGCCCAGCAGGTCTACGCCAAGTACTACCTTCCCTTCGAGGCCTTCATCACGGCCGGCGCCTTCTATTTCACGCTCACGCTGTGCCTGGTCGGGCTGTTCCGCTGGGCCGAAAACCGCTGGCTGAAACCCATGATGAGCCGTTGATCATGCAACTCACCCGCCACCCCCTGCTCTCCCCCGCCCCAGGCACCCAACGCGAACTGGTCTCGCTGCACTACGGCCAGCCTGGCGGCCAGAAAGCCTACATCCAGGCCTCCCTGCACGGCGACGAACTGCCCGGCATGCTGGTCGCCCACCATCTGCGCCTGCAACTGGATGCGCTGCAGGCCGCCGGCCAGATCAGCGGCGAGATCGTCCTGGTGCCCATGGCCAACCCCATTGGCCTGAGCCAGTTCATGCTGCACGCCCATCTGGGCCGCTTCGAGCTGACGACGGGCGAGAACTTCAACCGCCACTACCCGGACCAGATCGACGCCGTCGCCCAGGCCGTCGAATCGCAACTGGGCGCGGACGCGAATGCCAACGTCGCCCTGCTGCGTCGCGCGCTGAAGGCGGCCGTGCTGGCCAGCCCGGTCGACACCGAGCTTCAGTCCCAGCGTCGCACGCTGCTGAGCCTGTCCTGCGACGCCGACATCGTGCTGGATCTGCATTGCGACGCCCAGGCGCTGATGCACCTCTACACCGAGACGCCCTGCTGGCCCGATTGCGAGCCGCTGGCGCGCTTCCTGCGCTCGCGCCTGACGCTGCTGGCCCAGGACTCCGGCGACAACCCCTTCGACGAGGCCTGCTCCCAGGTCTGGTGGAAGTGGGCCAAGCATTTCGGTGGCAAGTTCCCGATACCCCAGGCCTGCCTGTCGGTCACCGTCGAGCTGCGCGGTGCGGCCGATGTGACGCACGAGCTGGCCTCGGCCGACGCCAGGAACATCATCGACTTCCTGCGCTGGCGCGGCCTGATCACCGGCGACAAGCCCGCCGTGCCCGAGGCCGTCGGTGATGCCCGCCCGCTGGCCGGCAGCATGCCGATCAAGTCGCCCGTGGCCGGCGTGCTGACCTTCGTCAAGGATGTCGGCACCGAGGTGTTGGCCGGCGAGGTGCTGGCCCATGTCATCGACCCCATCACGGCCGCGGTGACCGAATTGAAGAGCCCCGTCGACGGCCTGTTCTTCGCCCGCGACTTCCTGCGCTTCGCCAACGCCGGCATGCGCGTCGCCAAGGTCGCCGGCCGCGAGGCGCTGCGCACCGGCAAGCTGCTGGGCGCCTGAACGACGACAACAAGAACAACATGAGCGATATCCAACTCCAGGCCACCAACATCCACAAGCGCTTCGGCGAGCGCGAGGTGCTCAAGGGCATCTCCTTCGCGGCCAAGGCCGGCGACGTCGTCACGCTGATCGGCTCCTCGGGCTCGGGCAAGAGCACCTTCCTGCGCTGCCTCAACCTGCTGGAGCAGCCCAACGAGGGCGAACTCAGCCTGTGCGGCGAAAGCCTGAAGCTGGTGCGCGACCGCGACGGCAGCCTGAAGGCGGCCTCGCCCAAGCAGCTGCAGCTGTGGCGTGCCAAGCTGGCCATGGTGTTCCAGAACTTCAACCTCTGGGCCCATATGACGGTGCTGGAGAACGTCATCGAGGCACCCATCCATGTGCTGGGCAAGCCCAAGGCCGAGGCCATCGAGCGTGCCCAGGCCCTGCTCGCACGCGTCGGCGTGTCCCACCGCGCCCATGTCTATCCGGCCCAGCTGTCGGGCGGCGAGCAGCAGCGCGTGGCCATCGCCCGCGCCCTCGCCGTCGACCCCGAGGTCATGCTCTTCGACGAACCGACGTCGGCACTGGACCCCGAGCTGGTCGGCGAAGTCCTCAAGGTCATGCGCGACCTGGCCGCCGAGGGCCGCACCATGATCGTCGTGACCCACGAAATGGGCTTCGCGCGCGAGGTCTCCAACCACTGCCTCTTCCTGCACCAGGGGCGCGTGGAGGAGGAAGGCAACCCCAAGGAGATGCTGCTGCGCCCGCAGTGCGAGCGGCTGCAGCAGTTCCTCAGCGGTGGCCTGAAGTAGCGTGACGCTGCGCAGCCTGCTGTGGCGGGCGCTGGCCCTGCTGAGCCTGGTTCTCGGGCTCATCGGCATCCTGCTGCCGGTGCTGCCCACGGTGCCCTTCCTGCTGCTGGCTGCCTGGGCCGCCGGCAAGGGCTGGCCGGCGCTGGAGACCTGGCTGCTGAACCACACGCACTTCGGCCCTCACATCCGTCGCTGGCGCGAACGCGGCGCCGTGCCACGCCGCGCCAAGTGGCTGGCCAGCTTGATGATGCTGGCCAGCGCCACTGGGCTGGCAATGACGCCGTTGCCGCTGGCCGTCAAGATCGCCGTGCCGGCCGTGATGGCCGCCGTGGCGATCTGGCTTTGGCGCCGGCCTGAGGCCTGAGGCCTAGAACAACGTCTCGACGTCGCAGGCCAGGCGGTAGCCCTCGCCCCGCTCGGTCACCACCAGCCTGGGCTGGGAGGCGTCGGCCTCGATCTTCAGGCGCAGCCGCCGCACCTGGACGTCCATCGTGCGGTCATAGACCTCGGCCTCGTGCAGTCGCGACATGGACAGCAGTTGGTCACGCGACAGCACCCGCTGCGGCGCGCGACACAGCGCGCTGAGCAGGCTGAACTCGCCGTTGGACAACTCCACCAGCCCGCCCTGGGGCGACAACAGGCGGCGGGTGCGCAGATTGAGCTCCCAGCCCGCGAACCGGAAGGCACGCCGCGTGCCGTCGCGCTGCGGCAGCGTGGCCTGCACCTGGTAGCGGCGCAGCACGGCACGCAGGCGCGCCAGCATCTCGCGCGGACTGAAGGGCTTGGTGATGTAGTCGTCCGCGCCCAGCTCCAGGCCCATCACGCGGTCGGCCTCCTCGGAGCGCCCGGTCAGCAGCACGATGGGCACGGCGGCCCGCTCGCGCAGGGTGCGCGCGAGCTGCATGCCGTCCTCGCCGAGCAGCTTCAAGTCCAGCAGGACGAGGTCGATAGCCTCGCGTTCGAAGGCCTCGAACATCTCTGCTCCCGTCGCCCCGGTGCTGACGCGCATGTCGTTGTTGCGAAGGTACTCGGCAACCATCTCCCGGATCAGGGGATCGTCGTCGATGACAAGGATGTGAGGGGCGGCAGCGACAGACATCGGCGGTTGCGGGCTGGTGGACGCGGCCACTGTAGCGTGCAGCACCGCGTCCCCGGCTTGCATCAACGCCCGCTGCGGTGGCCGGCCACCTCGACCAGTTCTGCCGCGTGCACGACCCGCCCGCGGGCGTCGATGTCGATGTCGAACACCTCGCCGCTGGCGGCCTGCCCGGGCAGTTCGTAGGTCAGGGCCGTCACACCCTCCTTGACGAAATGGAACTCGTGCGAGGGCAGGCCCAGCAGGGTCTGCACGCGCGCCTGGCTCATGCCGGGCTGGATCATGGACTCCTGCGCGGGGCTGATGCCTTGAGCGCCCGCGGGCGCCAACACCAGGGCGAGGCTGTTCAGCAGGGAGGGCAGGAGGTACCGGGCAATGCGGTGTTTCACGTCAGACTCCAGTGTGCACGGGCCGACAGCTCCCCATGAGCCGGGCCTGGGTCGGGACTGTGCCGGGCCCGTTGGGGCGCTTGATGGCAACACCGGGACCGCTGTGTTGCAGATGTCATCCAGGCCACCTTGCCCTGAGGGGCTGACCACGGCCAGACTGCGGGCATGCGCCATCCCCTTGCCCCGCTCGTCGACAAGCCGGGGCCGCCGCCCTCATCCTGGGCTCCGTGGGCCCTGGCCTTCGCCGGCTGGCTGGTGCTGGCCGGCACGGCGGCGGCGGTGCTGTGGCATCTGCGCAGCGAGGCGTTGAACGCCCAGCGGCGCGAGCTGAGTGTGCTCTCCCAGGCCCTTACCGACGAGCTGGACCGCGGCCTGCGGGGCGCCGAGGAAGGCTTGCACGCCCTGCAGAACGAGTTGCGCGAGGCGCGCATGGGCCGCACAGGCCTGCTGTCAGCCCGGGAACTGCGCTCACGCGCCGACCTGATGCCCATGGTGCAGGACCTCTGGCTGCTGGACGACCAGGGTCAGCCCACGGCGCAGTCCGACGGCCAGGCGCTGCCCGCGCTCGACGGCTTTCTGCCCACGTTGCGCAGCCTAGAACCTGGCGCCATCGCCGTGAGCCGGCCGTTCACCATGCCGGGCGGCGGTGCCCCGTTGGTGGCCCTGGCGACGCACGGCGTGGATGCGCAGGCCCGCGCCGCCGGCTGGATCGTCGGCACCGTGCCGGCGCAGGGCCTCCTTGGCGCCTTCCCCGCGGCACTGCCGGCGCCGGACGCCCGCATGTATGTGTTCCGGCGCGATGGCGCCCTGCTCGCGAGCGTCAATGCGCCGCGGCCTCATGGCGACGAGGCCCTGACCGCGCAGACGCTGGCCCGGCATGCTGAACTCGAGCAGCGCCGCTTCCAGGACGGCAGCCGCCACCTCGTCGCGCAGCACACGGTGGGCCGCTATGGGCTGGTGCTGCTGGTGTCGCGCGACCTGGGCCAGGTGCTCGCCGGCTGGCGCGGCGTCGTGCAGCTGACGGTCGCGATCCTTGCGCTGCTGCTGCTGCTCGCGATAGTGGCCGTCCACCACGTGCTGCGCGCCGAGCGCCACCGCAAGATGGCCCGGCACAGCCTGGCCGCCCAGCAGTCCCGGGCCAGCAAGCTGGAAGCGCTGGGCACGCTGGCCGGCGGGGTCGCCCATGATTTCAACAATGTGCTGTCGGGCATCGTCGGCTACACCGAGATGGCCCAGGACGAGGCCCCGGCCGGCAGCACCCAGGCGCGTCATCTCGACAAGGTCATGCAGGCGGCCCTGCGCGGCAGACAGCTGGTGGAGCGCATCCTTTCGTTCAGCAAGGGCGGCGCCCGCAGCTCCAGCGTGTTCGCGCTGGAGCCCGTGATCGACGAGGTGCTGACGCTGCTGTCGGGCTCCTTGCGGCCCGGCATCGTGCTGGAGCGCGCGCTCGCGGCACCCGGTGCCAGGCTGCGCGGCGACTCGACGCAGGCCTTCGAGGCGCTGATGAACCTGTGCACGAATGCCATGCAGGCCATGCCGGACGGCGGCCAGCTGAGCGTGCACCTGGATCGCTGGCAGGCCCGCACACCCCAGGTGCTGTCGCACAGCCGGCTGCAGCCTGGCGACTACCTGCGCCTGAGCGTTGCCGACCGGGGCACGGGCATGTCGGCCGAGGTGATGGAGCGGCTCTTCGAGCCCTTCTTCACCACGCGCGGCGCCCAATCCGGCACGGGGCTGGGACTGGCGGTGGTGCATGGCGTGGTGGCGGAGCTGGGCGGCGCCATCGACGTGCAGAGCGCGCCGGGCCAAGGTGCACGCTTCACGCTCTACCTGCCTGAATGCCTGGAGGCGCCGGGAGGCATGGCCGCCGCGCCGCGCGCGCTGGCGGCGGGCCAGGGGCAGCAGGTGATGGTGGTGGACGACGAACCTGAACTGGTGGGCATGGGCATGGAGATGCTGACCGGGCTGGGCTACACGCCGAACGGCTTTGTCGACCCGGCGGCGGCGCTGGAAACGCTGCTGGAACGCGGGCACGGCTACGCAGCCGTCATCACCGACGAGGTCATGCCCGGCCTGAGTGGCACCCAGCTCACGGCCGAAGTGCGCCGCCACCTGCCCGATCTGCCGGTGCTGCTGGTCAGCGGCTATGGCGGCGCGCTGCTGGCCCAGCGTGCGACCCAGGCGGGCGTGACTCGGCTGCTGGCCAAACCGCTGCAGCGGGCCGAACTGGCCCAGGCGCTGGCGCAGTTGCTGCCCTGATGACACCGCGCCGCGCCATTGCAACTGCAATATGAGGCGCCCAGTCGCGTCACAGAGCCAGCGACCCGACACCACACAGTCGCCAACATCGCATCACGGTGATGCGGTTGAGCTTGAAGGAGCCCCAATCATGACGATGTTCAACCTGAAGTCCCTGGCCGCGGCAGCGACGGCCTCCCTGGCCCTGCTGGCCTCAGCGGCCCATGCCGACGACGCCTACGTCGGCGCCAGCATTGGCGCGCCGCACTTCGGCCATGACGTCAACGGCGTCAGCGGCGACGACCATGGCGTGGCCGGCAAGGTCTACGGCGGCTACCAGTTCACGCCCAACTTCGCGTTGGAGGCGGGCCTGGCCACATTGGGCCGCCTCAAGGGCGACACCGGCAGTGTCAGCGCCCATGGCGAATTCCTCGACCTCGTCGGCCGCCTGCCGCTGGGGCATGAGGTCTCGCTGCTGGGCAGCGTCGGCGCCGACCATGTCCACTTCTCGTCGCCGACCGGCGGCGACGGCGGCGCCGGGCTCAAGCTCGGCCTGGGCGCCGAGTACGCAATCAACACGCAAACGACGCTGCGCGCCGAATACGAGCACTACCGCGCCAACGCCTTCGACGAGCGGCCCAGCGTGGGCCAGTTGACCGTCGGCCTGCGGCTGGGCTTCTGAACCGACCGGCCCACGCCCGTCCATCCATCGCGCCGAGCCGGCTCGGCAACCGGAGGCCCCATGCATATTGCTGAACCCAGGCGGGCAACGCGCGACCCGCGTCACGGGAGCATCTCGTGAACACGCCGCCGCAAGCCGGGCCGCACGGCCACGGCGAGGCCACACCGCAGGCCGACGCCGTGCTGCTGATTCATGTCACCGACCCACCGGTCGCCACGGGTGTGGCGGCCTGGTGGCGGCAGCTACGAGCCCACTACCTGCACGCCGCAGCGCCCGGCCAGCCGCCGACGCTGGAATTGCGCGTGCAGGACCGGCAGGGGCGCTGCGTTGGCCACCTCAACACCGGTGCTGCCGTCAACCGCCTGGTGCTGCCGGGCGGGCCCTACCTGGTCACGGCACGGCAGGGCAACGCAAGGCGCGGGTACTACCYCAGCTTGGCGCCGGGGCGCGAGTCCCGGCTGTTCGTGGACCTGAGCGCCGTTGAGAGCAGCGCAACGCCAGGCGGCGGGCCGCTCGATGACATCTGACTTCCTGCCTGGCACGGGCTGCAATCTTGCGGTCCCGGATCGTCTTCAACATGTCTGCACAGGCGAGGCGCTGCGATCCCGCAGCCGCCCCGGAGCCTGTCAAGTCACGACCACAAGGAGTCATCATGACGCTCGTACGCTTCTCCCCACCGTCCAGCGCGCTGCTGGCCATCGGCCTGTTTCTCGGCGCGGCCGGCGCCCAGGCTGCACCGGGGTACACGGTCGATGCTCGCCAGGAGACGCTGGTCAGCGTCGGCATGAGCCAGGCCGACGTCCGGCAACTGCTGGGCCGGCCGCAGACCGACATCTCCTACCGCAATCAACCGGGTTCGGTCTACACCTACCGCGTGGCCGGCATTGAACCGACGGTGTTCGAGATCGACTTCGACACCGATGGCAAGGTGGCTTCCGCCACCGAAGTGCCAGGAGACTCCGGCCACGGCCACCGTTGAAGGCGCGACGCCACCCCTCAGGCCGGCAGCAGGCCTCTATCCTTCAACATGGGCTCGACCACCGGATCGCGGCCGCGGAAGGCACGGAAGGCCTCGCCCGGCTCGCGGCTGTTGCCGGCCGAGTAGATGCATTCGCGCAGACGTGCGGCCACCACCGTGTCGAAGACGTTGCCGGCCTCGACGAAGGCATCGAAGGCATCGCAGTCCAGCACCTCGGCCCACAGGTAGACGTAGTAGCCCGCCGCATAGCCGGCACTGCTGAACAGATGCTGGAAGTGGGTCAACCGGTGGTTGAGGCCGACCTCGGCAGGCAGCTGCCACTGCGCCAGTGTGTCGCGCTCGAAGGCGACGACGTCGCTGGGTGGCTGCGGGGCCGAATGTGCCGCCATGTCGACGATGGCGCTGGCCGTGTAGCGCAGCGTCTCGTAGCCCTGGCCGAACTGGCGCGCCGCCTGCAGCTTGGCGAGCAGCGCGTCGGGCAGGGGTTCATCGGTCTGCCAGTGGCGGGCAAAGGTCTTGAGCACCTGCGGCTCGGCCATCCAGTGCTCGTAGAGCTGGGAGGGCAGTTCGACGAAGTCGCGCAGCACCTGGGTGCCGGCCAGGCGCTCATGCTCGACGCTGGACAGCAGGCCGTGGAGGCCATGGCCGAACTCGTGAAAGAGCGTGCGCACGTCGTCGAAGCTCAGCAGCGTCGGCTCGCCGGCGGCACCGCGCGCAAAGTTGTTGTTGTTCAGGATGACGGGTGTCGCACCCAGCGCACGGCTCTGGTTGCGCATCGCATTCATCCAGGCGCCGCTGCGCTTGGTCGGCCGCGCGAAGTTGTCCTGCAGGAACAAACCCCGCACGGAACCGTCGGCATCGAAGACCTCGTAGGCGCGCACGTCGGCGTGGTAGCCGGCGAGGTCGGGCCTGGCCTTGAACTGCAGACCGAACAGGCGGCTGGCGCAGTCGAACATCGCGGCCACCATGCGGTCCAGCGAGAAATAGGGCTTGACCTCGGCTTCGTCGAGCTCGAAACGGACGCGCTTGGCCTGCTCGGCATAGAAGCGCCAGTCCCAGGCCTGCAGTTCGTGGCTGGCGCCGGCGGCCGCCATGGCGCCCTGCACGGCTTCGCGTTCGCGGGCCTGGGCGGCCAGCGCCGGGTGCCAGACGCGCTCCAGCAGGCCCATGACAGCTGCCTGGTTGCGCGCCATGGTGTCTTCCAGCGCGTAGTCGGCATAGCAGGCATGGCCATGCAGCTTGGCCTGTTCAGCACGCAGCGCCAGGATCTCGGCGCAGATCTCGCGGTTGTCGGTCTCCCCCGTGTCATCGCCACGGCCGACCCAGGCGCGCCAGGCCTGCTCGCGCAGGTCACGCCGCGCACTGAAGCTCAGGAAAGGCACGATCAGCGACCGCGACAGCGTGATGACGTGGACGCCCTCTTCCAGGCCGCGGTCAATCGCCGCCTGGCGCGCGGCGGCGCGCACGAAGCCGGGCAGGCCGGCGAGTTCGGCTTCGGTCGTCAGCCGCAGCTGGTAGCCGTTCTCGGCGGCCAGCACGTTCTGCGCAAAGCGCGTGTTCAGCTCCGCCAGGCGGGCCATGACGGCGGCGTAGCGCGTGCGCGCTTCAGGCGCGAGGCGGGCACCGGCGCGCAGGAAGTCCAGGTGCACGCGCTCCAGCAGGCGGCGCTGCTCGGGCGTGAGGCCGAGCTGCTCGCGCTGCTCGAACAAGGCATCCATGCGCGCGAACAGGCCCTGGTGCATGTAGACGGCGCTGCCGTGCTCGGCCAGCGGCGCGGCCAGGGCGCGCTGCACGGCCTGCAGTTCCGGCGAAGTGGCCGAGGCGGCCAGCGTGTAGAAGAGATGTTCGAGGCGGGTCAGCTGGCGGCCGCTGGCATCGAAGGCAGCCACGGTGTTGGCGAAGGCTGGCGCATCGGCCTGGGCGGCGATGGCGTCGACTTCGGCGCGATGGGCGGCGAGCGCGATGTCGAAGGCGGGCTGGAAATGCGCGGGGGCGATATCGGCGAAGGGGGGCAGACCGTGTGGGCCGGCCCAGTCCTGCAGCAGCGGGTTGGTGCTCATGCGGAGTCCTCGGAAAACAAAAAGGGCCGCTCCCTGCTGGGGAGGCGGCCCGTGCGGCTGGCGTCAGCGGCCGGTGCGGATCACTTGCCCGCGGCGGCCTTTTCCTTGCGGATGGCCTTTTCGTCGTTCTCGTCGTAGGCCTTGTTCTGGCACTCGGCCTTCCACTTGTCGTTGGCGTCGAAGTGCTTCTCGGTGCGGTCTTCGATGGCCTTGAACTGGGCGTCCAGCGCGTCGACCTTGTCGGAGAAGGCCTTGCGCTTGGCGCCCTGTTCGGCGTCGGCGGCCTTCAGCGCTTCGATCATGGGGCCGAAGGCGGTTGCACGGGCCTGGTAGGCCTCGTTGCGGGCCTTGAGCTCGGCCTTCTCGAGCTTGGGGGCCTCGGCGGTCAGCGCCTCATGGGCCTTCAGGATGCCTTCGCGCTCGGCCTTGACCTCGGCCACCTGCTTGCCCAGCGTGGCCTCGCCGGCCTCGATGCTGGCCTTCTCGGCCTTGAGCTTCTCGGCGTTGGCCTTGTAGGCGGCCTGGTCAGCCTTGATGGCTTCGGACTCCTTGCTGTTGGCCTCCTGCTGGTCGATGCAGGCGCGCAACTCGTCGCGCGACATCAGCTTGGCCTTGGGCTTCTCGACAACCGGGTTGCTGACCTTGTTGTTCTTCGGGTCGACCTTGGCCTTGGTGTTGTTCGTGATCTGTGCCTGGGCGGAGACGGCGATGACCAGGACCAGCGGAAGAAGAATGCGTTTCATGAAGAGGGCGCAACCGGGTTGCGAAGGTTCAAAGCGGGAGGCGGAATGATGCCACGAGGCTTCGCCGCGATAATCGCCGGCTGCCCTTAGTTCCATTGGTTACCACCTACGCATGGCGCTCAAAGCCACCATCCACAAAGCCCAGCTCCAGATCGCCGACATGGACCGCCATGTCTACGGCGACCATGCCCTCACGATCGCCCGCCACCCCAGCGAGACCGATGAACGCATGATGATCCGCGTGCTGGCCTACGCGCTGAACGTCGCGGCCGACGACCTCAACGGCCGGCTCGAGTTCACCAAGGGGCTGTCCGACGTGGACGAGCCCGACCTCTGGCAGCTCGACCTGACGGGTGAGGTGCAGCACTGGATCGACCTCGGCCAGCCAGACGAGCGCCGGCTCATGAAGGCGCATGGCCGCGCCCGCCGCGTCAGCGTCTACAGCTTCGCATCCAGCACGCCGGTGTGGTGGAGCGGCATCGAGAACAAGCTGACCCGCGCGCCGCGCCTGGCGGTCTGGCAGATCCCGGCCGAACAGTCCCAGGCCCTGATCGCTCTGGCCGAGCGCAGCATGCAGCTGCAGATCAGCATCCAGGACGGCAGCATCTATGTGTCGACCGCCAACGCCTCGGTGGAGATCCACCCCATCGCCTTGAAGGTGGCCGGCGAATGACACCGCAGCACGAGCCTGAAGCCCAGCGCTTCACGCTGCCAACCACGCCTGTCAGCGTGCTCGATTATCAGCTGGGCAGCGGCCACGTCACCTTCACCCATACCGGCGTGCCGCCGGCCTACCGCGGCCAGGGCCTGGCAGCCCAGCTCGTCGAGGCCGGCCTGCAATGGGCTGCAGGCCAGGGCCTGAAGGTCGTGCCCGCCTGCAGCTACGCCCAGCTCTACATCCAGCGCCACCCCGAGTGGCAGAACCACATCGCCTGAAGAGAACCCTATGTCCACGATCCTGCAATCCGTTCCCGTCGGCCAGAAGGTCGGCATCGCCTTCTCCGGTGGCCTCGACACCTCCGCCGCCCTGCACTGGATGAAGCTCAAGGGCGCCCTGCCCTATGCCTACACGGCCAACCTGGGCCAGCCCGACGAGCCGGACTACGACGAGATCCCGCGCAAGGCCATGCTGTACGGTGCCGAGAAGGCCGTCCTGGTGGACTGCCGCGCCCAGCTCGTGGCTGAAGGCATCGCCGCCCTGCAGGCCGGCGCCTTCCACATCAGCACCGCCGGCGTCACCTACTTCAACACCACGCCCATCGGCCGCGCCGTGACCGGCACCATGCTGGTGGCCGCCATGCAGGCCGACGGCGTCAACATCTGGGGCGACGGCAGCACCTTCAAGGGCAACGACATCGAGCGCTTCTACCGCTATGGCCTGCTGACCAACCCGTCGCTGAAGATCTACAAGCCCTGGCTGGACCAGACCTTCATCGATGAACTGGGCGGCCGCGCGGAGATGTCGGCCTTCATGACGGAGAAGGGCTTCGCCTACAAGATGAGCGCGGAGAAGGCCTATTCGACCGACTCCAACATGCTGGGCGCCACGCACGAGGCCAAGGACCTCGAGCATCTGAACAGCGGCATCAAGATCGTCAACCCCATCATGGGCGTGGCGTTCTGGCGTGACGACGTCGTCGTGAAGGCCGAGCAGGTGTCGGTGCGCTTCGAGGAAGGCATGCCCGTCGCGCTGAACGGCGTCGAGTACCGCGACCCGGTGGCCCTGCTGGCCGAAGCCAACATCATCGGCGGCCGCCACGGCCTGGGCATGAGCGACCAGATCGAGAACCGCATCATCGAGGCCAAGAGCCGCGGCATCTACGAGGCCCCGGGCCTGGCCCTGCTGCACATCGCCTACGAGCGCCTCGTCACCGGCATCCACAACGAGGACACCATCGAGCAGTACCGCGACAACGGCCGCAAGCTGGGCCGCCTGCTCTACCAGGGCCGCTGGTTCGACCCGCAGGCCATCATGCTGCGCGAAGCCGCCCAGCGCTGGATCGCCCGCGCCGTCACCGGCGAAGTGGCCATCGAACTGCGCCGCGGCAACGACTACTCGCTGCTGGACACCAAGAGCCCCAACCTGACCTATGCGCCGGAGCGACTCAGCATGGAAAAGGTCGAGGACGCGCCCTTCAGCCCCGCCGACCGCATCGGCCAGCTGACCATGCGCAACCTCGACATCACCGACACGCGCGCCAAGCTGGGCATCTACACCGGCACCGGCCTGCTGGCTGGCGGCGGCCTGCCCAGGCTGGAGTAATTTCCCGGCCCACACTGGCGGGGCCGCGGCGAATACTGTATAAATCTACAGTATTCGCTTTGAGGAGCCCACCATGTACAGCCAGTACCGTCAGAACTACGTCCCCGGCCGTCCCCTGCCCCTGTGGCTGCAGAAGCTGCTGAGCTGGCTGTAGGCGGCTTCAGAAGGCATCAAAAGGAGTCAGCCACGCGCAGGAAGCTCGCAAAGCGCGGCTTGCCACCAGTCGTCAGGTCACGATAGCGGTAGGTGACGGTGGCGCCGATCGGCGGCGGGTCGCGGCGCTGGGCCTCGCTGAAGCCGGTTCCCAGCTTGAAGCGAACACCCTCGGGCGTCTGCACTTCCAGGGCACCCAACTGGCCGGTGAGGTGGCCTTTGCCGGGCTCATGGCCGACGACCACCGCCTCGGCGTCGGCCACCGGTTTCAGCTTCAACAGCAGGTCGCTGCGACCCGAGGCCAAGGGCGCGTCGGCGCGATGCAGCATCAACCCTTCGCCGCCGGCATCGACCACCTGCTTGAGCCGGGCCCGCAGTTCCGCGTTGGAGTTGAGCCGCTGCTGGGGCACCGGCATGACGACGCCGCCGGCCATGGTCGCGAGCCTTGCGGCGCGGCGTTCGAAATCCCCCTCGCCCGCCGGCAGCTCGAAGACGCGGTAGCTGAGAAGCCGCCACTCCGCGGCCACCGGCTCCGCACGCCGCACCGTGGCCGACAGCGCATCGAAGCTGCGTCGCCCCATCCACAGTTCGCCATCGAGCGGCTGTGCGGGCAGCTCGGCCAGGAACCAGGCGGGCGCGGCAATGGGGCGGCCGCTGCGGAACTTCAGCAACTTGCCATCCCACAGCGCGCGCACGCCGTCGAGCTTCTCGCTGACGAGATAGGGTCGCGGGTCGATGCCGGCCGGCGCGTTCTTCGCCAGCAGCGGCTCCAAGGCCAGCGCCGGCAGGCTCAAGCTTCCGAGCCAGGCCAGCCACACGCGCCGGCTCAAGGTCATCCCATCCATGGCCATCCTCCGTTGCAACCGGAAGCAGCATGATCGATCCGACCGACAGCCCGCGGGCGGCAGGATTCACCTCTATAGGACCACCGGCTCCGGCTCCAGCCGGATGCCAAAGCGCCCGTAGACGCTTTCCTGGATGGCCCGCGCCAGCGTCACGACCTCCGCGCCGCGCGCGTCCGCCTTGTTGACCAGCACCAGGGCCTGTTTCTCGTAGACCGCCGCTCCGCCCACCGTCTTCCCCTTCCAGCCGCAGGCGTCGATCATCCACCCGGCGGCCAGCTTCACGCTTCCATCAGGCATGGGATAGTGAACGATGCCGGGGTCGCGGCCGATGATGTCGCGGCACTGCTCGGCCGTGACGACCGGGTTCTTGAAGAAGCTGCCGGCGTTGCCGATGACGGCCGGGTCGGGCAGCTTGGCGCGGCGCACGGCGCAGATCCAGTCGTAGATCTGGCGCGCATCCGGCGCGGTGATGCCGGTCTCGGCCATCTTGCGTTCCAGTTCCAGATAGCCCAGCACCGGCTGCCAGGGCTTGGGCAGGCGAAAGCGCACCCGGGTGATGACGCTTTTTCCTGCCAAGCCGCCAAAGTCGCTGTGCTTGAAGACGCTGTCGCGGTAGCCGAAGCGGCAGACCTCGGCCGGCAGCAGGGCCGGCCGGCCGGTGATGAGGTCCATCACCTCGACGGCCTCCAGCCTGTCCTTGACCTCGATGCCGTAGGCGCCGATGTTCTGCACCGGCGCGGCGCCGACCGTGCCGGGGATCAGCGCCATGTTCTCCAGGCCCGGATAGCCGTGATCCAGCGTCCAGGTGACCAGCTCATGCCAGACCACGCCGGCGCCGGCCTCGACGATCCAGGCGTCGTCGCGCTCTTCCAACAGCCGGATGCCGGTAATTTCCACCTTCAGCACGACGGCCTCGACATCCCGGGTCAGCACCAGGTTGCTGCCGCCGCCCAGCACGAACTTCGGTGCGAGGCCCAGATCCGGGTGGTCGACCACCCGGCGCACATCGGCCGCCTCGCGAATGCGCACGAGCCGCCGGGCCACTGCCGGCAGGCCAAAAGTGTTGTAGGGCTTGAGGTTGACGTCGGTCTCGACCTGCAGGCCGGGGGCTTCATTCGAGGGGGGCAAAGCGCTGTGGGGGGTGGCGGGCATGGGAAAATTTTCGCCGATTCATCTACCGGCCCTGCAAATGCCCAGCTTCGACACCGTTCTCGAGCCCGATCACGTCAAGATCCGCAATGGCGTRGACAACGCCATCAAGGAAATCGGCACCCGTTTCGACTTCAAGGGGACGGGCGCCAAGGTCGAGCTCAAGGACAAGGAAATCCACGCCACCGGTGACAGCGAGTTCCAGCTGGAGCAGATCGAGGTCGTGTTGTACGGCAAGCTGACCAAACAGGACGTCGTCATCAGCTTCCTCGACAAGGCCGAGAAGATCGAGAAGCTCGGCGGCGACAAGGTGCGCCAGGTCTACAAGATCAAGGAAGGCATCGAAGCCACCCTCGCCAAGAAGATCGTGGCCTCGCTGAAGGAGAGCAAGCTCAAGGTCCAGGCCAGCATCCAGGGCGATGCCGTCCGCGTCACCGGCAAGAACCGCGACGATCTGCAGACCGGCATCGCCCACCTGAAGAAGAACTTCAGCGACACGCCGCTCACGTACAACAATTTCCGCGACTGAGCATGCACCGCTTCGTGGGGCTGCTGCTGCCCCTGCCCTTGCTACTGGTCTTTCTGCTGGTCTCGCTGCTGGTCTCGCACCAGGCCCTGGCCCAGCCCTTGCCGCTGCCGCCCGCCCAGGTGCAGCTCAACGGCATGCTGGGCTCGCGCGCGGCCCTGCTGGTCATCGATGGCCAGCCGCGCACCGTCGAGGTCGGCGCCAGCGTCCAGGGCGTGCGCCTGATCGCCATCGAGGACGGCCGCGCCGTCGTCGAATATGGCGGCCGGCGCCAGGCGCTCACGCTGGGCGCAGCGCCGGGGCGCGTGGTCTCCCAAGGTGCTCCTGCGCCGCGCCAGATCATGCTGCCCGCGGGCCCCGGCGGCCACTTCACGACGATGGGCATGATCAACGRCCAGGTCACGAGCTTTCTCGTTGACACGGGATCGACCTCGGTGGCCATCGGCCAGGTCGAGGCCGAAAAGCTGGGCCTGCGCTATATGTACGGCAAGCGCATCGTCACGCAGACGGCCAATGGTGTCGTGCCCGCCTACCAGATCCAGCTGGCCAGCGTGCGCATCGGCTCGATCGAGGTCCGCGACGTGGATGCGATCGTCATCCCCGGCCTGATGAACCATGTGTTGCTCGGCAACAGCTTCCTGAATCGCTTCCAGATGCGGCGCGAGAACGACGTCATGACTTTGGAGTTGCGCTACTGAGAGGCGCGGGCAGGCTTCTGCAAGAATCCGGCGCCCCTCTCTTCGCCGGCCTGCCTCGATGACCCCTACACGCGCCCTGTTGCCCGCTTCGCTTCCCGGTCTGCTGGCCCTCCTGCTGATCGCCAGCGCACCTGGCGCTTTCGCCCAGGATGCCGCCAAGGCCTCGCGCTTCTACGAAGACGCGTTGCAGCGCTACGAGAAGCGCGACATCCCGGGCGCCATCGTGCAGCTGAAGAACGCGCTGCAGGCCGACAAGAGCCAGCTCCCCGTCCACGTGCTGCTCGGCAAGGCGCTGCAGGCCGACAGCCAGCCCGCGGCGGCCGAATTCGAGTTGGGGGAAGCCATCCGCCTGGGCGTCAACCGCGCCGAGGTCGCCGTCGCCCTGGCCATGGCGATGAACTCCCAGGGCAAGCAAACGCAGATGCTGGAAGACCCGCGCCTGCAGCCTGCCGGCCTGCCGCCCGGCATCCAGCAGCAACTGATGCTGGAGCGCGCGCTGGCCCAGTCCGACATGGGCGACACCAAGGCCGCCCTGGCCAGCGTGCTGGACGCGCGCGCGCTGAACACCAGCGACGTGAACAGCTGGATTGCTGAGATTCCACTGCGCGTGCGCAGCCGCCAGTTCGGTGAAGCCCATGCCGCGGCCGACCAGGCCCTCAAGCTGGCCCCCGACAACGCCGAGGCGCTCTACCAGAAGGCTTCTATCCACCATGCCGCCGGCCAGGTTTCGCTGGCGCTGGCCGGCTACGAGCGCGCCATCAAGGCCGAGCCCAAGCATGCCGAATCCCATCTCGCGCGCGCCGGGCTGCTGGTCGACCTGAACCGTGATGCCGATGCGCTGGCCGAGGTCAACGAGCTGCAGGTCCTCAAGCCCAATGACCCGCGCGGTTCCTACCTTCGGGCGGTGCTCGCCGAGCGCGCCAATGACCCGGCCACCTCGCGGGCCGCGCTGAAGAAGGTCACGGACCTGCTCGACCCGGTTCCCATCGAGTACATCCGCTACCGCACCCAGCTGCTGATGCTCAACGGCCTGGCCCACTACAGCCTGGGTGAGCTGGAAAAGGCCAAGCCCTTCCTCGAACTGGCTTCACGCCAGCAGCCCGGCAGCCCGCTGGTCAAGCTGCTGGCTCAGGTTGCGCTGAAGGAACCCAACGTCAACCGCGCCATCGAATTGCTGGAGGCCTACGTCAAGGCGCGCCCCGGCGATGGCCAGGCACTGCTGATGCTGGCCTCGGCCCATATGAACCAAGGCCGGCATTCGCGCGCGGTTGCGCTGATGCAGGACGCCCTGAAGGCCAAGGACTCGCCGGAGTACCGCACGGCCCTGGGCCTGTCGTTGCTGCAGAGTGGCAAGTCCACGCCCGCCGCCGAGGAGCTCGCCAAGGCCTACAAGGCCGATCCCAAGCAGACCTATGCCGGCCTGGCGCTGATCACCCTGTATCTGCGCGAAGACCAGCCGGCCAAGGCGCTGGCGGTGGCCGAGGGCCTGGCCCGCGCCAACCCGAACAACGCGACCGTGCTGATGGTCCAGGCCTATGCCAAGGCCCAGTCCGGCGACTATCCGGGTGGCCGGGCGGGCTACGAGAAGGCGCTCAAGCTGGATCCCAAGCTGATGGAGGCCCGGCTCGGCCTCGTCCGCATCGACACGGTGACCGGCAACTTCGATGCAGCCAACAAGCGGCTGCGCGAAGTGCTGAAGAACGACGAGCGCAACACCAATGTGCTGTTCGAACTGGCCCTGCTGCACGAACGCTGGGGCAAGGACGAGGAGTCGCTGAAATGGCTGGAAAGCGCGGCCGAGGCCAGCAGCGCCCGAGAAACGCGCGCCAACTTCGCACTCGTGGCCTGGCATCTGCACAAGGGCCAGCCAGCCCGCGCCGTCGAGGCAGCCAAGGCCCTGCTGGCCAAACTGCCCGAAGACGTCGAGGCACTGCAGGCCTATGCCGGCGCCCAGGCGGCCAATGGGGACACGGCGGGCGCGAAGACGACGCTGACGAATGCGGCGCGCCGTGCGGCCTTCGATGCGCCTCGCCTGCTGGAGGTCGCTCGTCAGCAGATCAGCATCAAGGACTTCAGCGGCGCCTCCTACAGCCTGGACAAGGCATTGAGCGGCAACCCCGACTTCGTCCCGGCCCAGGCCATGCTGGCCAGTGTCGACCTCGCCCGCGGCGACGCCGCCAAGTCGGAGCAGCGCGCCCGCCAGGTCGTTCAAGCCGCGCCGAAATCGGCCATCGGCTACAACCTGCTCGCCGAGGTCGCGACCTACCGCGGCCAGGCCACGGCCGCCATCGATGCCTTGCGCAAGGCGCATGACATCGAGAAGTCCCAGGCCAGCCTGGCCCGGTTGATGCGCGCGGTGGGCGGCCAGAACGGTCCGAAGGCCGCCATCGAACTCGGGGAGAGCTGGCTCAGGAAAAACCCCAGCGACCTGGCCGTGCGCAACGCCGTGGCCGAGCAGCACCTGCGCCTGCGCGACTTCGCCGCCGCCCGCAAGCAGTACGACGCCATCCTCAAGCAACGTCCCAACCACGCCGAGACCTTGAACAACCTCGCCAATGTGCTGATGGAGTCCAAGGACCCCGGCGCCCTGGACATGGCCGAGCGCGCCTACAAGGTCGACAACCGCAATCCCAAGCTGATGGATACCGCGGGTTGGGCCAACCATCTCGCGGGTAAACCAGAACGCGCCCTGCAGTTGCTGCGCGAGGCGCGCCTGCGTGCTCCCGATGTTCCGGATGTCCGTTATCACCTGGCGGTCGTCCTTGCCCAGGCGGGCCGCAAGGGAGAAGCCCGGGAGGAGCTTGGCGCCGCCTTGAAGGGAAATGCGAACTTCGCCGCAGCAGACGACGCCAGAAAGCTGCTGGCCACCCTCAATTGAGGGGTCAAAACTCACCGCTTCGCTGTCGGTTGTTCTTACAATTTTTATCAAGCCGGTCAAAACGCAATATCAAGTCCTTGAACGGTAAAGAGATTTCAGTGCTGGCATTGAGTTTGCTTTTACCAAATCAGATTTGACCGCCGCTGGCGACAACAAAGGAAAAAACCGATGAAAGCCCTTTCCATCCGCATGACCGCTCTGACGGCGCTCATCGCAGGCCTGGCCTGGAGTGGTGCTGCTCAGGCCTACTGGAACCTTGACCCCAACAACAACGCCACCGTCGCCACGAGCACGACGTTCGGCGAAAGCGGCAACGCTGCCTACACGGTCAAGATGTCGGGCTTCTATGTCGACAACACGCTGAACGGCTCCAACAAGCTGGCCGGCAACTGGACGGCGGGCACGCTGACCAACTTCGCAGGCAACGGCGAAGGCATGTACTCCGGCTCCGACAACGGCTCGCCCTATCACGCGCTGGACAACAACCAGAACACCGAAGGCGTGCTGCTGACCTTCAGCGCCACCACCGTGCTGTCCAGCATCGGCCTGGGTTTCACCGACAGCACCACCGCGAACGCGGAAGTGGCCTGCAAGAACAACTCCACCAGCGTCATCACCTACGCCGCCGGCACTTGCGGCGCCAACACGACGTCGCAGGGCAAGACGGTCGACGTCTCGCTGTTCCGCTGGACGGGCGGCGCCGCCCCGACGCTGGGCGGCACGGCTGCCGGCTCGATGGCAGGCTGGGAACTCGTCGGCAACTACGGCGACTTCATCAAGGACACGAACGACCCCTACAACGCCGTGAACGCGCAGGGCAAGACGTCCAGCTGGTGGCTGATCACGGCCTACAACAGCGGCTTCACGCAAAGCGCACAGACCGACAACCGCGGCTCGCTGACCAACGGCGACGACTTCTTCAAGCTCTACGCCGCCGCCGGCAGCAAGTGCCTGCAGGCCGTCAACGCCAACGGCGTTTGCGGTGGTTCCAACCAGAACGTCCCCGAGCCGGCTTCGCTGGCCCTGACGGGTGTCGCGCTGGCAGGTGTCTTCGGCCTGCGCCGCCGCCAGGCCAAGCTCGCCGCCTGACCCGAGTCATCTCGACTGAAAGCCGCCTCCGGGCGGCTTTCTGCTTTCTGGAAGCCAACTCGCTGTTCTGTCCCTGGCCGGACAGCCAGGATGCGAACGACCGTGCTAAAACGCGCGGATTCTCATCACGACAACACAGCGACGGGGACAGACCAATGGACCTCAATTTCACCGATGCGGAGCTGGCCTTCCGCACCGAGGTGCGCGACTGGGTGCACGCCAACCTGCCGGCCGATATCGCCCACAAGGTGCGCAACGCGCTGCGCCTGAACAAGGACGACCTGCAGCGCTGGGCCAAGATCCTCGGCGCCAAGGGCTGGCATGGCTGGGCCTGGCCCAAGCAGTTCGGTGGCCCGGGCTGGAATGCCGTGCAGCGTCATCTGTTCGAGGAGGAATGCGCCCTCGCCTGCGCACCGCGCATCGTGCCCTTCGGCCCGGTGATGGTGGCGCCGGTCATCATGGCCTTCGGCACGCCGGAGCAGCAGCAGCGCTTCCTGCCCGGCATCATGAGCGGCGAGGTCTGGTGGAGCCAGGGCTACAGCGAACCGGGCTCGGGCTCGGACCTGGCCTCGTTGAAGTGCCGCGCCGAGCGGCAGGGCGACAAATACATCGTCAACGGCCAGAAGACCTGGACGACGCTGGGCCAATATGGCGACTGGATCTTCTGCCTGGTGCGCACGTCTTCTGAGGGCAAGCCGCAGACCGGCATTTCATTCCTGCTCATCGACATGAAGACGCCTGGCGTCAGCGTCAAGCCCATCATCATGCTCGACGGCGAGCACGAGGTGAACGAGGTCTGGTTCGACAACGTCGAGGTGCCGGCCGAGAACCTGATCGGCGAAGAGAACAAGGGCTGGACCTATGCCAAGCACCTGCTCTCGCACGAGCGCACCAACATCGCCGACGTGAACCGCGCCAAGCGCGAACTGGAGCGCCTCAAGCGCATCGCCAAGGCCGAAGGGCTGATGGACGACACGCGCTTTCGCGACCAGATCGCGCTGTGCGAGGTCGACGTCGTGGCACTGGAGATGATGGTGCTGCGCGTGCTGTCGGGTGAGCGCACCGGCAAGCAGCCGCTGGACGTCGCGGGCCTGCTGAAGATCCGCGGCAGCGAGCTGCAGCAGCGCTACACCGAACTGATGATGCTGGCCGGCGGCCCGCTCGCCCTGCCCTATGTCCACGAGGCCATGGAAGCCGGCTGGCAGGGCGACCAGTGGCTGGGTGGTGCCTGGATAGGTGGCGCCGACCATGCCATCCCGCTGACCGGCAACTACCTCAACGTCCGCAAGACGACGATCTACGGCGGCTCCAACGAAGTGCAACGCAATATCGTCGCGCAGACCGTGCTCGGCTGAGGGAGACAAGACATGGATTTCGATTTCTCTGAAGACCAGCAAGCCCTGCGCGATGCCGTGCGCCGCTTCGTCGACAAGGATTACGCCTTCGAGCGCCGCGTCCAGATCGAGCGCGCCGGTGGCTTCGATCGCGCCGCCTGGGACGGCCTGGCCGGCCTCGGCCTGACCGCGCTGGCCGTGCCCGAGGCCCATGGCGGCCTGGGTTTCGGTGCCGTCGAGGCGATGGTGGTCATGGAAGAGCTGGGCCGCGGCCTCGTCATGGAGCCGGTGGCCCAGGGTGCGCTGATCGCGCCGGCGCTGCTCAGCCATGCGCCGGACGCGCTGCAGGCCGCCTGGCTGCCGCGCATTGCCGGTGGCGAGGCCCTCGTCGTGCTGGCCCACCAGGAGGCCAAGTCGCGCTACCGCCTGAGCCAGGTCGCGACGCGCGCCGTCGACGGCAAGCTGACGGGCGTGAAGAGCCTGGTGCCGGCCGGCGATGTGGCCGACGCCTTCATCGTGCCGGCCCGCGTGGACGGCACCGACGGCATCGCCCTCTACCTGGTGGAGCGCTCGGCGGCCGGCGTACACACGCGGCCCTATTCGATCTACGACGGCTCACGCGCTGCCGAAGTGCATCTGGACAACACCCCCGGCGAACTCATCGTCGGCCCCGAGCAGGGCCTGGCGCTGCTGGAGCTGGCGGCAGACATCGGCATTGCCGCCCAGGCGGCCGAGGCCGTCGGCGTCATGGAGAAGTACCTGGCGCTGACCGTCGAGTACCTCAACACCCGCAAGCAGTTCGGCGTCGTGATCAGCAGCTTCCAGGCGCTGCGCCACCGTGCGGCCGATGTGAAGATGCAGCTGGAACTGGCCCGCTCGATGAGCTACTACGCGACGCTGCGCTTGGGCGACGCACCGGCCGTGCGCCGCCGCGCGGCATCGCAGGCCAAGGTGCAACTCGGCAACTCGATGCGCTTCGTCGGCCAGCAATGCACGCAGATGCACGGCGGCATCGGCGTCACCGACGAGTATGTCGGCAGCCACTACTTCAAGCGCCTGACGGTCATGGAGATGCAATGGGGCGACACCCTGCATCACCTCGGTGAAGTCAGCGCCCGGATGCAGGACACTGCGGGGGTGTTTGCCTGACCCTGGAGGTCGCCGATGAAGATCCCTGCCATCCTGTTGTTCGCCGGCCTGCTGGCTGGCGCCGCCCACGCCCAGCAGATGAAGCCCGGGCTGTGGGAGTTCAAACAGACGCCCCAGCTCGACCCGGCGCGCCAGGCCCAGATGGCCCAGGCCCAGAAGGCCATGGAGAGCATGCCGCCCGAGCAGCGCCAGATGATCGAGAAGATGATGGCCCAGAAGGGCGTCAACGTCAGCATGTCTGGCGGTGGGATCACCATCAAGACCTGCGTCACCAAGGAGCAGGCGGAGCGCAACATGGCGCCGGTGAATCACCAAGGCAACTGCACGCAGGAGATCAAGCGCAGCGGCAGCACCATCCAGACGCATTTCGTCTGCACCGACCCAGCGTCGGAAGGCGACGCGACGGTCACGCTGCGCGGCAACGAGGGCTTCACCAACGACGTCACCATCCGCCATCAACGCCAGGGCAAGACCGAGACCACCAAGGTCAGCGGCGAAGGCCGCTGGCTGGGCGCCGACTGTGGCGACGTGAAGCCCATGCCCTCCCCCCAGGCCAAGTGAAGCAGAAGCTTTCGCAGATCCTGTTCAGCCAGGGTTTTGGTACACGCCGTCTGTGCGCCGGCCTGGTGTGGCATGGTGAAGTCAGCGTCAACGGCGAGGTCGTCGAGGAACCCGATACCGAGTTCGAGACCGAAGGGCTGCGCTTCACCGTCAACGGGCAGGAGTGGCCCGTCTTCGACAAGGCCCTGGTCCTGCTGAACAAGCCCGCCGGCTATGAGTGCTCGCAGAAGCCCAAGCATCACCCCAGTGTGCTGAGCCTGCTGCCCGCGCCACTGCGCGAGCGCGGCGTGCAGCCCATCGGCCGGCTGGACGAGGACACGACGGGCCTGCTGCTGCTGACCGACGATGGCACGCTGATCCACAAGCTGACCTCGCCCAAGCACCATGTGCCCAAGGTCTATGAGGCGCGCTGCAAGCATCCGCTGACGGCGGCCATGGTCGAGCAGCTGCTGGCCGGCGTGGAGTTGAAAGAGCCCGAAAGCAAGGTGCCTGGCAAGTTCCAGCGCCCTCCCGAGATCAGCAAGGCCGAAGGCGCCGAGATCGTCGACGAGACGCTGCTGCGGCTGACCTTGGTGGAAGGCAAATACCACCAGGTCAAACGCATGGTCGCCGCGGTGGGCAATCGCGTCGAGGCGCTGCACCGGCCGCAGTTCGGCGCGCTGACGCTGTCAGCCGACCTCAAGCCGGGTGAATGGCGCTGGATCGGCAGCCCGGACGAGGTCTGGGGACAATAGGGCCGATGCGAGTTTTCAGAGGTTTCCACCACCCCGGCATCGCCCCCGCCTGCGCGCTCACCATCGGCAACTTCGATGGCGTGCACCGCGGCCACCAGGCCATGCTGGCCCTGCTGCAGTCCGAGGCCCGCCACCGCGGTCTGCCGACCTGCGTGATGACCTTCGAGCCGCATCCACGCGACTTCTTCGCCGCCAAGGCTGGCAAGCCCGAACTCGCCCCTGCGCGCATCGCCAATCTGCGCGACAAGCTGGTTGAACTCGAGCGCTGTGGCGTCGACCAGGTCGTCATCCTGCGCTTCGACGAGGCCCTGGCCTCGCTGCCGGCCCAGGACTTCATCCGCCAGGTGCTGGTCGATGGCCTGGGCGCCCGCTATGTGCTGGTCGGCGACGACTTCCGCTTCGGCGCCAAGCGCCAGGGCGACTACGCGACGCTGGATGCCGCCGGCCAGGCGCGCGGCTTCGACGTCGCCCGCATGATGAGCTACGAGGTGCACGGCCTGCGCGTCAGCAGCTCGGCCGTGCGCGAGGCGCTTGCGGCGGGCGACATGGCCGCCGCCGCCTCGCTGCTGGGCCGGCCCTATGCCATCTCGGGTCATGTCACCCATGGCCGCAAACTGGGTCGCCAGCTCGGCGAGAGCGCCCCCGGCGCCGCCGATGGCTTTCGCACGCTGAACCTGCGCTTCGACCACGACAAGCCGGCTGCCCAGGGCATCTTCGCCGTCCTCGTCCACGGCCTGGCGCCCGAGCCCCTGCCGGGCGTCGCCAGCCTGGGCCGGCGGCCCACCGTGGAGGATGCGGGGCGCGTGCTGCTCGAGGTCCACTGCCTGGAATGGCCCCTGGGTGCAGAGGGGGGCTACGGTAAACTCGCCCGCGTGGAACTGCTGCACAAACTTCGCGACGAAGCCAGGTACGACGGGCTGGACGCGCTCACGGCCGCGATTGCCGCCGACACCGAGGCAGCTCGCGCCTTCCTGGCCACCCACGCCGCACAGCGACGCCAGACCACGCGCGACCGAATTTGAAGCGGCTCCCAGCCGCTCTTCGCTCCGCCCTCCCCGACTTCTGAACGCCAGACCCGCCAGACTTTTCGTCTGGCCGCACGCCATGACCACCCCGGACTACCGCTCCACGCTCAACCTGCCCGACACGCCTTTCCCGATGCGCGGCGACCTGCCCAAGCGCGAGCCAGGCTGGGTCAAGGCCTGGGACGAGCAAGGCCTGTACAAGCGCCTGCGCGACGCGCGCTGCGGCGCGCCGAAGTTCGTGCTGCACGACGGCCCGCCCTATGCCAATGGCCAGATCCACATCGGCCACGCCGCCAACAAGATCCTGAAGGACATGATCGTCAAGGCGCGCCAGCTGGCGGGCTTCGACGCGGCCTACATCCCCGGCTGGGACTGCCACGGCCTGCCCATCGAGAACCAGATCGAGAAGACCTTCGGCCGCGGCCTGCCGCGCGACGAGGTGCAGGCCAAGAGCCGCGCCTATGCCACCGAGCAGATCGACGGCCAGCGCCAGGACTTCAAGCGCCTGGGCGTGCTCGGCGAATGGGACAACCCGTACAAGACGATGAACTTCGCCAACGAGGCCGGCGAGATCCGCGTCTTGAAGCGCATGTTCGAGCGCGGCTTCGTCTACCGCGGCCTCAAGCCCGTCTACTGGTGCTTCGACTGCGGTTCCTCCCTGGCCGAGTTCGAGATCGAGTACGCCGACAAGCAGAGCCCGGCCGTCGACGTGGCTTTCCTGAGCGCCGAACCGGACAAGCTCGCTGCGGCCTTCGGCGTCGCGCCGCTGGCCAAGGAAGCCTTCACCGTCATCTGGACGACCACGCCCTGGACCATCCCGGCCAACCAGGCGCTCAACCTCAACCCCGAGCTGCCCTACGCGCTGGTCGACACGCCCAAGGGCTACTTCGTCGTTGCCGAGGCGCTGGTGGAGAAATGCCTGGCGCGCTGGCAACTGGAAGGCAGCGTCGTCGCGACCACGCCCGGCCGCTCGCTGGAACTGCTGAAGTTCAAGCACCCGCTCGCGCACGTCGACCCGGGCTACGACCGCGAAAGCCCGGTCTACCTCGCCGACTACGCGACGGCCGAGGATGGCACCGGCGTCGTCCACTCCGCACCCGCCTATGGCCTGGACGACTTCCAGTCCTGTGTCGCCCACGGCCTGGCCTTCGACGACATCCTCAACCCCGTGCAGGGCAATGGCGCCTACGCCGCCGACCTGCCGCTGTTCGGCGGCCAGCACATCTGGAAGGCCAACCCCGTCATCGCGCAGGCGCTGCTGGACGCCGGCCGCCTGATGGCCCAGAGCAAGCTGACCCACAGCTACCCGCATTGCTGGCGCCACAAGTCACCCGTCATCTATCGCGCCGCGGCCCAGTGGTTCGTTCGCATGGACGAGGGCGACGGCCTGTTCACGACGAACAAAGCGCCTGACAGCCTGCGCAAGACGGCACTGGCCGCCATCGAGGCGACCAGCTTCTACCCCGAGAACGGCCGCGCCCGCCTGCACGACATGATCGCCGGCCGGCCCGACTGGTGCATCTCGCGCCAGCGCAGCTGGGGCGTGCCCCTGCCCATCTTCCTGCACAAGGACACGGGCGAGGCGCACCCGGACACGCTGGAGTTCATCGAACGTGCCGCCCAGCTGGTCGAGGCCAACGGCATCGAAGCCTGGTCCAAGCTCGACGCCGCCGAGTGGCTGGGCACGGAAGCCGTCCACTACACCAAGGGCCAGGACATCCTGGACGTCTGGTTCGACTCCGGCTCCACCTTCGAGCATGTGCTCAAGGGCAGCCACAAGGGCGCCGGCCACGACAGCGGCCCCGAGGCCGACCTCTACCTCGAAGGCCATGACCAGCACCGCGGCTGGTTCCACTCGTCACTGCTGATCGCCTGCGCCCTCTACGGCCGCGCACCCTACAAGGGGCTGCTGACCCATGGCTTCGTCGTCGACGGCCAGGGCCGCAAGATGAGCAAGTCCATGGGCAATGTGGTCGCGCCGCAGGCCGTGTCGGACAAGTTCGGCGCCGAGATCCTGCGCCTGTGGACGGCCGCGACCGACTACTCCGGCGACCTGGGACTGGACGAAAAGATCCTCGCCCGCGTCGTCGACAGCTACCGCCGCATCCGCAACACGCTGCGCTTCCTGCTCGCCAACGTCAGCGACTTCGATCCCGCCACGGACAGCGTCGCCGCTGAAGACCTGCTGGAAGTGGACCGCTACGCGCTGGCCCGCGCCGCCGAGCTGCAGACGGACATCCTGGCGCACTTCGAGCGCTACGAGTTCCACCCGGTGGTTTCCAAGCTGCAGGTCTACTGCTCCGAAGACCTCGGAGCCTTCTACCTCGACGTGCTGAAGGACCGCCTCTACACGACGGCACCCAAGAGCCTGGCGCGCCGCTCGGCGCAGACGGCACTGTGGCAGATCACGCACGCCATGCTGCGCTGGATGGCGCCCTTCCTGAGCTTCACGGCCGAGGAAGCCTGGGCAGTCTTGGGCAAGGGCGAGAGCATCTTCACCGAGACCTATTGGAACTTCGGTGCCACCGATGCCTCGCTGCTGGCCAAGTGGAATCGCATCCACGAGATCCGCGACGAGGTCAACAAGGCCATCGAGGCGGTGCGCACGACGGGTGCCGTCGGCGCGTCGCTGCAGGCCGAACTGGTGCTCAAGGTCAACGAGCAGGACCAGATGCTGCTGAGCAGCCTGGGCGACGACCTGCGCTTTGTCTTCATCACGTCGGCGGTGCGCCTGGCTTCAGCGGGCGAACTGGGCGTCGTCGTGACTCCCAGCAGCCACGCCAAGTGCGAGCGCTGCTGGCACTACCGCGCCGACGTCGGCAGCAATGCCGAGCACCCGACGCTGTGCGGGCGCTGCGACAGCAATCTGCACGGCGCGGGCGAAACCCGCACAGTTGCCTGACCTCGCTTACGGGAAAGCAGGAATATTGGGTTCCACCCCCTCGAAGTGCGCTTCGGGGTGGGTGCGTTCCAGTAGTTCCTCGATCTCGGTGATGCGCGAGCGCGGCACGTCGACGATGAGCAGGTATTGCCCTTCCTCGATCGCCTGCTCGAAGCGTTTCAGGCGCCGGCTCGGCGTCGAACTGCCGATCATGCTGGACGACCAGGTGCCCAGCATGGCGCCCACCGCGGCCAGGCCGATGACGACCGCTGCGGGCGAGGCCGCGCTGATCGCCAGGGCCGCCGCGACGCCGCCCGCCGCACCCAGGCCGGAACCGATCAGCGCCCCGCTCTGTGCGGCCTCGACGAGGTCCGAGGTCTGCAGCACATTGGCGGCATGCAGGCCGTCCATGGACGCGCCCTCGGCGGCGACAAAGTGGATGTGGTGCTCGGTGATGCGGGCGAGCAACAACTCGTCCATCGTGCGCCGGGCGCTGCTCAGGTGGGGCAGCAGCCAGTAGATGCGCTTTCGCATGTTGTCCTCCTGCGAGAAGGGAGAGTTCCTCTTCTACGCCGCTTCTCCTGCGCCTACAAGCCCCGGCCCGGCGGCAAGTTACATTGGCGGCCCTCGCCTCGCGACCCCTATTCCATGCCTTCTCGCTCGTCGTCCTCATCCTCCGGCCTGACCCACTGGCTGCTGATTGCCGCCCTCATCATCCTGGCCGACCAGCTCACCAAGGTGCTCATCCTGCGCACCTTCCAGCTCGGCGACGTGCACCCGGTCACCAGCTTCTTCGACGTGGTGCGGGCCCACAACTTCGGCGCCGCCTTCAGCTTCCTGCATGGCGCCTCGGGCTGGCAGCGCTGGTTCTTCCTCGGCCTGGGCCTCGTCGCGGCCGGCTTCATCATCTGGATGCTGCGCCGCCACGGCCACCAGAAGCTGTTCGCCTGGGCGCTGACGCTGATCCTGGGTGGCGCCTTGGGCAATGTCATCGACCGCGCCATCCACGGCTACGTCGTCGACTTCATCCAGGTCCACGCCGGCGGCTGGTACTTCCCGGCCTTCAACGTGGCCGACAGTGCCATCACCGTCGGGGCCGTGCTGCTGATCCTGGACGAACTGCGCCGCGTACGCCGCGGTTGAGCGCACTAGTTCACGGGGCGCAGATGTGACGAGCGGTGACAATCGCGCGCCTTCTCGCCGCCACCGATGCTCCTCGACTTCGCCAGCCTGAGCCACTACGACTGGCTCGACGTTCCCCTGTGGGTCTTCGACCCCGAACAACAGCGCAACCTCTGGGCCAATGCCGCGGCGCTGCGCTTCTGGCATGCCGACAGCGCCGAGGAGTTCCTGTCGCGTGACTTTTCCGAGCATGGCGACGCGGTGCGCGAGCGCCTGGCCGTCACGGCGGCCGACCATGCCCAAGGCAAGATCGTCCGCGAGCAATGGACCCTCTACCCCAAGGGCGAGCCGACGACGGTGATGCTGGTGTCGCGCGGCATGCGCACGCCGGAGCGCCGCCAGGTCATGCTGTTCGCGGCCGACTCCCTCGGTGGTGGCGCCGACCTGTCCATGCTGCGTGGCGTCGAAGCCCTGCAGCACACCTCGGTGCGTATTGCCGTGTTCGGCCTGGTGAACCAGCATCAGGGCGAATTGCTGATGCGCAACCCGGCCGCGGCCCTGACCTTCGGCGACACACCGCCTGGCCCCGGCCAGAGCGAGTTCACCCGCCTGTTCGCCCACACCGGCGACGCCGCCAGCATCCTCGGCCGCGTGCAGCGCGGCGAGAACTGCCGCCAGGACGTCGAACTGCTGACCCTGGCCGGCCTGTGCTGGCATGCGCTGGACGCGCGGCCGATGCGCGACCCCGTCACCGGTGACACCGTCATGCTCTTCAATGCGCGTGACATCGCCGACCTCAAAGCCAGCCAGGTGGCCCTGGTCGCCGCGCGCGAGGCCGCCGAGACAGCCAGCCAGGCCAAGAGCAGCTTCCTGGCCAATATGAGCCACGAGATTCGCACGCCCATGAACGGCGTGCTCGGCCTGACCGAACTCGTGCTGCAGACGACCGAGCTCGACGAGCGCCAGCGCCGCTTCATCGGCATGGCCCACCAGTCCGCCAAGGGCTTGATGACCATCATCAACGACCTGCTGGACGTGGCCAAGATCGAGGCCGGCCGCATCGTCATCGACGAGCAGCCCTTCAGCCTGCACGACTGCCTCGGCGAGTCACTTCAACCTCTGCTGCTGCAGGCCCATGACAAGGGCATCCAGCTGCATGCGCGCGTGCAGCCCGGCGTGCCGTCCTGGCTGGTGGGTGATGCCCTGAGGCTGCGCCAGGTGCTGATCAACCTGATCGGCAATGCCCTCAAGTTCACCGAGCACGGCGAGGTCCGCATCGAGATCGCGATGGCCGACGCGCACGAGAGCGACGGCCCCGACCGCCTGCGCCTGCGCGTGGCCGTCACCGACACCGGCATCGGCATGACGCGCGACCAGATCGGCCAGATCTTCGATCCCTTCACGCAGGCGGACGGCAGCATCACGCGCCGTTACGGCGGCACCGGCCTGGGCCTGACCATCGTGCAGCGCCTGGTCAGCCTGATGGACGGCGAGATCACCGTGGAGAGCGAGCCCGGCGTCGGCTCCAGCTTCAGCTTCGAACTGCAGCTCGGCCGCGTGCCGGCCTGAAGACTTCAGGGCAGCAGCACGGCGCTGCCCAGCAGTTGGCGGGCTTCCAGGTCGCGATGCGACTGGGCCGCGTCGGCCAAGGCATAGCGCTTGTCGATGCGGATCTTGACCTTGCCGCTCGCCACCATCTCGAACAGCTCGTTCCCCATGGCCTGGGTGGCCTCGCGCGTGGCGATGTGCGTGAACAGCGTCGGCCGCGTCACATACAGCGAGCCCTTGGCCGCCAGCGTGCCGACGCTGAACGGAGGCACCGGGCCGGAGGCGCCGCCGAAGCTGGCCAGCAGACCGAAGGGCGCCAGGCTGTTCAGCGAGCCTTCCCAGGTGTCGGCACCGACCGAGTCGTAGACGGCCTTGACGCCGCGCCCACCGGTGATCTCGCGCACCCTGGCAGCGAAGTCAGTGTCACGGCGGTAGTTGATGGCGTGCGTCGCGCCGTTCTCAAGCGCCAGCTGGCATTTTTCGTCGCTGCCCGCGGTGGCTATGAGCTGCAGGCCCAGCGCGCGGGCCCATTGGCAGGCGATCAAGCCGACGCCACCGGCCGCCGCGTGAAAGAGCACGAAGTCGCCGGCCTGCAGCCCGCCCTGAGGCAGGGTCTTGCGCAGCAGGTATTGCACCGTCAGGCCCTTGAGCATCATGGCCGCGCCGGTCTCGAAGGAGATCGCGTCGGGTAGCCTGAGCACGCATTTGGCGGGCATCACACGGGCTGTTGCATAGGCGCCGGGCGGGTTGCTCGCATAGGCAGCACGGTCGCCCGGCTTCAGATGGGTGACGCCCTCACCCACCGCCTCGACAACGCCCGCGCCTTCCATGCCCAGGCGGGCCGGCAGTGGCAAGGCGTAAGTGCCGTTGCGGTGATAGACGTCGATGTAGTTGAGGCCGCAGGCCTCGTGACGGATGCGGATCTCGCCCGGCCCGGGCGCGCCGACCTCCACGTCCACCAGCTTCAGCTGCTCGGCCCCGCCAGGGGCTTCGATGACCACGGCTTTTTCACTCATTCGGCGTCTCCGGTTCGCAGGTCCGGTATCGTGCCAGCCCTTTGGCACGCTCGCCGTCGTTGATGAAGCTGACCCCACGCCTTGCCCTGCTGTTGACGCTGCCGCCCCTGCTGTGGGCCGGCAATGCCGTCGTCGGCCGCCTGGTGCGCAATGACATCCCGCCGATGGCGCTGAACGCGCTGCGCTGGCTGATCGCCTTCCTGCTGCTGGCACCGCTGGCTCGCCGTCTGCTCGCCGACCCGAGTGAGGCCCTGAAGCGCTGGCGCGGCCTGGCCTGGCTGGGCTTCCTGGGCATGGGTTGCTACAACTCGCTGCAATACCTCGCACTGCACACCTCATCGCCGCTGAACGTCACGCTGATCACCGCCAGCATGCCGGTCTGGATGCTGGGCGTGGGCGCCATCTTCTACGGCGTGAAGCCGACCCGCCGCCAGCTTGGCGGTGCGGCCCTGTCACTGGTCGGCGTGGCCGTCGTCATCGCGCGCGGCGACCCCGCCGCCTTGTTGGCCGTGCATTTCGTGCCCGGCGACCTGCTGATGCTGGTGGCCCTTTTCACCTGGGCCATCTACTCCTGGATGCTGGCCGGGCCCGCGCCCGGCCTGAGAGCTGGCGAGCGGCCGGACTGGAACTGGGCCGAGTCACTGATGTCGCAGCTGATGTTCGGCGTCGTGTTCTCGGGTGTGGCGGCCGGCGTGGAGCAGGCCGTCGCGCCGGCGCCCATCCACTGGAGCCCCGCCCTCGTCGCCGTGCTGGCCTATGTCGCCATCTGCCCGTCGCTGATCGCCTACCGCTGCTGGGGCCTGGGCGTGGCCGAGGCGGGGCCGGCCCTGGCCAGCTTCTTCGTCAACCTGACGCCGGTGTTCGCCGCCGTCATCTCGGCGGCCCTGCTGGGTGTCGCGCCCGCCTGGTACCACGGCCTGGCTTTCCTGCTGATCGCCGCCGGCATCGTCGTCTCCTCACGCTGATGCGGGTTCTGTACGCCGACGATCGCCTCGTCGTCATCGACAAGCCGGCCGGCCTGCTCAGCGTGCCAGGCCGCGTCGAGCCGGACTGTGCAAGTGCGCGTGTGCAGGCCCTGTACCCCGACGCCCTCATCGTGCATCGGCTCGACCAGGCCACCTCGGGGCTGCTGCTGTTCGCACGCGGCCTCGATGCCCAGCGCGATCTCAGCGCCGACTTCGCCGAGCGCCGCATCGGCAAGCTCTATGTCGCCGTCGTCGCCGGCCGTCTCGAGGGCGAAGGACTCATCGAGCTGCCGGTCGGTGCGGACTGGCCCAACCGGCCGCGCCAGCGGGTCGACCACCAACACGGCAAGCCCTCACAGACGCGCTGGCACGCCCTCGCCCATGAAGGTGACCAGACGCGCGTCGCGCTGGAACCGCTGACCGGCCGCACCCATCAACTTCGCGTCCACCTCGCCGCCATCGGTCACGCCATCCTCGGTGACACGCTGTATGCCGAGCCCGACCGCGCCGCCGCCAGCCCTCGCCTGCTGCTGCACGCCAGTGAACTGCGAATCGGCGACCATCACTTCACCTGCCCCCCGGAGTTCTGAGCCATGCATCTCTACATCGTCACCGGCAGCTCACGCGGCCTGGGCGCCGCCCTGGTCCAGCAACTCACGCAGGCCGACCACACCGTCATCGGCATCGCGCGCAAGATCAACCCTGCGCTGCAGGCCGAGCAGTGGGCGCTTGATCTCGCCGAACCGAGGGTCGCCGCCGACCGCCTCCAAACCTGGCTGCGCGCCCACACCGGCTGGCAGAGCGTCACGCTGATCAACAACGCGGCCCTGCTCAGCGAGCCCGGCTCGCTCGCCGCGACGGACCTCTCGGAGCTGTCCGCCGCGCTGCGCGTGGGGCTGGAGGCGCCCACGCTGCTGAGCCGCGTCTTCCTGGCCGAAACGGCCGGCCTGCCCCAGCGCCGCATCCTCAACATCTCCTCCGGCCTGGGCCGGCGCGCCATGGCGGGCAGCGCGGCCTATTGCGCCATCAAGGCCGGGCTGGACCACCTTAGCCGCGCTTTGGCAATGGAAGAGCCGGATGTTGGTGTCGTTTCGCTGGCACCGGGCGTCATCGACACCGACATGCAGGTCCAGCTGCGCGGCGCCGATCCCGGCCGCTTCCCTGAGCAGACGCGCTTCCAGGGCTTGAAGGACGACGGGCAGTTGCAGACGGCGACCGCCACGGCAGAAGCGATAGTTCGGTTTCTCATGCGGCCAGACTTCGGAAAAACCGTCGTATCAGACATCCGAGACGCTTGAAAATCCTGATCCGAGCCCCACAACCAGAGGCTCGTTCCCCATCTTCTGGAGACTCGCTTGAACCGCATCTTTGCAGTGACCCTCGCCACCCTGCTGGCTGTCACGCTGCCCGCCCATGACGCCGAGGCCAAGCGCCTGTCTGGCGGCGGCATGAAGCGCAGCGTGCCCACCCAGACCGCGCCACAAACGCCACCCGCGCAGCAACCGGCGCCGCAGCAGGCCGCCCCCAACAAACAGGCCGCCGCGACACCCACGCCCCCCGCCGCGGCGCCCAAGCGTTCCTGGCTCGGCCCCATCGCCGGCCTGGCGGCCGGCCTGGGCCTGGCCGCGCTGGCCAGCCACTTCGGTTTCGGCGGCGAGCTGGCCAGCATCATGACCATGGTGTTGCTGGGCCTGGTGGCGGTCTTCGTCATCCGCTTCCTGGTGCGCCGCTTCGCGTCACCCAAGCCGCAACTCGCCGGCGCAAACGGCGCCAGCTTCCGGGAAGCTGAGCCCGCCTGGAATGCCGCGCCCGMAGCGGCCGCCGACTCCGTGGCCGCTGTGCCAGCAGACTTCGACACGGCCGGCTTCGAGCCGCTCGCCAAGCAGGTATTCATCCGCCTGCAGGCCGCCAACGATGCCGGCGACCAGGCCGACCTGCGCCGCTTCACGACGCCGCAGATGTACGCCAGCATCCAGAGCGAACTGCTGGAACGCGGCAGCCAGACGCAGCGCACCGAGGTGCTCAAGCTCGACGCCCGCGTCGTCGACGTCGCGACCGAAGAGGGCCAGCAGATCGTCTCCGTGCGCTTCTCGGGGCTCGTGCGCGAAAAGAGCGAGCAGGCCGCAGAGGATTTCGACGAGATCTGGCATCTGGTCAAGTCCGGCGAGGGCTGGCTGATCGCCGGCATCCAGCAGACGGCATGACCCGCGTCACAGCGGGTTAGACCCGAGATCAACCGGGTCGAGAATGGGCGCTTCGAGCGCCCATTCCTTTTTGAGCCCCCCATGAATCGCCTGCGTCTTTCCCTCTGCGCACTCGGTGCGGCCCTGCTGGCCGCCTGCGCATCGTCGCCCACTTCCGCGCCCGTCTCGACGGCCGTCGTGGCTCCCAATGCCAACCTGGTCGTGCAGGGCATCCCGGCGGTGCCCCAGAGCCTGGCCGACGCCATCGGCCGCTACAACGACTTCCGCGGCCACGCCTTCTCCGACTGGCATCCGACCCAGCGCGAGATGCTCGTCAGCCACCGCAAGGCCGGCGCCAACACCGCGCAGATCTTCCGCGTGACGTCGCCGCTGACCGATGGCGAGCAACTGACCGACGGCGTCGACCCGGTCGTGAGTGCCACCTACGAGCCGCGCACCGGCCAGTACATCGTCTTCGAGCGCGCCACCGGCGGCAACGAGGTCGCCCAGATCTACCGCCTGCCGCTGAACCAGGCAGGCGCCCAGCCGGTGCTGCTGACCAGCCCCGACGAGCGCCACGCGATCAACGCCTGGCTGCGCAAGAGCGGCCAGCTGATCTATTCCTCCGTGCCCATCGACCGTACGGCCCAGGGCGGCACGCGCACCAAGATCACGACGACGCTGTGGTTGATGGACCCCGCCAAGCCCGAGGGCCGCCGCAAGCTGGCCGAGCTGGACGGCGGCGGTTGGGCCGCAAGCCGCCCCTCACCCGACGAGCGCCTGATCTCGCTGACGCGCTATCTGTCGGCCAATGAATCGCAGATCTGGATGCTGGACCTGGACAGCGGCGTGGCCAAGCAAGTCGCGCCGGCCACGGGCAGCCAGGAGGCCAAGGCCACCTACTCGCCTGCCGGCTGGGCGGCGGACGGCCGCTCGCTGTGGATCGCCAGCGACCGCGCCGGCGAGTTCCGCGAGCTGATGAAGCTGGATCTGGCCAACGGCCGCATCGACCGCGTCAGTGGCCACATCCCCTGGGACGTCAGCGGCGTCACGCTGACGGAGGACCGCAGCAAGCTGGCCGCCCAGTTCAATGTGGATGGCCGAGACGAACTGCATTTCTTCGACGCCGCCACGGCCAAGGAAGTGGCGGCTCCCGCTGCTCTGCCCACCGGCAATGTCGGCAGCGCCTCCTACCACCATGGCCACGGCGAGTTGGCCTTTTCGATCAGCAATGCCCAGGGCCCCAGCCAGATCTATTCGCTCGGCACGGACGGCAAGGTCCAGCAGTGGACGCGCGCCTCGGCCGCGCCCGGCCTCGACACCTCGGGCTTCAGCGAACAGAAGATCGTGCGCTGGAAGAGCTTTGACGGCACGGCGATCTCAGGCCTGCTCACCGCCCCGCCCAAGAAGTTCAGCGGCAAGCGCCCGGTGCTGATCTCCATCCACGGCGGTCCCGAGTCCCAGGCCAGCTTCGGCTTCCTGGGCCGCAACGCCTACTACGTGCAGGAGCTGGGCATGGCGCTGATCCAGCCCAATGTGCGCGGCTCCAGCGGCTACGGCAAGAGCTTCCTGGCGATGGACAACGGCTTCAAGCGCGAGGACTCGGTCAAGGACATCGGCGCCCTGCTCGACTGGATCGCGACCCAGCCCGACCTCGACGCCTCACGCGTGCTGGTCACCGGCGGCAGCTATGGCGGCTATATGACGCTGGCCGTATCGACAAACTATGCGGACCGCATCGCCGGCTCCATCGACGTCGTCGGCATCTCGCACTTCGTGACCTTCCTGAACAACACCGAGAGCTACCGCCGCGACCTGCGCCGCGTCGAATACGGTGACGAGCGCGACCCGGCGATGAAGGCGCATCTGGAGAAGATCTCGCCACTGACCAATGCGGGCAAGATCAAGAAGCCCCTCTTCGTCATCCAGGGCAAGAACGACCCGCGCGTGCCCTACACCGAGGCCGAACAGATCGTCGCGACGGTGCGCCAGGGCGGCACGCCTGTCTGGTATCTGCGCGCCGACAACGAGGGCCATGGTTTCCAGAAGAAGGACAACCAGGACTTCCAGTTCTACGCCACGGTGCTGTTCATGCAGCAGACGGTGCTGAAGTAGGCCGGCCGTATGCCACCGCTGCGGGCCAGCTACCCGGTGTGGGCAGTTGGCCTTGGTGGCGCCAGAGCCGCGCCGTGATCCAGCCACCGTGCCCCACGGCCAGAGCGCAAGGCGGCTGCCAGATCTCAGCGCGCGCCAGCAGCCTGCCCAGCGACTCGCCCGTGTCGAAGTCGAAGCCACTGAAGTCCGTCATCCAGCGATCGAACTCGGCGGGCGCGATGGCGGTCCAGGGCTTCCCGTCCCAGCCACCAAAGTCCATTTCGGCCAACGCGGCATCGACCCGCCAGCGAAAGCCCCAGCGCTTCAACCAGCGGCCCACAGCTGCGGCGCGCGCCAGCGGCGACGTGACGACCTCGCGCGGCAGCCCGTGGCGGCGGGCATGGGCGCGGATGCGGTGGGCCAGGCGCTTGGCCTTGCGACGGTCCACGGCAAGGTCGGTGCGCCCGCCGATGCAACGCCCTTCGGCGCCGCGCGGCTTGGGGTGACGCCAGATCGTGAAAGCGGGCATCAGAAAGACGCCGTGAAGGCCAGCAGGACCGCGATCTCGGCGAGTTGTTCGGTGGCGCCCAGGCCGTCTCCGGTGTAGCCACCGAGGCGGCGACGCAGCCACTCGCGCATCAGCAGCGCGACGACCGCGGCAGCGGCGACCGCGGCCAACAGGCGCGAAGGCGCAACACCCGCTGCTGCCAATGCCAGGCCCAGCAGCCCGCACCAGCCCAGCGCGATGCCGAAGTTGCGCGGTGCAACGGCCAAGGCCAGAGGCTTGGCCTTGGCATGCTCGGCATCACCGCCATACGGCAGGCTGACCATGACGCCCACGGCGGCCGCTCGCGCCAGGCCATGGCTGGCCAGCAGGGCTGCAACGGCGCCCATCAGCGGCCGCTGCGCCAGCACGGCCAGCAGCGCGGCGCGCAGCAGCAGCGACAAACACAGCGCCAGGGCGCCATAGCTGCCGATGCGCGAGTCCTTCATGATGGTCAGCGCCTTGTCGCGGCTGACCACGCCACCCAGCGCGTCGAAGGTATCGGCCAGGCCGTCTTCGTGGAAGCCGCCGGTCAGCACGACCGTTGCCGTCAAGGCCAGCACCGCGGCGACCCAGGCCGGCCACAGTTGAGTCGCCCCCGCGAGTACCGCCGCGCCAACGGTGCCCACGAGCACACCCACCAGCGGAAAGTGGCGCACGCAGTCGTTCAGCCAGGCCGGCTCGAAGCGCTCCAGCCGCACCGGCAGCCGCGTCAGGAACTGCAGCGCGACGAGGAAGAGCCGCATGGCGATCAGTCCTTGTTGCTGACCCCGGCGCTCTCAAAACTGGCCATGTCAGCCAGCAGCGCGCAGGCAGCCGTCAGCAGCGGCCAGGCCAGGGCCGCGCCGCTGCCCTCGCCCAGGCGCAGGTCCAGGTCGAGCAGCGGGCGCACGCCCAGCTGCTGCAACCAGCGCGCATGCGGCCCCTCGGCCGAGCGGTGGGCGAACACGCAGGCGGCCAGCACGCCCGGACACAAGGCATCGGCCAGCGCGACCGCGGCCGTCGTGATGAAGCCATCGACGAGGATGACGCGGCGTTGCGACGCGGCAGCGATGACGCTGCCGGCCATCGTCAGGATCTCGAAGCCGCCAAGCGCCTCTGCAAGCTGCAGCGGGGTCTGCGCGCCGGCGTTGACGGCCAGCGCCTCGCCCAGCACGCCCAGCTTGCGCGCCAGGCCCGCGTCGTCCAGCCCCGTGCCGCGGCCGACGCAGTCGGCCAGCGGCAGGCCGGTCAGGCGCTGCATCAAGAGGCTGGCCGATGAGGTGTTGCCTATGCCCATCTCGCCGAGCAAAAGCGCATTGCCGGGCAGGCGCTCGACCAGGGCCATGCCGTTGCGCAGCGCCAGCTCGGCTTGCGCTGCCGACATCGCCGGGCCGACGCTGGCGTCGGCCGTGCCGGCGGCGATGCGCAGGTCGACGGCGCCGTTGGCGAGCGGCGCATCGACGCCGCAATCGGCGATCGTCAGCGCCAGGCCCTGCTGGCGCGCGAGCACTGAAACGGCCGCGCCGCCGGCCAGCATGTTGGCGACCATCTGCGGCGTGACCTCGCGCGGGTAGGCCGACACGCCGCGGCGCGAAAGGCCATGGTCGGCAGCGTAGACGACGAGTTGAGGTTGCGAAAGAGCGGGCTTGTCCACACCCTGGATCAAGGCAAGCTGCAGCGCCAGCGCCTCGACGCGGCCGAGCGCACCCAGGGGCTTGGTCTTATGGTCAATGGCGTGCTGCACGCGCACGGCTAGGCAGGGCTCGGCCAGTGCCGGCAGTTCAGGAAATTTCATGGGGTTCCGAGGTCGGCGTTCAGCCGACGAGGTTGGCCAGGGTCAGCAGCGCCAGCAGCAGCATCCACAGCACGACGGAACGCCAGACGAGGCCGACRACGCTTTGCAGATGGCCGAGCTGGGGCGGCGCGCCGGCCGTCGAACCGGCGGCGCCGGTGAATTCGGGCTCGGAACCGGCATCGAAGGTCTTGCTGCGGTCCGGCGTGACGCCAGGTGCCGCCGCGCCGCCGAGTTGCAGTCCAACGGCGCCAGCGGCTGACGCGAGGATGATGCCCTCGTTGGAATGCAGCCAGAGGCTGGCATCGCGCCGCCAGCCGTTCACGGCTTCCTCGAAGTTGCCGACGATGGCAAAGCCGGTCGCCGTCATGCGGGCCGGCACATGGTCGATGAGACCGAAAGCCTGGCGCGACAGCGCCAGCAGGCGCGGATTGGTCGGCGCGTCCAGCGTGCGGCTCTTGAAGGCCCAGTAGCGGCCGGCGAACTCGGCCATGCGATAGAGCACGGCGCCGGCTGGGCCGAGACCAATGGTCGAGCAGACGATGAACCAGAAGAACACGCCAAAGACGTGGCGGTGCGCGGCGAGCAGGGAATGCTCGATGACGTGGCGGATCAGCTCGGTGCGGGGCAACTCGCTGGCGTCCAGGTGGCGCCACTCGGCCAGCAACTGGCGTGCGGTCGCGTCGTCGCCACGCTCGAGGGCGTCGCGGATGTCGGTGTAGTAGTGGCTGAACTGCCGGAAGCCCAGCGTCAGGTAGAGGATGAGGACATCCAGCCCCAGGGCCAGCAGCACGCTGAAATGGCGCAGCGCCCAGTAGATCAGCGCAACGGCCAGGCCGGGCACCAGCACCGTGATGGCCCAGACGATGGCGGCATGGTGCTCGTCGCCGGCGTCGAAGTTGCGGCCCGTCCAGCGCACCCAGCCGATGACTGACTGGTGCACGCGGTTCCCATGCCTCAAGGGCTTGAGTTGCTCACACAACAGGGCCAGCAGCACCGCGAAGAAATTCATGGGCCGGGATGATAGTGGCGCGCTCAGCCGCCGCTGAGCAGACGGTAGAAGTTGCGCAACATTGCGGCGGTCGCCCCCCAGATGAAGTACTCACGTTCCTCGCCCTGCCAGGGCATGGAAAGGAAGCGCCTCTCAGCCCCCGCGAACTCGAAACGGTGGTGACGGTGATGGGCGGGGTTCATCAGGAAGGCCAGCGGCACCTCGAAGGCTTCAGCCACCTCGAAGTCATCGAGCGTGAGCGTGAAACCGGGCTCGACGAGGCCGACCACGGGCGTCACCTGGAAGGCCGTCACCGTCGAATAGACGGGCAACTGGCCGATGATCTCGATGTGCTGGCGGGACAGCCCGATCTCTTCCTCGGTCTCGCGCAGCGCCGTCGCGACCGGGCCATCGTCCTCGGGCTCGACGCGGCCGCCGGGGAAGCTGATCTGGCCGGCGTGATCGCGCAGGTGGTCGGTGCGGCGCGTCAGCAGCAGGTTCAGGCCGGCCTCGCGCTGCACCAGGGGCACCAGCACCGCGGCGCCGGCAGGTTCGCGATTGGCAAACAGACCACCATCGCCGGAGAACTCGGGCGTCCAGGCCGCCACGTCCGCCAGGCGGGCCCGGATGGCTGAGGCCGTCAGCGCCAGGTCGGGCACCGCCGGGAGATGGTCGTCAATGCTCGTGACGGGGACGAGCTGAGGCTGGGTGATGGCGGGGCGGGTCATGCTGAAAAAACAAAAGCCGCCTAGAGCGTAGCTCCCGGCGGCTTTGGCGGTGAGGAACCGGCTGATTAAGCCAGCTTTTCCTTGATACGCGCCGACTTGCCCGAACGCTGACGGAGGTAGTACAGCTTGGCGCGGCGGACATCGCCACGACGCTTGACTTCGATCGTCGCGATCAGCGGGCTGTACAGCTGGAACGTACGCTCGACGCCTTCGCCGCTGGAGATCTTGCGGACGATGAAGCTGCTGTTCAGGCCGCGGTTGCGCTTGGCAATCACGACGCCTTCGTAGGCCTGCACGCGCTTGCGGGTGCCTTCAACGACGTTGACGCTGACGATCACGGTGTCGCCGGGGGCGAAGGCCGGGATGGTCTTGTTCAGGCGAGCAATTTCTTCTTGCTCAAGGGTTTGGATCAGGTTCATCTGTACTCCTGGGATCTTGGCGGCGTCGCTATTTATCGGGATGTTTGCAGCTGGAACGCTTTTGAACGCTCAAGCCACTCGACCCGCCAGAGGATCGGACAGCCCGCAAGTATAGCGCGGGGATACGGGTTTTGCCTAGAGCTTGGCCAGGAAGGCCTCATCGGCCTTGCTGAGGCGGCCGGCGGCACGCGCGGCGGCGATCAGGTCGGGCCGACGGGCCGCGGTCAGCGCCAGGGAGCGCTCACGGCGCCAGCGCCGGATGTCGGCATGGTGGCCCGACAGCAGCACCGCCGGCACCTCGCGGCCATCGGCCAGCACTTCGGGCCGGCTGTAGTGCGGGCAGTCCAGCAGGCCGTCGGAGAAGCTGTCCTGCTCGTGGGACTTGGCGTCGCCGAGCACGCCTTCCTGCAGCCGCGCGACGGCGTCCAGCAGAGCGATGGCTGGCAGCTCGCCACCAGACAGCACGAAGTCACCGAGGCTGAGTTCCAGCGTCACGTGGCGATCCAGCACACGCTGGTCAATGCCTTCATAGCGGCCGCACAGCAGGATGGCTCCCGAACCAGCGGCCAGTTCCTGCACGCCGGCCTGGGCGATGCGGGTGCCGGTCGGCGTGAAATGGATGACGGCCGGCGCCGCCTCGCCGCGGTCCGCCTTGACCGCCGCCAGGGCCTTTTCCAGCGGCTCGGCCAGCATGACCATGCCCGGGCCGCCGCCATAGGTGCGATCGTCGACGCGGCGGTAGTTGTCGTCGGCGAAATCGCGCAGCGGCCACAGGCGCACATCGACCTGGCGGCTTTCGAAGGCGCGCCGCGTGACGCCCTGCGTCAGATGCGGCGCGAACAGCTCCGGGAAGATCGTCAGGACGTCGAAGCGCATGGCAAGAAGGTGTGGATGGGTCGGGCGTGCTCGAGCAGACCGCTCAGAGGTTGTCCATCTAGGCGCAAAGCACAGCCGTAGCTTGCGCTACGGCGAGCATTTGCAACGACGAGGGGCGGCCTCTGTGCGGGATGAGCGGGCATGCCGGACTCATTCGCACCTTCTTCTAGAAGTCGAGGCCCCAGTCGACCGTGATCCGCTTCGCTTCGAGGTTCACGTCGTCGATGAACTTGCCGACGAAGGGAATCAGTCGCTCCTGGTCGGGCTTGGCGGGCTCTTCCACGCCCGGCGGCAGGATGCGCAACACGGCGTGCGGGCCAGTGTCGATGAGACCGATGACGCGGCCCAAGGCTTGCGACTCGCGGTTGACGACGTCCAGGCCGATCAGGTCCACCCAGTAGTACTCGCCGTCGGGCGTGCGCGGGAATTCGCTGCGGGGGATGTGGATCTCGTGGCCGCGCAGCGCCTCGGCGGCATTGCGGTCATCCACACCTTCGGCCGTGGCGACGATGCCTTCGCCCTGCTCCCGCACCGACTTCACGGCCAGAATCAGTTGGGCGGCCTTCGGACCGGTCGACTTCAGGTACCAGCGCTTGGCGCTGAACAGCGCACCGGCGTCCGCCGAATAGGCCTGCACCTTGAGGCCACCCTTGATGCCCCAGGCATCGAGGATCTTGCCCACCGGCAGCAGATCTTCGGGCCAGGAAGCAAAAGACGGCGCCGAAGCGCCGTCTTGCTGAGGCTTGTTGCCTGCCACGCGTTTAGGCGGCGACAGCAGCCGTCTTGGCGTCACCGACCAGGCGGGCCACCGTGGGCGACAGCTGGGCGCCGACACCGATCCAGTAGCTCACGCGGTCTTGCTCGACGCGCAGCTTCTCGGCGGAGCCGGAAGCGACGGGGTTGTAGAAGCCGACGCGCTCGATGAAGCGGCCGTCACGACGTTGGCGGCTGTTGGCGACGACGATGTTGTAGAAGGGGCGCTTCTTGGAGCCGCCGCGGGCCAGACGAATCACAACCATGATGTTTCCTAAAAATTGGGTGACCACCGCACGAGGAGACACTCAAGTAGCGACAAGTCGAATGGCAGGAACCCCTGCCGGGGGAGGCTCTGTAGATACGCCGCAGCCATCTGCGACCAGTGCCGAAAACCGAGCATTATAAACTCGATCAGAACCTTCTTGAGCAGTCTCCAAAACCGACAAATGTCACAGCCCGCCTCCCCCGCCCTGCCCCTGACCATCCGCCCCAGCGCCGACGCCGATCTGCCAGCCATCCAGGCCATCTATGCCCGGGCCGTCCTGGATGGCACCGGCACCTTCGAAACCGAGGTGCCCGGCGTCGACGAGATGGGCCGCCGCCGCGCCGAGGTGCTGAGCCGCAATCTGCCCTGGCTGGTGGCCGAGCGTGGCGGTGAAGTGCTGGGCTACGCCTACGCCAACTACTTCCGCCCTCGTCTGGCCTATCGCTTCTGCGTCGAGGATTCCATCTACCTGTCTCCTGCCGCCCAGGGCCAGGGCGTCGGCCGCCTGCTGCTGGCCGAGTTGATGGCCCGCTGCGAGGCGGCCGGCGCGCGCCAGATGCTCGCCGTCATCGGCGACGCGGCCAATGCGGGCTCGGTCGGCGTGCACAAGGCGCTGGGCTTCGAGCACACCGGCGTACTCAAGAGCGCAGGCTGGAAGTTCGGCCGCTGGCTGGACGTCGTGCTGATGCAGCGCACGCTGGGCCTGGGCGACAGCGCGGCCGCCGAATGATCAACGCCACCAAGCACAAGGCGGTCGCGACCTGGCTGGCCTTGCTCGTCGGTGTCTTCGGGCTGCACCGCTTCTATCTGCACGGCCTCAGGGACCGCTGGGCCTGGCTCTTCCCGCTGCCGACCCTGCTGGGCCTGGCGGGCGTGCAGCGCATGGACCATCTCGGCCAGGACGACCGATTGGCCTGGGTGCTGATTCCCTTGCTCGGTCTCAGCCTCGTTGCCGCCCTGCTCGGCGGCATCGTCTACGGCCTGATGCCGGATGAACGCTGGAACGAGCGCTTCAACGCCGGCCGAGCCGCCAGCACGGGCGGCTGGGCAGCGGTCATCGGCGTCGTGTTCTGCCTGCTGTTCGGCGGCACGGCGCTGATGGCGACCATCGCCTTCAGCGCCCAGCGCTATTTCGAGTCGCAGTCCGGTCAGTAGAGGATGAAACTGATCCAGTAGCAGACGCCGGCCATCAGCGCCGCGGCCGGGATCGTGAAGATCCATGCCCAGACGATGCTGCCGGCCACGCCCCAGCGCACCGCCGAGGGGCGCTGCACCGAGCCCACGCCGACGATGGCGCCGGTGATGGTGTGGGTGGTGGACACCGGGATGCCCAGGGCCGTGGCCAGGAAGAGCGTGATCGCCCCGCCGGTTTCGGCGCAGAAGCCGCCCACCGGCTTGAGCTTGGTGATGCGCTGCCCCATGGTCTGGACGATGCGCCAACCGCCGAACATCGTGCCCAGGCCGATGGCGATATAGCAGGCCACGATGACCCAATTGGGCGGTGCCTTGTCGCCGACGCTGACCATGCCGGCGGCGATCAGCAGCATCCAGATCAGGCCGATGGTCTTCTGCGCGTCATTCCCGCCGTGGCCGAGGCTGTACAGCCCGGCCGAGACGAGCTGCAACCGCCGGAACCACCGATCGATGCGTATGGGTGACTTGTGCCGACACACCCAGGCCACGATGACCATCATCAGCGAGCCGAGCAGATAGCCCAGCAGCGGCGACACGATGATGAAGGCCACCGTCTTCCAGATGCCGCCCGCCACCAGCGCCGACGGGCCGGCCTTGGCGACGACGGCACCGGCGATGCCACCGATCAGCGCATGCGAGGAGCTCGACGGGATGCCCCACCACCAGGTGATGAAGTTCCAGGCGATGGCGCCGATCAGCGCACCGAAGACGACGTGATGGTCCACCACGCCCGGCTCGACGATGCCCTTGCCCACGGTGGCCGCGACCTTGAGCTGGAAGATGGCGATGGCGACGACGTTGAAGAAGGCGGCGAACAGCACGGCCTGCTGGGGTTTCAGCACGCCGGTGGAGACGACGGTGGCGATGGAATTGGCCGCGTCGTGGAAGCCGTTCATGAAGTCGAACAGCAGGGCCAGCACGACCAGCAGGGCCACCACCCAGAAGGCGATCTCAGCGGATGCCATGGGGGCCGGTCAGGAGTTTTCGAGGACGATGCCCTCGATCAGATTGGCCACGTCTTCGCAGCGGTCGGAGATGGATTCCAGCTGCTCGTAGATCGCCTTGAGCTTGATCAGCTCACGCACGTCTTCCTGCTCGCGGAACAGGCGCGACATCGCCGCACGCATGACGCGGTCGGCGTCGGATTCCAGGCGGTCGATCTCCTCGCAGGTCTTGAGCGCCGCCTCGGTCGTGGCGGGCTTGCTGAGGTGGGGCAGCAGTGTCACCGCATGCTGCACGCGCTCGCAGCAGCGCACGGACAGCGTGCACAGCTGCAGCACCTGCTCGGGCACGGCGCGCACGTCGTAGAGCGACAGCGTCTCGGAGGAGTCCTGCAGCAGGTCGACGATGTCATCCATCGCGTTGATCAGGCCGTGGATCTGCTCACGGTCGATGGGCGTGATGAAGGTGCGGTGCAGCAGCCGGTTCACTTCGGCCGTGACGCGGTCGGCGGCATGCTCGGCCTTGTCGACCTCGTCCGCGTACTGCTGGCGCAGCACCGGGTCGGCATAGTTCTCGATCATTTTCTGGAAGGCGCGCGCGCCTTCCAGGATGAAGCCGCCATGCTCATTGAACAACTCAAAAAAATTGCCCTCACGGGGCAGCAGCTTGCCAAACAGCATGGGCGTCCTTGGGTCTCTCGAAGGGGCGGAGTTTACCGGGCCGTGTCACCCAACCGTCATCAAGACGACCTGAAGATGAAGTAGACGGCCCCCATCAGGCATAACCCTGCCCAGAGGAAATCCAGCTTCAGCGGCTCACCCATGTAGTAGAGGCTGAAGGGCACGAAGACGGCCAGGGTGATGACTTCCTGGGTGATCTTCAGCTGGGCCAGACTGAAGCCGGCGCCATGGCCGATGCGGTTGGCGGGCACTTGCAGCAGGTACTCGAACAGCGCAATGCCCCAGCTGATGAGGGCGGCGATCCACCAGGCCTTGGTCGACAAGCCCTTGAGGTGGCCGTACCAGGCAAAGGTCATGAAGACATTGGACAGCAGCAGCAGGCCAACGGTCTGCCAGCCGGCGAGGGTCGAAAACATCGTCGTATCTCCAGGTGGGACTCAGAGGGACAGCGGCCCGAGTCGCTCGATGCGCTGGGCCTGCCAGCCGTCGCCTGCCGCCAGATGGATCAGCGCCGGCGCGATCTCCAGCAGCGGACGCAGCACGAAGGCGCGCTCGCCCAGACGGGGGTGGGGCAGCGTCAGGCGGGGCGTATTCAGCGTCAGTTCGTCGTAGAGCAGCAGGTCGAGATCCAGCGTGCGCGGCGCATTGCGATAGGAGCGCTCGCGGCCATGGGCCAGCTCGATGGCCTGCAGGGCGTCCAGTAGTTCAATGGGTAGAAGCGTCGTGTCGAGCGCAGCGACGGCGTTCAGGAAGTCAGGCCCGCCCGCATCCACCGGCGCGCTGCGCCAGGTGCTTGACAGCGCAACGACCTGCGTACCGGGCAGCGCCGCGAGACGCAACGCTGCCTGGGTCAAGCTGGCAGAAAGATTGGCGCCGAGGTTGGCGCCCAGTCCGATGTAGGCGCGCGAACTCACTCGGCGGCAGGCGCGGGCGCTGCGGCGCCCTCGCCGCCGCCGCCCGGCTTGCGGCGGCGTCGGCGGCGCTTCTTGGCCGGCGCATCGTCGGCCACAGGCTCGGCCTCTTCACCGGCAGGCGCCTCGGGGCGCGGCGCACGCACGACGCGGGGCTGCTTCTGCTGCGTCGCCCGGGCGTCGGCCAGCAGGGCCTGGCGGTCGTCGTCGCTGCCCAGCGCGAAGTCTTCCCACCAGTCGGCCAGCGACGGGTCGATCTCGCCGACGTCGGCGCGCAGGCGCAGGAAGTCGAAGCCGGCGCGGTAGCGCGGCTGCTCGATGAGGCTGAACACGCCCGAGCCGCTGCGGCGCTCGAAGCGGGTCTGCATCATCCAGATCTCGCGCATGTCGGCGGCCAGCTTGCCGCGGCCCGAGATGTCGCCGATGCGGGCATCGAAAACGGCATCGATGGCCTGGGCCAGCGCCGGCACGGCCGGCTCGCCGCCATTGCGGATCTTGGTCCAGCGGTCCAGCACCTCGTACCAGAGCATGCAGGCGAGCATGAAGCTGGGGCTGACGCCACGGCCTTCCTGCACGCGGCGGTCGGTGTCTTCAAAAGCCTGGCGCACGAAATTGCCGCGCACGCCCTCATGCAGGTCGCCGGCCTCGGTCAGCATGGCGTCCAGCACGGCGAACACGCCGCGGCCCAGGCCCAGCTTCTTCAGCTGCGCAATGCTGGCCAGGGAATGGCCGGTCTGCAGCAGCTTGATCATCTCGTCGAACAGGCGCGAGGCCGGCACATTGGCCAGCAGCGCCGACGAGGCCTTCACCGGCGCCAGCGTCTTGGGCTCGAGCGTGAAGCCCAGCTTGGCCGCGAAGCGCACGGCGCGGATGATGCGGACCGGATCTTCGCGGTAACGGGTCTCGGGGTCGCCGATCATCCGCAGCAGCTTGGCCTTGGCGTCCGCCAGGCCGCCGTGATAGTCCACCACCAGCTGGCGCTGCGGGTCGTAATACATCGCGTTGACGGTGTAGTCGCGGCGGGCGGCATCCTCGATCTGCGGGCCCCAGACGTTGTCGCGCAGCACCCGGCCTTCGGCATCCACGGCATGCGACTTGCCCTCGAGCGCGCTCTTGGAGGTCTTCTCGTTGCCGGCGATGGCTTCGGATTCGGTCGGCAGCGCGCGGAAGGTCGAGACCTCGATGACCTCGTGCTCACGGCCGCGGCCATAGACGACATGGACGATACGAAAGCGCCGGCCGATGATGAAGGCGCGGCGGAACAGGCCCTTGACCTGCTCGGGCGTCGCGTTGGTCGCGACGTCGAAGTCCTTGGGCCGCATGTTCAGCAGCAGGTCGCGCACGGCGCCGCCGACGATATAGGCCTCGAAGCCGGCGTCGGTCAGCGTCTTGACGACCTTGACGGCGCGCTCGTCGAGCAGATCGGGGTTGATGCCGTGCACTTCGGCCGGCACCTCGACCCGCTTGCCCAGCGGGCTGGTCTTCTTGGGGGCTGCGGCAGGCTTGCCGAGCAGCTTGTCGATGAACTTTTTGATCATGCGAAGAGGTGCAACTGGGGCCAGCCTCGCTCGGCGGCAATCGCGGCGAGCGAGGGGCTGGGATTGGTCGCCACGGGGTGGCTGACGCGTTCGAGCAGCGGGAGATCGTTGGTCGAGTCGCTATAGAAGCTTACGCGCTCGAAATCGGGCCATTGTGCCCCCAGCCCCTGCAACCAGCTCTCAACACGCGCGATCTTGCCCTCCCGGAAGCTCGGGATGCCGCGGATGGCGCCGGTGTAGCGCTGCTCGGCGTCGCGCTCGAGCTGCACGGCGATGAGGTGCTCGATGCCGAAGGCTTCGGCGATCGGCGCGGTGACGAATTCGTTCGTCGCCGTGACCAGCGCGATCAGGTCGCCGGCGGCACGGTGCTTCTCGACAAGCGCCCTGGCTTCCACGCGTATGGCCGGCTTCATGATCTCGGCCATGAAGCGCTCCCGCATGGCCAGCGCCTCCTCCAGCGGCCGGCTGCGAAAGGCCGAGGTCGCGAAATTGACATAGGCGGGCAGGTCCAGCGTGCCGGCGTTGTACTGGGCGAAGAACTCGTCGTTCTTCGCACCCCAGACCTCACCATCCACCCAGCCCACGTCGACCATGAAGGTGCCGAAGGAGTGATCCGAGTCCACCGGGATCAAGGTCCCGTCCAGGTCAAACAGCGTCAGGTTCATAAATCAGGGTCAGAGTCGGTTTTATCTTCGATCGCCTCGTCGGCCAGCATGGTCTTCAGCAGCGGCAGCGTCAGCGCGCGCTTGGCTGACATGGCGAATTCGTCCAGGCGCTCGAGCAAGGCCATCAGGCCCTTGAGGTTGCGCTCGAAGCGGGTCAGCAGATAGCTCAGCACCTCGTCGCCAAGCAGCAGGCCGCGCCGGTCGGCCTCGCGGCGCAGCACGGCGCGCATCTCGGCCTCGCGCAGGGGCTCGAGGGCGAAGCTCGGCCCCCAACCCAGCCGCGTGCGCAGGTCTTCGCGCACGGCCAGATCGACGGCGGGCGCATCGGCCGTGGCGACCACCGTGTAGCCCTGCCCTGCCGATGCAACGAAGAGAGCGAAGGCCGCATGCTGCTGGCCGGCGTCGAAGCGCTGGCAGTCATCCAGCAGCAGCAGGCTCTCATGCGAGGGCAGTTCCCAGGGCAAGGCGGTGTCGGCGTCATACCAGGCGACACGCTGGCCGGCGGCCTGCCAGCGCTCGGCCAGGGCCTGCAGCAGATGGGTCTTGCCCGAGCCGGTGGCGCCCCAGAGCAGCACGGGCGGGTCGCCGGGCATCAGGCCCATCAGATAGGCCAGCGCCTCGGCATTCGCGCCAGGCAGGAAGTTGTCGAAGCTGGGCGTAGGCGGGGCCAGCAGCGCCAGGGGAATCTGCCTCATCGTCAGTGCCGCGCGGCCGCCCGGAGGCCCTGACGCGCCCCCTCGGGGGGCAGTGAACGTAGTGAGCGTGGGGGCATTCTTGCGTCAGCGAAACAATGAGCTCGCGAGGTAGGCCTTGTGCAGACGCTTGACGGCAACGGCCGCGACGGCCGACAGCGGCAGCGCGATCATCACGCCGACAAAGCCCAGCAGATGGCCGAAGGCCAGCAGCGCGAAGATGACCATCAGCGGACTCATGCCGATGCGCTCGCCGACGAAGCGCGGCGTCAGCACGAAACTCTCCAGCAACTGACCGATGCCGAAGACGATGGCGACGGCCACGACACCATAGAGGCTGGCGAACTGCAGCAGGCCCGCCAGCAGCGCCAGCACCAGGCCCAGGCCGAAGCCCAGATAGGGGATGAAGACCGCCAGTCCGGTGAAGACGCCGATGGGCAGCGCCAGGTCGAAGCGCGCCAGCGCGAGGCCGACGCTGTAGAAGATGGCCAGGGCACCCATGACGAGCAACTGGCCGCGCAGGTATTGGCCCAGCGTCTGGTCGCATTCGTCGAGGAAGCTGCCGACCGAATCGCGCGCCGCGGGCGGCACCAGCGCACGGATGCGCTCGACCAGGCCGGGCCAGTCGTCCAGCAGATAGAAAAGCACGACCGGCAGCAGCACCGCATTGCCGATGAAGGCGAGCAGGAAGCTGCCGCCGATGCGGGCGGAGCTCAGCGCCGTCGCGAGCCATTCCTCGAAATTGGCGTCCAGATACTTCAGCACGAAGGCCTTGATGCTGGCCGGGTCGAGCTGCATGTAGATGCCGTGCTCGGCGAGCCAGGGCGAGAGCTTGTCATTGGCCAGCTTGGCCAGCGCCGGGATCTGTTCACGCAGCGCCGGCAGCTCCTTGCTGAGGATGGGCAGCACCAGCAGCACCAAGGTCAGCAGCGCCATCCCGAACAGCATCTCGACCATCAGCACCGCCAGCGCACGCGGCGTGCGCCGGTCCACCAGGGCCTGCACCACGGGCGCCAGGGCATAGGCCAGCACCAGGGCGGCGATGAAGGGCGCCAGCACGGGCGACAGCAGCCACAGCAGCAGGATGAGGGCGAAGGCGACGCCGGCCCAGGCCAGGGCGGTGCGTTGGGGCTTGGTGAGCTTCATCATGGTGTCTGCGGGCGGGCGCGGATTGTCACTGAAGCGGCGGTGGTGCCTGGTCGAGCAGCAGCGCCAGGCGCGCGCGCAATTCGGCGGCATCGGGGGCATCGCCGCGCTCGGCAAGGTAGAAGGCCAGGTCCTGGGCCGCGGCGGCGAAGGCGCCCAGGGAGGCCAGCACCAGGCCGCGGTCGCGGCGCTCGGCCGGGTCGCGCGGCAGCAGGATGACGAGGCGCTGCTGCACGGCCAGCAGGCGCGGCCAGTCCTCGGCGGCGCGATGCACTTCCTTCAGGTTGCGCAGCATGCGGGCCAGGATCTGGCGTGGCGCGGCGGCGCGCAGGAAGAACTCCAGCGGCAGCTCCAGATCATCCGGCAGGCCGCTGCCGTGGCGGTAGTGGCCCAGCCGCTCGTCCAGGCGCGAAGGCGACAGGGACTCGCCGGTAAAGGGATCGATGACGGCCTCGCCCAGGCCGATCTTGCATTTGACGAGGAAGTGGCCCGGAAAAGCCACGCCGGCCACGCGTAGGCCCGCCTGCTCGGCGAGTTCCAGCAGCAGCACGGCCAGCGCGATGGGCAGGCCGCGGCGGGTTTCCAGCACGCGGTGGATGTAGCTGTTGTCCGCCGCGTAGTAGTTGTTCAGATTGCCGGCAAAGCCGAGCTCGCCGTGGAAGAAGCGGGTCAGCTGGCGCAGGCGCTCGGCCGGGGCGGCGTCGCGGGCAATGCGCTCGCGCAAGCGGCGCGACAGGCGGTCGACCTCAGCCAGCACGCCCTGCACATCCAGGCCGGGGTGCTCGTCCTGGGCCAGGCTGATGGCCGCCTCGAGCAGGTTGATGCCCTGGTCCTCGGCCACCAGCGCGGCAAAGTAGTCCAGCGGAGAGGGCGCCGCGTACTTCATCAGTTCGGGCGGCCGAGAGCGCGAGGCCGCATGCCGACCAGCAGCAGCACCGCGAAATAGACGACGGCACTGCCGGCCAGGCTGGCCGCCATGATGAGGCCGCGCTGGATCTCATGCGTGCCCAGGGCCAGCCAGTCCAGCCGGGTCGCCAATTGCCATTGCAGCAGGCCCATGGCCGCACAACCCAGCACCACGCGCAGGCCGAAGGACAGCCAGCCCGGCTCGGGGCGGTAGCTGCCCAGCTTCTTCAGGCCCCAGAACAGCCAGCTCGCGTTGACCAGGGCGCCCAGGCCAATGGACAGCGCCAGGCCCGCGACACCGATCCAGGGCACGAAGACGAGGTTGAAGCCCTGCGTCAGCACCAGCACCGCCACCGCGATCTTGGCCGGTGTGCCGGTGTCCTGGCGGGCAAAGAAGCCCGGCGCCAGCACCTTGACGGCGATCAGGCCCATCAGGCCGACGCCCCAACCCATGACCGACTGCGCCGTGTGGGCCACGTCGGTCGCCGTGAAGGCACCGCGGTGGTACAGCACGGCCGTCAGCGGCTCGGCAAACACCAGCAGCGCCACGGCGCAGGGCAAGGCGAACAGCATCACCATGCGCAGGCCCCAGTCGAGCAGGCGGCTGTAGCGCTCGCTCTGCCCCGAGGCCTGGGCGGCGGACAGCTGCGGCGTCAGCACGGCGCTGAGGGCCACGCCGAGCAGGCCGATGGGGAATTCCATCAGCCGGTCGGCATAGTTCAGCCAGGAGGTCGCGCCCTCTGCCAGGTGGCTGGAGATCTGCGTGTTGATCATCAGCGACAGCTGCGACACGCCGACGCCCAGCAGCGCCGGCCCCATGCCCAGGATGACGCGACCGACACCGGGGTTGGCGCGCGATTCCTGCAGGCCCCGCCAGCTCAGGCGCATGCGCGGCGTCACGCCGACGGCCCGCAGCGCCGGCCATTGCACCAGCAGCTGCAGCACGCCGCCAAGCATGACGCCGAAGGCCATGGCGTAGATGCCCGGATAGCCGGCGCGCTCCAGCGGCTTGGCCAGGGCCCAGCCGACGGCGATGACGCTGAGGTTGAGCAGCACCGGCGTCGCCGCCGGCACGACATAGCGCCGCCAGGTGTTCAGGATGCCCGCCGACAAGGCCACCAGCGACATGCAGCCGATGTAGGGAAACATGTAGCGCGTCATCACGACGGATGCATCGAAGGCGGGTCCCGGCAGCCCCGAGCCGAGCAGCCAGACCAGCAGCGGCGCTGCGACGACGCCGATCACCGACGTCACCAGCAGCGCCCACAGCAGCACGGTCGCCACCGCATCGATCAGGCGATGCGTGGCCTCCTCGCCTTCGGTCGCCCGCGTCGCCGCCAGCAGCGGCACGAAGGCCTGGGAAAATGCCCCTTCGGCAAACAGCCGGCGCAGCAGGTTCGGGATTCGGAACGCGACGAGAAACGCGTCGGTCATCGCCGTGGCGCCGAAAAGCCCGGCCACCATGGTTTCACGGACAAGGCCGGTGATGCGCGAGGTCAGGGTCAGCAGGGATATGGTCGACGCAGCGCGCAGCAGATTCATGGCGGCGGATTATCTGTGTCGTGAATGACGTCACTTTCGATACTGCGCCCAGGCACTTGGCTTTAACCCTGATTTCGGGCTATACTCGTCGTCTTTGCACCAACTGGGTATAGATACAGCATGGCAACCAGCTCCAAAGCCAAGAAGAAGACGGTTCGCCTGGCATCGGGCCGCAAACGCGCCCGCCAGGACGTCAAGCTCAACGCCGCCAACACGGCGCTGCGTTCCAAATTCCGCACGGTCGTCAAGAACGTGCAAAAGGCTGTGACCGCGGGCGACAAGCCCAAGGCCGCTGACCTGTTCAAGGCTGCCCAAGCCGTCATCGACTCTGTCGCTGACAAGGGCATCTTCCACAAGAACAAGGCTGCTCGCCACAAGAGCCGCCTGTCCGCCAAGATCAAGGCGCTCGCCGCCTGATAACAAAATCCAGCTCTGGTGCAAGGCAGAAGGCCCGCGAAAGCGGGCCTTCTGCTTTGAGAGGCCCGCTTTCGCGGGCCTTTTGCATTTTGGCTAGTGCCACTCCCCGGCAACGACGCCTTGAATGCTGCGATCGCGCAGCCATTCCGCCACGGCGCGGGCCACCCATTGCGGGTCGTCCAGCGGCAGATCGTGCCCGGCCTTGGTGTGCAGGCGCAGTGGCGCCCCCCAGGCCCGGCTGATGGCCTGGGAGCAGCGCCAGTCGACGAGGTTGTCGCCCTTGCTACACAGCAACAGCATGGGCGCACTGGGGCGGGTGCGGCTGGCGCGGTAGCGCATGCTGGCCAGCAGCTGGCGCGCCGTGTTGCGCACGCCCAGAGGATGTTGGCGCTGCAGTTCCACCCAGCGGTCGATGACGGCCTGCGGCGGCGTCAACCGCGTCGTCAGACTGAGCACGCGTTCCTCGCGCATGCGGGCGCTGAAGCGGCTCAATGACAGCAGCAGCAGGCCGAGATAGTTCAAGGGTCGCGGCTTGCGGAAGAGTTCGCTGAACGGCCGCAGGCTCGGGTTGATCAACACGCCGGCCTCGACCTCCTTGGGATAGCGGCTCGCCCATTCGCTCAGCACCGCGGCCCCCAGCGACATGCCGACCAGTGACACCGGCCCCGTCACGCCGTGGCGCTCCAGCTGGACACGGCAGGCGTCGACGATGGCCGACACCTGGGTGGGGCTGGCCTGGCGGCGCAACGCACCGGTACCGGGCAGGTCCAGCATCACCATCCTCGACGCCGGCTGCAGCGCGCGCAGTTCGCGCAGCAGATGCTCGGGGAAGACGCCCCAGTGCCCGCTCTCCCGTGACAGGCCACGCAGCAACACCCAGACCGGCACCGGCGCTTCGGCCACGGGCGGCGCCACGGTGACTGCGGCAGCGGCGCTGGGGTTTATGGGCATGTGTCCAAACATTGCCGGCGAGGATAACGGCGCCGCGGCGTGGCGCGCCTCCGGAGTCTCGCTAGGAGACAGGCTTTCAAGCGTCCGGTTTGCCGCCCGGCCCATCGGGCAGCAGGCAGGCATCGGCGACTTGCAGGTTGTTGTCGCGCGCGAAGTTCATGACGAAATCCCAGGCCATCGGCTCGAGGCGCTTGAGCTCCTCGTTGACGATGACGCACTTCACGCCGTTGATGACGGTGGGCACGCACAGCGGCGAATAGCCGATATAGGCGCCGATGCCGCCCCGCGCGCCGCCAGGCCGAAAACAGGACATTGCACCGGCCAGTCGCTCGGCCCAGTCGCTCGGGCGGAAGGTGCGTCCATCCAGAGTGACACCTTGGATGAAGACTTCGCGCGGCGGGGGAGCAACGGTCATGAACAGAGGGGCTTCGCGTCTACAGCGGGGCACCGCTGCCAAAGACCGCTATTGTGCCTCGACACAGGCCGATCTGCTGCGCCGCAGCAATTGCCGCCCGTCTCGACTCTAGAATCAAAAGCCCATTTTCCTCAACCTCTTCTGGAACTTCTGGAGACCCGATGAACGCTGTCCCCGCCTCGTCCGAGCCCCATGTCATGCCGACCTATGGCCGCCTGCCCGTTGCGCTTTCGCACGGCCAGGGCTGCTGGGTCTGGGACACGGAAGGCCGACGACTGCTGGATGGACTGGGCGGCATCGCGGTCAACACCCTGGGCCACAACCACCCGCGCCTGGTGCCGGCGCTGCAGGATCAGCTCTCCAAGCTGATCCACACGAGCAACTACTACCGCGTGCCGCTGCAGGAGCAGCTCGCCGCCAAGCTTTGCGAGCTTTCGGGCCTGGCCAATGTCTTCTTCTGCAATAGCGGGCTGGAAGCCAACGAGGCGGCGCTGAAGATCGCCCGCAAGTTCGGCCACGACCGCGGCAACCCCTCGCCCGAGGTGGTGGTGTTCGAGGGCGCCTTCCATGGCCGCTCGATCGCGACGCTGTCCGCCACGGCCAACCCCAAGATCCAGGCCGGCTTCGGGCCGCTGGTGCCGGGTTTCGTGCGCGTGCCGCTGAACGACATTGCCGCCCTCGAGGCCGCGCTCGCCGCGCATCCCAACGTCACTGCCATCTTCCTGGAAACCATCCAGGGCGAAGGCGGCATCAACCCGGCCCGCATCGAGTTCCTGCAGGCGCTGCGCCGCATCTGTGACGAACGCGACCTGCTGCTGATGCTCGACGAAGTGCAGTGCGGTATCGGCCGCACCGGCAAGTGGTTTGCCCACCAATGGGCAGGCATCAAGCCTGACGTGATGCCGCTGGCCAAGGGCCTGGGCTCGGGCGTGCCCATCGGCGCCGTCGTCTGCGGCCCGCGCGCCGCCGGCGTGCTGAAGGCCGGCAACCACGGCACCACCTTCGGCGGCAACCCGCTGGCCATGCGCGCCGGCGTCGAGACGCTGAAGATCATGGAGGAGGACGGCCTTCTCGCCAACGCCGAAGCCGCCGGGGCGACGCTGCGCGGTGCGCTGGCTGAAGGCCTGGCCGGCGTGGCCGGCTTTGTCGAGATCCGCGGCCAGGGCCTGATGCTGGGCATCGAGCTCGACCGCCCGGCCGGCCCGCTGCTGGGCCAGGCGCTGGACGCCGGCCTCTTGATCAGCGTGACCGCCGACCGCGTCGTGCGCCTGCTGCCGCCCCTGATCCTGACGCACGACGAGGCCCGCCAGATCGCGGCCATCCTCGTGCCCCTGATCAAGGCCTTGCTGGCCCAGCCCAAGCCATGAAGCCGGGAGATGCACTGATGCGTCACTACCTGCAGTTCAAGGACCTGCGCGCCGAGGAATACGCCCATCTGTTCGACCGCGCCGCCATCATCAAGCGGCGCTTCAAGAACTACGAGAAATACCAGCCGCTGCAGGACCGCACGCTGGCCATGATCTTCGAGAAGGCCAGCACACGCACGCGTGTCAGCTTCGAGGCCGGCATGTACCAGATGGGTGGCTCCGTCGTGCACCTGACGACGGGCGACAGCCAGCTCGGCCGGGCCGAACCGGTGGAGGACTCGGCGCGCGTCATCAGCCGCATGGTCGACATCGTCATGATCCGCACCTTCGAGCAGAGCAAGATCGAGGCCTTCGCGGCGCACTCGCGCGTGCCGGTCATCAACGGCCTGACCAACGAGTACCACCCCTGCCAGATCCTGGCCGACCTGTTCACCTTCATCGAGAACCGCGGCATGGACCGCCGCGGCGCCATCGACATGGACTGCCTGAAGGGCCGCGTCGTCGCGTGGGTCGGTGATGGCAACAACATGGCCAACACCTGGCTGCAGGCCGCCGAGATCCTCGGCTTCAAGGTGCATGTCAGCACGCCCAGCGGCTATGGCGTCGACCCGGTCGTGGCCGGCATCAAGGACGCCAGCTGCTACAAGGTCTTCAAGGACCCGCGCGAGGCCTGCGACGGCGCCGACCTGGTCACGACCGACGTCTGGACCAGCATGGGCTACGAAGCCGAGAACGAGGCCCGCAAGGCGGCGTTCGCGGACTGGTGCGTCGACACCGCCATGATGGCCCGCGCCAAGCCGGATGCCCTCTTCATGCACTGCCTGCCGGCGCATCGCGGCGAAGAGGTGGCGGCGGACGTCATCGACGGGCCGCAGTCGGTGGTCTGGGATGAGGCAGAAAACAGAATGCACGTGCAGAAGGCACTCATGGAGTACCTTCTGCTCGGCCGGATTGGCTGAAGGCCGATACGCGGCCCGCGAGGGCTGGCATTCTGTTTGGGGTTCACTCATTTGCCGCAGGCAAGTGGGTGAACACCAGAATCGCATGCACGTGCAGAAGGCACTCATGGAGTACCTGCTGCTGGGTCGTATCGGCTGACCCTCAAGCTGAAATGAAATAGCCGGCTTCGCAGCCGGCTTTCTTTCGTCTGAAGCGCGATCAGCCGCGGCGGCGACGGGCCAGCAGCAGGGCCGCACCGCCCAGCATCAACGCGACGCTGCTGGGCTCGGGCACGGCGGAAATGTTGTCCAGGGCAGCAACGCCGTTCGCACTGCTAAGGTCAAAGGACTGGGCAACGCCGCCGAACGTGAAGACCTTCTGGCTCCAGCCCGAGTAGTCGGTCGTGTTGGCGGCCACCGTGAACGTGCCCAGCAACGTGCCACTGCCGTTCAAGCCGGAATAGGCCTTGACCTCGAAGTCAGCCGTCGTCGAGGCAAAGAAGCTCAGGCCACCCGAGACGCCGCCGGCCACGTTCATGTAGGCCGTCGTGTTCTGGACGCCGTCGAGCTGCACGAAGGCCACGCCCAGCGGCGACGGAGCGCCCGCGTAATAGGTGAAGACGTTGTCATTGGACAGGCCCAGCACATTCGTGAAGGTCACGCCGCTGGCGGCGTAGCTGCCGTCCACCAGGTCGCCGTAGTTCCAGTTCTTTTCAAAGTCCACAGACAGCGGGGCTGCAGCGAAGGCCGGCGAGGCCAGGCCCAGGGCCATTGCGAGGGTGGCGAGCTTCATCGAAAAACTCCAGAGAAGGGGTTGAGGCGGCATTGCCGCTGCGTTTGAGTCGGGGTGCAGTGTGGTGACCCAAGAAGACAGCCGCATGACGTCGATGCGTCACCGCTGAACGGCAAGGGCACGTCACCGGCTTGTCACAGGCGGCTGCGATGGTCGCGGCCCATGTCTGCCCGCCTCCTGCACCGCCGCCATCTGCTGCTCGCTGCCAGCAGCGCCTACCTGGGCCTCGCCCGCCCGGCGCAGGCCTGCGAGTTCTTCAGCAGCCATCTGCGCATCTGGCACCCATGGACGCGCGCCACCCGCGTCGATGCCGACACGGCGCGCCTGTGCATGCGCTTCGACGAGGTGCAGCGAAGCGACCGATTGATCGGCGTCGAGACCCCCGTGGCTGGGGGGGTGCGGTTGGCCGGCGCCGGCGCGCAAGACCTGCCCCTGGCCATCCGCCAAGGCCAGACGCTGGAGCTGACCGAGGACGGCCTGCACCTCGAGCTGCTCGACCTGCAGCAGCCGCTGCAGGTCGGCCGCAGCTACCCGCTGCGCCTGCTCTTCGAATTCGCCGAACCGGTCAACGCGACCGTCAACGTCGACTACGCCGGCCTGCGCTGAGCGGCCTGCACGGCGCCTTCAAGCCGTCACGCCCAGGTCATGACCGCTTCCTAGCATCCGCCCCGTTTCAGCCCTCCCCCATTCCTCCTGGAGCCGCTTCCATGTCCCACTTCTTCACCAAGAGCCAGATCGCCCTGGCCGCCCTCGCGGCGATCGGCAGCACCGTGGTCATCGCGCCGAGCATCGCCACGGCAGCCGGCAAGACCGCCGGCAAATACGTGTCCGGCGACTTCCACAACCACACCACCTGCTCGGACGGCTCGATTTCCATGCAGAAGCTGGTGAAGAAGGTCACCGACAAGGTCGAGACGCCCTGGGGCCTGGACTGGTTCGTGCAGGCCGGCCACGGCGGCAACGGCAACCGCAATTGCACGCTGGTCGAAGACGCCACGCTGTCCACGCCCGCCTACCCCTATGTCGCCGGCCAGGGCCCGACGACGACCTGGACCAACAGCATCGGCGCGGCCAACCTCAAGGGCAACGGCGGTGGCGTGGGCGGCAACGGCAATATGTGGCGCTGGCAGTCCATCCAGGAGTACCAGTACCCGGTGCTGGAGTACCTGTCGGTGCAGAAGAACCTGCCGCTGTTCATCGGCATGGAATCTGTCGTCGCCGGCCATGAGCATTCGTCCATGTCCGTCATCACCGGCCAGATGCCCGCGGCCATCGACACCATCACGCTGCCGAACGCGCCGGGCTACACCGCCACCGGCAACGCCGACGCGCTGGCCAAGTGGTCCTACTGCTTCGACCGCGGCGACACCGACACCAGCCGCGGCAATGTGACCGGCTCCAGCGTCGGCAACAACTGGAACTGCAGCAACCCCGACAGCGCCGACTCCACGTCCGCCACGCTGGGCTGGAGCGCCACCGGCCAGAAGCTGGTGCAACCCGGCGGCGCCGGCACCGGCAGCAAGGGCCACCTGAAGACCGTCGAAGCGCTGAAGTGGATGGCCAAGTTCCACGGCCAGGGCAGCTACTACGTGCCCGCCCACCTGGAGCGTGCCGGCCCCTTCAACGCCGACGGCAACAACGGCTTCAACATCGAGCATCTGCGCAACTTCAACAACGCCGCCCCGGCCGTCGCCTTCGGCTTCGAATCCCAGCCCGGTCACGGCGCCTCCAGCAACCGCGGTGAATACCAGGTCAAGCGCAACAACTTCGGCGGCGCAGCCGGTCTGGTCGACTCCGTCGGCGGCACCACCTACGGCGGCACCGGCGTCTACGCGGCCCAGGTCGGCGGCGTCTGGGACGCCCTGCTCGGCGAAGGTCGCGGCTTCTGGTTCTTCGCCAGCTCCGACTGGCACAACCGCGGCAGCTTCGGCCCGGATGACCGCCGCTCCAGCCAGGACTTCTACCCCGGCGAATACCAGCGCACCCACGTCATGGCTCGCAACGGCAGCGACAAGCTGCGCCCGCAGGTCATCGTCGACGGCCTGCGCACCGGCAACGCCTGGTCGTCCACCGGCCAGCTGATCGATCGCCTGGCCTTCGTCGCCTGCGCCTCCTATGCCGGCCCGGCCGCCCGCTCCAACGCTGCCGTCGAGGCGCTGGCCGTGGCTGCCGCCACCCAGGCCACCGACATCAGCGCCAGCGGCTGCGCCACCATGGGCGAGAAGCTCGTCGTCCGCCCGGGCGCCGAGATCGTCGTCGCCGTCGTGCTGCGCGACCCGGACGGCGTGAACTTCTCGCCCTACAGCTTCCCCAACCCGTCCCTGGCCCAGGTCGGCATCAACCAGCCGATCAACAAGCCGGTGCTGGACCACGTCGACGTGATCCGCGGCCTCGTCACCGGCTACAAGACGCCGGGCGCCGCCGACTACGCGGGCGAATGGCCGCGCAACACCGCCTGGCTGAAGGCCGACGGCAGCACCACCGGCCTGGCCGCCGTGCCCGCCGCCGCCAAGAACACCTCGGCCGGCATCCTGAAGACCTTCAGCGGCAACGGCGGCACGCCGTGGACGACGGTGCAGTCGGGCGTCGACAACACGAGCTTCCTGAAGATGAGCTTGCGCATCCCGGCGGTGCAGGCCTCGCAGTACGTGCGCCTGCGCGGCAGCAACCTGCCGGCCTCGGTGCCTTACGAGACCGACGCCAGCGGCAACCCGCTGGCCGACGTCTACACCAACGCCAACGACACGACGATGCTGCGCATCCCCTGCACGACGACGGGCAGCAATGTGCCGGCCAACGGCGCCAACTGGACGCAGGCCAGCGGCACCATCAACGGCTGCCCGGCCCACCTGGCCACGGCCAGCGGTGCCAGCCCGATCGCCGGCCAGAAGGCGGTGTCCTATGACGTGGCGGCCTGGTCCGACCTCTGGTTCTACAGCAACCCGATCTACGTCGAAGTGGCCAACTCGGTGGCCGTGGCCGGGGTGAAGTGAGCCGGCGACAGCGGCGCGCCCAGCCGCGCCGCTGTCGTCATCCTGTCTTGTTCGCTGCCTAGCATGGCGGGCTATGTCCAGCGTCCTGCCGCCCATCGCCCTGCCCACCTCGACCCGCCGCGCACTGCCGGCCTGGACCCGTGAGCCGCTGCTGCATTTCCTGCTGCTCGGCGCCCTGCTGTTCGGCGTCGACCACCTGCTCAACCGCCGCGCTGGCGACGCCAACGAGATCGTCGTCGGCGCCGAGGTCGATGAGGAAGCCCGCCAGCTCTTCAAGGCCACGCGCAACCGCGACCCCAACGTCGAGGAGATGGCGGCGCTGCGCAAGGTCTGGCTGGACAACGAGGTGCTCTACCGCGAGGGCCTGGCCCTGCAGCTCGACAAGGGCGACACCGCCATCCGCGAGCGCGTCATCTTCAAGGCGCTGAGCGTCRTCGACAGCGGCACCAGGCTGCCGCCGGCCGACGACCAACTGCTGCGCGACTGGTTCGACAAGCACCGCGCCAAGTACGACGAGCCGGCCCGCTTCGACTTCCAGGAAGCCATGCTGCCCGGCGAGGCCGGTGAGGCCGCCGTGCGCGGTTTCGTCGACGCGCTGAACAACGGCACGCCCGGCGACGCCAAGGCCGGCCTGCGCGTCTTCAAGGGCCGGCCGCACGGCAATCTGCTGCAGAGCTATGGCGAGGGCTTCGCCAGGGCGCTGGAAGCGGCGCCGCCCGGCCAGTGGCTGGCTCTGCAAAGCCGCGAGGGCTGGCGCGCCGTGCGCCTGGACGCTGCCAGCGGTGCCAGGCCGGCCAGCTTCGAGGCCCTGCGCAATGTCGTGCAGCAGGACTGGACCGATGCCACGCTGTCCGAACAGCGCAGCGCCGCCGTCGCCGCCCTGGCCAGGAAGTACGTCATCAAGGTTGAGGCCACGGCGAAATGAAGTCGTTCGTGACGTGGCTGCGCGCGGCCCTGCTGATCGCGCTCGCCGTTGCCGCCCTGCCTTCACGCGCTCACGAGATGAGCATGGCCGAGATGCAGCTGCGCGAGACCCAGCGCGGCGAATTCCTGTGGCAGTGGATGGCCGGCGAGAAACGTCCCATCGCGCAGGACCTGACGCCCGTCTGGCCCGAGGGCTGCGTCGCCGACGCCACCGTGCTGCGCTGTGGCGAGCACGGCCTGTCGGGCAGCCTGTCGGTCCAGGGTGTCGGCCAGCGCTACTCGGCCGCCGTCGTCAAGGTGTTCTGGCTGGACGGCGAAACCCGCGTCTACACGCTGACCAAGGCCCAGCCCACGGTGCAGCTCTACGGCGCCGCCAGCGACCCGCGCGGCATGGGCGAGATCGCCAGCGCCTACACGCTGCTGGGCGTCGAACACATCCTCGGCGGCGTCGACCACCTGCTCTTCGTCATCGGCCTGCTCTTCCTCGTCGGCTTCCAGCGCCGGCTGGTCTGGACCATCACCGCCTTCACCGCCGCCCACAGCCTGACGCTGGCCAGCAGCGCGCTGGGTTGGCTGACGCTGCGCTCGGCGCCCGTCGAGGCCAGCATCGCGCTGTCCATCGTGCTGGTGGCCGGCGAGGCCCTGCACCGACGCGACACGCTGGCGCGCCGCTGGCCAGCCGTCGTCGCCTTCCTGTTCGGCCTCGTGCACGGCCTGGGCTTTGCCGGCGCGCTGAAGGAGATCGGCCTGCCCGAGAACCACCTGCCCGTCGCGCTGCTGACCTTCAATGTCGGCGTCGAGATCGGCCAGCTGATGACGGTGGGCGCGTGCTGGTGCCTGTGGCGCCTCACCAGCCGCTGGCCCGCCACGCAGCGGGCGCGCACGGTGCTGCTCTACATGATCGGCGCCATCGCGGCCTATTGGTCCTGGCTGCGCGTGGCGGCGGTGATCGCATGACCGATGAGGTGATCGGCCTCTTCCCGGTGCCGCTGCAGCGCTCGGTCGGCGTGCTGCCGCCGCCGCTCGTCAACGCGCTGGTCGACCACTTCAGCACCCAGGCCCTGCAAACCAACAACAGCTCCGACGCGCTGTCCCACACCCGCATGCTGCAGCCCTCGGACAGCCCGCTGCTGGTGCAGGCTGCTGCGCTGATCACGCCCAGGATCGCCGAGTTCGGCCGCCACCTCTTCGGCGAGCACCTGGGCTGGGCCATCAAGGAGATGTGGGTCAATGTGCTGGACACCGGCGGGCGGCAAGCCATGCACAACCACGCCAACAGCTTTGCCTCCGGCGTGGTCTACCTGACCGAGACCCACGACTCGGCCCGCACCGTCTTCATGAAGTCGCCCGGCGGCCACGACTTCACGCTGAAGAACGACCATGCCGGCGTCGTGACCGGCCCCTACAACGCCGAGAAGTGGATCAGCCCCACGCCCTCCCCCGGCGACATGGTCCTGTTCCCCAGCTACTTGATGCACGCCGTGCCGCCCAACGCCGGCGGGCGGCGCATCAGCCTGGCTTTCAATGCCATCCCCACTCGCCTGGAAAGCTGGGGCTATACGCTGAGCTTCAACTCTTGAAGCACCTCGCCCTGCTGCTGATGGCCGCGTCCGGCTTTGCCGGCCTGGGCTATCAGATCGTCTGGACCCAGCAGTTCGGCCTCGTGCTCGGACATGAATCGGCCGCCGTGCTGGCCGTCATCGCGGCTTTCTTCGGCGGGCTGTCATGGGGTGCGCTTCTGCTCGGGCGGCGCATCGAGGCGAGCCCTCAGCCGCTGCGCTGGTATGCCGGCTGTGAGGCGCTGATCGGGGTCTGGGGCGCGGTGTTGATGGCCGCCATGCCCGTGGCCAGCAATGCGGCGCTTGCGCTGATCGGGCCGGACGCGACGCCGCTGTGGCACTGGAGCGTGGCCTTTGGCGCAAGCTTCATCCTGCTGCTGCCCGCCACCGCCGCAATGGGCGCGACGCTGCCGGCCATGGCGCGCATCGGCACGGCAGGCCTCGCGCCGCTGTATGCGGCGAACACGCTGGGCGCCGTCGCCGGCGTGCTGGCCACGGCCTTCTGGCTGATCCCGGATTGGGGCCTGACGCGCAGCGCCGGCCTGTGCGTGGCGCTCAACCTGGGATGCGCCGTGCTGGCCGGTGCCGCTCTGCAAGCCCGCCCGGCGCGGCCCTTGGCAATACGAACGACGCATAGACCTTTGGTGATGCTCGCGTTGACCGGCCTGCTCGGCATCGCCTACGAAGTGCTGGCTGTGCGCGTGCTCAGCCAGGTTGCCGAGGACACCGTCTACACCTTCGCCCTGCTGCTGGCCGTCTACCTCGCCGGCAGCGCCCTGGGTGCCGCTGCCCATGCGCGCTGGCCCGGGCTGCGCCGCACGCCGCGCCTGCTGCAGGCCCTGGCCGCGAGCATCCTGCTCGGCATGGCCGCGCTGTGGGGCGCCGAGGCGATCAAGGCCGCCCTGCAGCCCGAGACGCTGGCCGCTGCCCTGGCGACCGAGGCCCTGCTCGCCGTCACAGTCTTCGCGCTGCCGACGCTGTTGATGGGCGCCCTCTTCTGCCAGCTCAGCGGCGACGCGGTCGCGGCCGGCATCCCGTTCAGCCGGGCTCTGGGCGTCAACACGCTGGGCGCGACGCTGGCCGCACCGCTGTTCGGCGTGCTCATCGCGCCGGTCCTCGGCCCCAAGCTCGCCCTGCTGCTCGTGGCGACCGCTTATCTGTTGCTTCTGCCGGCCTGGCGCAGCCCCGCCTGGTGGCTGCCTGCCGGCGCGACGGCCGCCCTGGCCCTGTTCGCGCCGCCGCTGGCCTTCATCACCCTGCCCGAAGGCGGCCGCCTGCTGAGCTATCGCGACGGCAGCCTGGCCGCCGTCAGCGTCGTCGAGGACGCCGCCGGCGTCGCGCGGCTGCACATCAACAATCGCCAGCAGGAAGGCAGCAGCGCCACCGTCCTCGTCGACGGCCGCCAGGCGCTGTTGCCGCTGCTGCTGCACCCGGCGCCAGAGCGCGCCCTCTTCCTCGGCGTCGGCTCCGGCGTCACCTCGGGTGTCGCGGCCCGACTGCCGGGCGTGCAGGTGGATGCCGTCGAACTGCTGCCCGAGGTCATCGCGGCCTCGGCGCTGTTCCGCCAGACCCTCGGCGAGGGGCCATCACCGCGCCTGCTTGCCGCCGACGCGCGCCGCTATGTGCGCACGGCCACGCTGCGTTACGACGTCATCGTCTCCGACAACTTCCACCCGGCCCGCAGCGGCTCGGGCGCCCTCTACACGGTCGAGCATTTCCGCGCCGTGCGCGAGCGGCTCACGTCGCACGGCCTGTTCTGCCAGTGGCTGCCGCTGCACCAGCTCGACATCGACACGTTGCGCAGCATCACGGCGGCCTTCCTGCAGGCCTTCCCCGACGGCGCCGCCCTGCTCGCCAGCAACAGCCTGGACACGCCCACCCTCGGCCTCGTCGGCCGCGCCGCCGCCACGCGCTTCGCCCCCCGGCCCATGCCCGAGCTGGCCGGGCAGTTCGGCCTCGGCGACGGCTTCAGCGTGCTCGGCAGCTTCATCGCCGACCCGGCCGCCTTGAAGCGCTTTGCCGCCGACGCGCCGCCGAACACCGACGACCGTCCCTGGGTAGCCTACCGCGCACCCCGCATCACCTACGCGCCCGACTCCGCGCCGCGCGACCGCCTGTTGGCCCTGCTCGGCCAGCTGGATGTCGACGCCAGCGCCCTGCTCGCCACGCCCGACGCCCCGCTGGCCACGCGCTTGACCGCCTATGCCCAGGCGCGCCGCAGCTATCTGGACCTGGGCCGCCAGACAGTGCCCAGCGCCGATCCCGCCGTCATGCTGGCTCGGGTGGGGCCCCAGCTGCTGGCCGTGCTGCGCCAGAGCCCCGACTTCCAGCCCGCCGCGGAACCGCTGCGCCGGTTGGCGCAAGCCCTGGCCCCGCGTGACCCCGCGGCGGCCCGGCAACTGAGGGACGCCCTGGCGCGCATCCGACCCGATCTGGCAAGCCTCTGAGAAGGTGTGAAGGCATCCGGCGCGGCCGAGCGGGCCGCTGCGGAGGCGCCAATCAAGGCGCAAAGCGCAGCCGTAGCGGGGCCTACGGGGAGCATTTGCAACGCCGAGTGGCGGCGTCGCGGCGGTACGAGCGGCTGTGCTGGGTGCGTTCGCACCTTCTTCTTGTTGGGCCGGTGTCAGTGCTTCGTGAGAAGCTGCGCCCCATGCGTTGGGCTTTCATCACAGACATTCATGCCAACCGGCAGGCCTTCGAGGCCGTGCTGGCCGACGCCCGAGCCCAGGGCGCCACGCGCTATGCGCTGCTGGGCGATTTCGTCGGCTACGGCGCCGACCCGGCCTGGGTGCTCGATCAAGTCATGGCCATGGTGGCCGATGGCGCCATTGCCGTGCAGGGCAACCATGACGAGGCGGTCGCCCATGGCAGCAACCCCGGCATGCACCCCGACGCCCGCGCCGTCATCGACTGGACGCGGGCCCAGCTGAATGAAGACCAGCTGCGCTTCCTGAGCCGGCTGCCGCTGCAGGCCCATGGCGAGCCCGGGCATTGCCTGTTCGTGCATGCCAATGCCTTCGATCCCAACGGCTGGGAGTATGTGCAGGGCCGCGCCGAGGCGGTGAAGAGCCTGCACGCCAGCACGGCACGCATCCAGGTCTGTGGCCATATGCACGAGCCCATGCTCTTCCATCTCTCGGGCACCGGCAAGGCGGGCGACTTCCGGCCCGTGGCCGGCGTGCCGATGCCGCTGCCGGCCCACCGGCAGTGGCTGGCCATCCCCGGCTCCTGCGGCCAGCCGCGTGACGGCAACCCGGCCACCTGCTATGCGCTGCTGGACCCGGCCAAGTCCGACCTGGACGACGCCCGCATCACCTTCCAGCGCATCGCCTATGACGTTGATGCCGCCGTCGCGGCGCTGCGCGCGACCGAGCTGCCGCCGATGATTGCCGAACGCTTGGCGAAGCGCCTCACGCGCGGCGAGTGATGAGCACGACGGCCCCCGCTTCACCCGCTCCGCCCGCGCCGCTCGAAGCCGGCCAGGTGCTGGATGGCTTCAGGCTCGAAGCGCGGCTGCACCAGGGCGGCATGGCCAATCTGTGGCGGGTCAGCCGCGTTGACGGCAATGAGGACGGCAGCGACGACGGCGTCGAACTGCTGATGAAGGTGCCGCGCATCAAGGGCGGCGAGGACCCGGCCACCATCGTCGGCTTCGAGGTCGAGCAGATGCTGATGCCGCAACTGAGCGGCCCCCATGTGCCACGCTTCGTCGCTCGCGGCGACTGGACGCGCCAGGCCTTCATCGTCATGGAGCGCATCCCCGGCGACACGCTGCGGCCGCTGCTCGACGACGCGCCGCTGCCGCCCGAACAGGTGGCCGACATCGGCGCCCGCGTCGCCACGGCCCTGGCCGCGCTGCATCGCCAATACGTCGTTCATCTCGACATCAAGCCCAGCAACATCATGTTCCGGCCCGACGGCACGGCCGTGCTGGTCGACTTCGGCCTGAGCCGCCACGAGCAGCTGCCCGACCTGCTCGAAGAGGAATTCACGCTGCCCATGGGCACGGGCCCGTATATGAGCCCGGAGCAGGTGCAGTTCGTGCGCAATGACCCGCGCAGCGACCTGTTTGCGCTGGGCGTCATGCTCTACCACCTGGCCACCGGCGAGCGGCCCTTCGGCCAACCGAACTCGGTGCGCGGCCTGCGCCGCCGCCTCTTCGTCGAGCCGGTGCCACCGCGCGCCATCCGGCCCGAGCTGCCGCCCTGGTTGCAGGAGATCATCCTGCACTGCCTGGAGGTCAAGGCCGAGCGGCGCTACCAGAGCGCGGCCCAGCTCGCGCTCGACCTGCGCGAGCCCGCCGGCGTGGCGCTGACGGCGCGAGCCGAGAAGCTGCGGGTGAGCGGCGCCATGATGCGGCTCAAGCGCTGGTTCTTTGCGTTGGGTGCCGAGCCCGCGCCCGCGGCACCGGCCGGCCAGCAGCTGGCACGCAGCCCCATCGTCATGGCGGCGGTGGATGTCGACAACGCAACGCCCGAACTGCTGGCCCAGCTCTGCGAGACGGTACGCCGCATCGTGCAGACCGAGGCCGGTGCGCGCCTGGCCTGCGTGAGCGTCATGCGGGTGAACCGCATCGGCATCGACGAGCTGACCGACCAGCATGGCCAGAGCGTGCACGTGAAGCAGCTCATCGCGCTCAAGCACTGGGCGCGGCCCATCAGCAAGGCGCTCAGCCTGGAGGACGGGCGGCTGACCTTCCATGTGCTGGAGGCACCCGACGCCGCTGGCGCCATCATCGACTTTGCCCACCGCAACGGCGTGGACCATATCGTCATGGGCGCACGCGGTGCGTCGGCCTTGCGGCGCTATCTGGGCAGCGTGTCGGGCCAGGTCGTGGCCGAGTCGGACTGCACGGTCACGGTCGTGCGTGAACCTGCTGGGGGTTCTTGAGGAAGCCTCCAGTTGACCTCAACGAGCGCTTGAACTCAATGACTTCCGAGGTCATCGACGCGCCACCATGACGCCGCCAGACTCCTTCTTGCCAACACACCAAGGAGTAATTGAGATGCCTGCCTTCGATGTCCTGCCCCTCGCCGTCGCGCTGCTGATCGGCATTCCCGCCTTCGGTTCCTGCCTGGGCATCGGCCTGGCCAGCATGAAGCTGCTGGAAGGCATGGCCCGCCAGCCCGAACTGGCGCCCGAGCTTCAGACCAAGTTCTTCCTGGCCGTGGGCGTGACCGACGGCGCCTTCATCATCGCGACGGGCATCGGCCTGTGGTTTGCCACGGCCAACCCCTTCGCTCACTAACCACCAAAGTAAGGATCGCCCGCGGGCCGCTTCTTGCGCGCCGGGGCGATCTGCGTGGTGATGGTCACCGCGCCGCCGTTCGCGGCGACTTTCACGTCGGTCGGTACGCCGTCGACAAGCTGGTCAGGATGCCAGATGCGCACCCGGGCCGGCCCCTCGGGCACGCCCTGCAGCACCACCTTGCCGTCCTCGCCGCCCAGCTTGGCCCAGGGCGTGTCGGCCACGTAGATGTGGCCGCGCATGGAGCCATGGATATGGCAGCCCAGCAGATAGGCGCCGGGCTGGTTCAGCACCTTGGCGTCGCCGGATGGCGGCTTGTTGCCCACACGGCCGGCGAGGCGGAACTGGGTGTTCTGGCCCGGGTCGACATAGACGCCGCCGGCGCCCATCAGGCCGAGGATGACGTGATGGTCCCAGGTGTCGAGGTTGCTGAAGCTGACCTTGGCGCCAAGGCCGACGACGGTGACCGTCGGCACGAAGCGCAGCTTCTCCTGCGTCACGCTGGCCTCCATGACCATCGCGGGCCGCGCGCCCTGTACGGCGCTGTCGACCAGCACAACGGCATCGCCCAAGGGTTTGCCGTTGCGGTCCAGCACGGTGACGGTCAGGTCAGCGGCTTGTGTCGCTGCAGCCGCGAGCAGCAGGAGGGTGCCAAGAAGTGCGCGCATGGTGGGCAGAGATGAGCTGGGATCGATCCAGTGTCTCACCGCTGCCTACACTGGCTGGATGAGTGACAACCCCTGTTTGAGCTGCGGCGCCTGCTGCGCGAGCTTTCGGGTCGATTTCGACCGCAGCGAGCTGGAGAGCGAGGGCGGCCGCGTGCCCGACGGGCTGGCCGTTGAACTGACGGGCCGCCTCGTGCGCATGCGCGGCACCGACCACGCCCAGCCGCGCTGCGCGGCGCTCAGCGGCAAGGTGGGCGTGAAGGCCAGCTGCGGCATCCACGAGTGGCGACCCTCGCCCTGCCGCGAGTTCGGCGAACGTGCGCCCATGGGCATTGGTGACGATGCCTGCGCCCGAGCCCGAGCGCGCCACGGGCTCCCGCCGATCTAGCCCTTGACTAGGAGCCGGCGCCGTTGCGCATCAACGGCGTGCGCTGGCGCTGCTGCTCACGCATCTCGTTCAACCAGGCCAGCTTGGCGCCATACATCTCGCGGTCCTTGACCGTAGCGCTGTTCTCCAGTGCCTTGGCGATCTCGCCGCGTGCACCGGACACATCGCCCATGCCGTAGTTGGCCAGGCCCAGCCAGAAATGGAACTCGGGCACATAGGCCGCGCGCGCCAGCTCCTTGCGGAAGAACTGCCGGGCGGTCGCGTACTCGCCGACGCGCATCGCCGCCAGGCCTTCGTCGAAGAACTTGTAGGGCGGCACCGGCTGGATCTGGGCGAGCTGGTTGGAATAGACCAGGGCCTCCTCGCGGCGACCGGTGTCGCTGAGCACCAGGATGAGGTTGGACATGGCCTGGGTGTTGAGCGGCTCGCGGTCCAGCACCAGGCGCAGCGTCGCCTCGGCGCGGTCCATCAGGCCCTTGCGGCGGTAGAGCACGGCCAGCGTGTTGTAGGCCGACAGCCAGCGGGAGTCGGTCCGGATGGCCTCGCGCGCCCACCAATAGGCATCGTCGATCTGTCCCACCGTCAGGGCCTCGGCGGCGCGGTTGTTCAGGAACATCGCCAGGATGGTGGACTCGTCGACGACGCGGCCACGATGGCCACGCACCTGGTCGGGCGGCAGGAAGTCGATGGTCAGCAGTTCGGGGTCGCCGAACACGGAACGGCCGGTCGTCGCCAATGGCCTGGCCAGGCTGATGTTGACGTGGCCGGCGACAAAGAAGATGCCGTTGGAGCGGGTCCAGCTCTCTTCCAGGAAGACGCTGTTGAAGCGCACCGGCATGTTCAGGTGACGGGCGAAGGCCGCCGTCATCAGCACCAGCGACATGCAGTTGCCGCGCCGGGCTTCGAAGGCCTCGGCGGCCGTGCGGGTGACCTCGGCGTCGTAGTCCAGCTGCAACCGGCCCTTGGTGTAGAGGGCGTCGATGAGACCGTCGCGCATGCCCTTGTTGCGGATCTCGCTGGCCATCTCGGTCTCGGCGAAGCGCTTCATTGCCGGGCTCAGCGCCAGGGCCTCCTGCACATCGATGCGCACGCTGGCCGGCTTGAAGGCCGAGTCGACGAAGACATCGGCGCTCGGCGGCGGCTTGGTCTCGACGGCACAGCCGCTCAGCGCGGCCAGGGTCGCCACCACGGTCAGCGCGGTGCACAGGGTACGGATCTTGTTCATGGCAGTTCTCCTGCTCTGGGGCTGCAGTCTCCTGCATCAAGCTTAGTCCGGCGCCGCCCGACTGTCGTGAGTCATCCTCACGATTTCCAACACCGTCACATCTTGCGTGAGCTCCCTGAATTTTCGGCACCCGATATAGAAATAAAACTACAACGCAGTCAAAATCATTTCCTAAGTTCCCAGATAAATCGCCATTCGCCTAGGCGCAGTTCGTGAATTTCTCCTCGGGATTTCACCAGCTTCCTTGTGTAGTTTTACTTCAATAGCATCCGCGCCATTCAAAGGAGTGCACGGACATGAAGGCATGGACAGCTTGGGGGCGGCAGGTACGCCAGGCGATTGCGGGGGTGGCCATCGGTGCCATGGCGTTGCTGGGCGGGTGTGGCGGCGGCAGTGCCGCGTCGCCGGACGCCATGAGCAGCGTCAGCAGCGCGGCGGCCGCGGACGACGGCGTTGAACTGCTGGCCGGGGTGCCAGCCGCGCAACAAGTGCTGCGCGCCAAGATCGCCGCGGTGGCCACGCCCGGCGCGCCGGCCACCTCGCTGCGGGTCCACTACCGTCGCGCCGACGGCAACCATGCCGGCTGGCAGATCCACACCTGGAATGCCGCCCAGAGCCCGAACTGGAACGGCGGCTGGAACGCCGCCGGCAGCGACGACTTCGGCGTCTGGTACGACGTGCCGCTGGCCGCGGGCAGCGGCAGCGTCGGCTTCCTGCTGCACAACGGCGACAACAAGGACAACGGCGGCGCCGACCAGAGCTATGTGCTGCAGGCGGGCGCCAACGAGATCTGGCGCCTGCAGGGCGACAGCACCAGCTATGCCAGCAACCCGCTGCTGCTGCCGGTGCCCGACATCAAGACCCTGCGCGTGCACTACAAGCGCTTCGACAGCGGCTACACCAACTGGGGCCTGCACCTGTGGAACGGCAGCGGCCTGAACGCCCCGGCCCTGCCCGCGGGCGTCAACATCGAGAACTGGGGCCAGCCCGTGCCGCTGAGCAACATGCCCGGCTACGCGGTGGGCGACGGCGAAGTGGTGTTCGACATCCCCGTGCTGAACCCGCAAGGCGATGTGAACCGCAAGAGCCTGGAATTCATCATCCACGGCATGCCGCCCAACGAGAACGACAAGGACGGCCGCAACGACAACATCCACGTCGAGTACGCCGCGCTGAGCATCCAGAACCAGGTCGGCCAGATCTGGCTGGTGGAACGTGACGCGACCGTCTACACCGCGCCGCCGGACCTGCGCCAGGCCTCCAGCACCGATGCCCGCGCCGTGTGGCTGAACAAGAGCCTCGTGAAGTGGCCGCGCCTGGCGACCTCCAGCCCCGTGCGCCTCTACTACTCGGCCACGGGCCAGATCAGCGTGAGCCTCGAAGCCCCCGTTCAGGGCGCCGACGGCTACATCACCCTCGATGCCTTCAACGGCAATGTGCCGGCCGCCGATGCGCTGCGCTTCAAGTACGTGGCCAGCGGCACCGTCTTCAACGTTCGCGCTGCCGACATCGCCCGCCTGCCCGCCCTGCACCAGCAGCAGCTCGTCCTCGTGCAGGAAGACGCCAACGGCAAGGTGCAGAACGCCACCACCGCCCAGATCGCCGGCGCGCTGGACGACCTCTACGCCGCTGCCAACAACGTGCCCGACCTGGGCGCCGTCGCCAGCAACGGCAACACCAGCTTCAAGCTCTGGGCGCCCACCGCGCAGAACGTGTCCCTGGTGCTGACGACGTCCCTGGGCAACTCGGGCCTGACCCGCACGACGACCGAGCCCATGGCGCGCGACGCCGCCACCGGCGTCTGGAGCCTCAGCAAGCAAGGCCATCTGCAGGGCGCCACCTACCGCTACCAGGTGCAGGTCTTCGTCAAGGGCACCGGCCTGGTGAAGAACCTCGTCACCGACCCCTACTCCCTCGGCCTGACGCTGGGCAGCCAGCAGAGCGTCGTCATGGACCTGCAGGCCCAGGCCACCAAGCCCAACGGCTGGGACCAGAGCGCACCGCCCACCACCGTGGCCGCGCCGTCGGACCTGAGCATCTACGAGCTGCACGTCCGCGACTTCTCGATCAACGATGCCACCGTGCCCGCCGCCAGGCGCGGCAAATACCTGGCCTTCGCGGAAAGCCAGTCCAACGGCATGAAGCACCTGGCCGGGTTGGCCGCCGCCGGCCTGACCGACGTGCACCTGCTGCCCGTCTTCGACCTCGCCAGCGTCAACGAGAAGAGCTGCGTGACGCCAAATATCGGTGCAGCGAGCGGCGCCCCCGACAGCGAATCGCAGCAAGCCGCGGTCGCCGCCACGGCCGGCACCGACTGCTTCAACTGGGGCTATGACCCCTACCACTTCACGACGCCCGAGGGCAGCTATTCCAGCAACGCCAACGACCCGCTCGCCCGCGTCGTCGAATTCCGCCGCATGGTGCAGGCCCTCAACGCCGCCGGCCTGCGCGTGGGCATGGACGTTGTGTACAACCACACCACCTCGTCCGGCCAGAACGCCAGCTCGGTGCTCGACAAGGTCGTGCCCAACTACTACTTCCGCTACAACGCCACCGGCGGCATCGAGCGCTCGACCTGCTGCGAGAACACCGCGGCCGAGAACCTGATGATGGCCAAGCTGATGATCGATTCGGCCGTTACCTGGACGCGCGACTACCGCATCAGCTCGCTGCGCTTCGACATCATGGGCCACCACCCGCGCTCGGTCATCGAGGCGCTGAAGGCGCGCGTCAAGGTCGCCACCGGCCGCGACGTGCAGATCGTCGGCGAGGGCTGGAACTTCGGCGAAGTGGCCAACGGCGCGCGCTTCGTGCAGGCCGAGATGCTGTCGCTGAACGGTTCCGGCATCGGCAGCTTCAACCCGCTGATCCGCGACGCGGTGCGCGGTGGCGGCTGYTGCGACAGCGGCAACGCGCTGGTCAGCGAGCAGGGCTACGTCAACGGCTACTTCTACGACTCCAACGCCAGTGCTTCGGGCCAGAACCGCGGCACGCTGATGTGGCAGGCCGACCGCCTGAAGGCCTCGCTGGCCGGCTCCATCCGCAGCTTCCAGATGCAGACGAGCTGGGACGCCAACCTGCGCCTGGACCAGATCGACGTCGGCGGCATCCCGGCCGGCTGGGTGCTGGAACCCGGCGAAGTCGTCAACTACGTGGAGAACCACGACAACCTGACCCTGTTCGACAACAACGCCTTCCGCCTGCCCACCGGCACCAGCAAGGAGGACCGTGCACGCGTGCAGATCCTGGCCAGCGCCATCAATGCCTTCAGCCAGGGCGTGGCCTATTTCCACGCCGGCGTGGACACGCTGCGCAGCAAGAGCCTGGACCGCAACAGCTATGACAGCGGCGACTGGTTCAACCGCCTGGACTGGAGCTATGCCGACAACAACTTCGGCGTCGGCCTGCCGCCCTCGCGCGACAACGGCGACAACTGGAACCTCGCCCGCCCGCTGCTGACCAACCCGCTGATCAAGCCCCATGCCAACGACATCGCCTGGACACGCGACGCCTTCCGCGACCTGCTGCGCATCCGCAAGAGCAGCACGCTGCTGCGCCTGCGCACGGCCGAGGACATCAAGGCACGCCTGAGCTTCCTGAACACCGGCTCCAACCAGGAAGCCACCGTGCTGGTCGGCCGGCTCAATGGTGTGGGTTACCCCGGCGCCAACTTCGATGAACTCGTCTACCTCATCAACGTCGACAAGACCGCCAAGCAGCTGACGCTGCCCACGCTGGCCGGCCACGCACTGGAACTGCACCCCGTGCACACCACCGCGACCGCCGCCGACTGGCGCGCCAAGCAGGCCAGCTTCGACGGCGCGACCGGCAGCTTCAATGTGCCGGCCCGCACCGCCGTCGTCTTCGTCGTCCGCTCCGCCGCCGCTGCCCAATGAAAGCCACCACCATGAAGATGTACAACCAGTTCCACCACCTGGCCGCCGCGGCCACCCTCGCCGTCGCGGGCCTTTTCGCCGGCGGGGCCGCCCAGGCTGCGGCCGTCGCCGTCGACGTCAGCGGCGCGCAGAGCATCAATCTGCAAGGCGAGGCGGGCAATGTCGTCTGGCTCATCGACGTGGGCGCCAATGCCTTGCTCACTTCGCTCGATTGGGCCCTGGAACTGAACGCCTTCGCCCCCAGCGTGCTGGCCGAGATGCAGGTCAGCTTCGGCGACTCCAGCGGACTGAATCTGCTCACCTTCACGCCGGGCGGCGCGGACTTTTCCAGCGGCGCCGGCAGCTACAGCGGCTCGCTGGACTTGTCGGCCTATGGCATGAGCGTGGGCGCCGACGGCCTGCTGCGGCTGGAGTTCAGCGAGGGCTTCAAGGACTTTGGCACCGGCGTGGCCGAAGGGCAGTGGATCGGCGGGAATCTGATGTTTGGGGTCAGCATGGGGGCGGTCCCGGAGCCGGCCAGCGTCACGCTGGTGCTGCTGGGTCTGGGCCTTGCGAACGTGCGGCGTATTCGTCGCAACTGACTGCCGAGCGGCACAAAAGCAAAGGGCTTGGCGTTTGCCAAGGCCCTTTTTCGCTCAACGTTTGACATGAGAGGCGCTTGGGGGCCGTAGGCCGGAAAGCGTCCTCTCGATGGAAGGGTTAGGCGGCATTCTCATCGCGGATTGAACTACCTGCTTACTGGCTTGGCTACCACCTCGCGGTGCTACTGAGGCACGCTTGATTGAACCGTATATCGCAAGTGCGAGTGGCAAGGAAAACAGGAGAGCACACAGGCTTTCAACTTTTTTCCTGCTGTGAGCAAGAAGCCAGGCAGCCCGACAGATTCCCCATGCTGGCGCGATGAAGACTAGTGGAGCGAAAGCGGCAAGAGCAATGTGACTGGCTAGCGGGCTCATCTGTATAGAGGTGGCTAGCAAGAACACTTGCACAACGGCGGCTAGAGCAACACCGACGTAGAAGAGTGCGACGAACAGAAGCGGCGAACGAAGTAGAAAGCGGCAGATTGCTTCCATGATCGCGCGGAGACGCATTTGATGCCGCCTAACGAATGAAAGGGACTTCCCCGTCCCGAACTAGCCGCATTGCGGCAAACGGCAACCAGGTGCCACGATGGGAAGTGCGATCTCTCATCAACTCATTCGGAAGGGGAAGTCCATGACGATTCTGACCGTGGGTATCGACCTCGCCAAGAACGTTTTTGCGGTTCATGGCGTCAACGAGCCGGCAAGGCCAAGTTGGTG
>NZ_JBFUAB010000027.1:0-121817 GCF_056406535.1 Roseateles sp. P1_C1_2
CTTCTGCCAAGGTCCTCATGACTCGCGTGCAGTGCCGCGGGAATCCGCCCCGCGAGGGCGGGTGACTTTTCTCTGACGCGCCAGAGAAAAGTCACCAAAAGAGGAGCGCTCAATGCAATCCGCACTCGAGCGGGATGAGGCGCTCGCAAGCTCGAACCGGGCCGCACCCCGAAGCGAACCGCTGCGCTCTCGCACACGACTTGTGAAGAGCGCCAGCGATCGGACCTTCAAGCCAGTTAACGCCGGCTGCACGCCGGGCTCATCAGCAAATACCGAACAGCCGCGTCGCCCGAGCGACGCTGCATTGGGCTGTTTTGATGAGCCCGGCGTGCAGCCGCGCGTCGGACGGGCTGCTGGTACCCGGCCGCCGGGACGGACTCCCGGCAATGCACCGAGCAAAAGGCACAGCCGCAAAAGCAACCCACCCTACAGCGTCGTGCTGCGCTTCCTCGCCATCGGCGGGTTCTTCGCAAAGTACTTGGCGATGCCTGAGGCCAGCGCGTCCACGAGTTCGTCCTGATAGTCCGGGTCGCGCAGCTTCTTCTCTTCTTCCGGATTGGAGATGAAGGCCGTCTCGACCAGGATGCTCGGGATGTCTGGCGCCTTCAGCACCGCAAAGCCGGCCTGCTCGACCTTGGCCTTGTGCAGCTTGCCGATCTTGCCGATCTGGCCCAGCACCTCGCCGCCGAGCTTGAGGCTGTCCTTGATCTGCGCCGTCGTGCTCATGTCGAGCAGAGCACGCAACACATTGGCGTCCTTGGTGGCGGCGCCGACGTTGACGCCGCCGACCAGGTCGGCCGCGTTCTCGCGGTTGGCCATCCAGCGCGCGGCGGCACTGGTCGCGGCGCCGTCGCTGAGGACGAAGACCGAGGCACCGCGTGCCTGCGGCGTGAAGAAGGCATCGGCGTGGATGGACACGAACAGATCGGCCTGCACGCGGCGCGCCTTGTGCACGCGGTCCTGCAGCGGCACGAAGAAGTCGGCATCGCGCGTCATCAGCACGCGGATGTTGGGGTTGGCCTGGAGGCGCTTGCGCAGCTTGAGGCCGACGGCCAGCACCACGTCCTTCTCGCGCAGCCCGGAGGGGCCGACGGCGCCGGGGTCCTCACCGCCGTGGCCGGGGTCCAGCGCAATGATGATGAGACTGTCGATCTTGGGCTCGGGCGCTGGCGCCGGTGCCGGTGGCGGCGCGGGCTTGGAGGCGGCCACGACCGGCGGCGGCAGAGGCGCCGATGCGACCGGGGCCGGTGCAGGCGGGCGCTCGATCTTCTGGATCAGATCGCCCAGCGCGTCGTTGACGGCGCTGGCCGCGGCCGCGGCGCGCTGGGCCGGGGAGGGCGCGGCAGCCGTCGGCGGCTTCTTGTCGCGCTCCTGCGCCAGGGCCAGCAGCGGGTCGGCCTCGAACTTGGGGTGGAGGTCGAAGACGAGGCGGTGCTTGTAGGCGGCCACCGGCGCCAGCGTGAAGATCTGCGGCGCCACGGGCTGGCGCAGGTCCAGCACGATGCGCACGACGGTGGGCGTGTTCTGGCCGACGCGCACGCCGGTGATGTAGGGGTCGTCGGCCTTGACCTTGCCGATCAGCTCGCGCAGCCCCGGGCTCAGCTCCAGGCCTTCGATGTCGATGACGAGACGGTGGGGCGAGTCGACGAGGAAATGCTTGACCGCCAGCGGCTGGTCGGACTCGATGGTGACGCGGGTGTATTCCTGTGCCGGCCAGACGCGCACGGCGACGATGCTGGCCTGGCTGGTCGCGGCCAGCGTGTCGGGCGCCTGCAGCAGCAGCGCGACGAACCCCAAGGTCTCCCGACGCTTCATGCCAGGGCCTCGACGAGCTTGGCCATTCCCACCACACGCACGTGGCGGCTGTCGTCGGGCATCAGCTCGATGAAGAGCTGCAGGTCAGGGGGCGGCAACTGGCCGGCCGCCTTCTCGGGCCATTCGCAGAGCTTGAGCCCCGGCGCGGCGAAGACGTCGCGAAAGCCGGCATCCTCCCATTCGCGCGGGTCGCCAAAGCGGTAGAAGTCGAAATGGCTTGCCGTCATGCCGCCAGGCAGCTCGTAGCTCTCCATGACGGCATAGCTCGGGCTCTTGACCCGGCCCGCGACGCCCAGGGCGCGCAGCAGCAGGCGCACGAAGGTCGTCTTGCCGGCACCCAGCGGGCCATGCAGTTCGATCAAGGCGTTGGGGGAGGGGAGCAGCGCCGCCGCGAGTGCGTCGGCGGTGACTTGGGCCGCGGCCTCGTCGGGCCACAGCAGATCGGTTTCTAGAATCGCAGACAAATGCAAGAGGTCCCGTCCACTGTCGATGCCGCCGCGCTGTTGATGCGTTTGCGCGGTTGGGCGCATGAGCTGGGATTCTCACAGATCGCCGTGGCCGGCGTGGACCTCAGCAGCGCCGAGCCCGGTCTGCAGGCCTGGCTGGAGGCCGGCCACCACGGCCGCATGCACTACATGGCCGCCCATGGCCTCAAAAGGGCGCGGCCAGCCGAGCTGGTGCCGGGCACGCTGCGCGTCATCACGGCGCGCATGGACTATCTTCCGGGCAGCACCGAGCCGGGCTGGCAGGCGGTCGAATGGGTCGGGCTGGCAACGCCTGAGCAAGCCCAGATCTCGATCTATGCCCGCGGCCGGGACTATCACAAGGTGCTGCGCCAGCGGTTGCAGAAACTGGCCGAGAAGCTGGAGGCCGAGGTCGGCCCGCTGGGCTATCGCGTCTTCACCGACTCGGCGCCCGTGCTGGAGGTGGAGCTGGCCGCGCGCTCGGGCCTGGGCTGGCGCGGCAAGCACACGCTGACGCTGCATCGCGAGGCCGGCTCGATGTTCTTTCTCGGCGAGCTCTTCATCGACCTCGACCTGCCGCTGACGGAGGCGACCAGCGCCCATTGCGGCGAATGCCGGGCCTGCATCGACGTCTGCCCGACGGCGGCGATCACCGAGCCCTACCGCGTCGACGCGCGGCGCTGCATTTCCTATCTGACGATCGAGCACGACGGCGCCATTCCCGAAGAGCTGCGCCCGCTGCTGGGCAACCGCATCTACGGTTGCGACGACTGCCAGCTGGCCTGCCCCTGGAACAAGTTCGCGCAGCCGGCCGTGCTGGCCGACTTCGACGTGCGCCCGGGCATGGCGGGAGCGCCGATTGCCGCGCTGCTGGCTTGGGACGAGGCGGAGTTCCTGCGCCGTACCGAAGGCTCGGCCATTCGCCGCATCGGCTTTACACGCTGGCAACGCAACCTCGCCGTCGCGGCGGGCAACGCGTTGCGCGTTCGGGACGATGCCGGCCTGCGCGCGGCTCTGGTGTTGGCGGGGCAGGGGGCCGATGCGCTGGTGGCCGAGCACATTGCCTGGGCCCTTTCCGCCCCGCCGTCATCTGCCGAATTGCCTGCCGCGTTATCGTCCGGCCCGTCCGTTGGAGCCCTTGAATGATGTCGTCCCTCCGCCGCCCCTTCGTTTCCTTGGCTGTCCTCGCGCTGGCCACCGCGGCCTCCCTGCCTGCCCATGCCGTGCGCTACGACGGCCAGGACTTCCCCGACACGCTGCAACTGGATGGCAGCACGCTGGCCCTGAATGGCACCGGCAAGCGCCAGGTGGCCATCTACCCGCTCTACCTGGCGGCGCTCTACCTGCCGCAGAAGGCGAGCAGCCCCGACGCGATCTACGCCCAGGCCGGCCCCAAGCGGCTGGAGATGCGCATCGTCATTCCGCTCGTGAAGGACGTGTCGACCCAGGAGTTCGTCAAGGCCATCAGCAAGGGCGTCAATCGCAACTCCACCGAGGCCGAGAAGGCGGCGGTGGCCGAGCGCGTGAAGCAGTTCAACACGGCCATTGCGGAGGTGGGGCGCGTGAAGAAGGGCGATCTGCTGCACATCGACTACCTGCCTTCCCATGGCGGCACCGTGCTGTCGGTCAACGGCAAGGTCTGGGGCAAACCCGTCGAGGGCCAGGACTTCTACACGGCCTTCCTGAAGGTTTTCCTGGGTGACAACAACAGCGACGCGAGGCTGCGCATCGGCCTGCTGGGGCAGTCGTCCTGAACTAGCATCGCCCCACCAACCAAGGAGACCGACCCCATGCAACGCCGTTCCGTCCTCCAAGCCGCCGCGCTCTCCAGTCTCAGCCCCTTGAGCCAGCTCTCCTGGGCCCAGGGCTACCCGACCAAGCCCATCCGCCTGATCGTGCCGTTCGCACCGGGTGGCACGACCGACATCATTGCCCGCATCGTCTCCGAGCGCATGAACGCCATCCTGGGCCAGACCATGGTGGTCGACAACAAGGCGGGCGGCGGCGGCACGGTGGGCGCGACCGAGATTTCGCGCGCAACGCCGGACGGCTACACGCTGGGCGTGGCCACGGTGTCGACGACGGCGTCCAACCCTGCCATCAACCCCAAGATCGCCTACAACCCGCTGACCGACTTCACGCCCGTCATCAGCATCGCGGCGACGCCCAACATCATCGCGGTGCACCCGAGCTTCCCGGCGCGCGACTACAAGGGCTTCGTGGCCGAGCTCAAGAAGAACCCGGCCAAGCACAGCTATGCGACCTCGGGCACCGGCGGCATCGGCCACATGCAKATGGAGCTGTACAAGACGCTCGCCGGCGTCTTCGTGCTGCACATCCCTTACCGCGGCGCCGGCCCGGCGCTGAACGACACGGTGGCCGGCCAGGTGCCGATGATCTTCGACAACCTGCCGTCGGCCTTGCCCTTCATCAAGGACGGCCGCCTCATCCCCATCGTCGTCGCCGCGCCGCAGCGCGTGGCTTCGCTGCCCAATGTGCCGACCTTCAAGGAAGTCGGCCTGGAGCCCGTCAACCGCATGGCCTATTACGGCATCCATGCGCCCAAGGGCCTGCCGCGCGACATCGTCGACAAGATCAATGCCGCCGTGCGCAAGGCGGTGGAGCTGCCCGACGTCAAGAAGCGCATCGAGGACACCGGCTCGCTGATCGTGGCCAACACGCCCGAGCAGTTCGCGGCCCAGATCGCGGCGGAGTTCGATGTCTACAAGAAGGTCGTGGCGCAGCAGAAGCTCAAGCTTGATTGACCTGAAGCCCCTCGTCCAAGGAGTACCTTGGCCGGGACCGCTCTGTGGCCAACGGCCGCAGAGCTTCGGCAGGCACATGCCGCCCACTGGGCGCCACGTGTCCGGCCGAAGCCCCCGAGGGGACGGCGATGCTTGCCGGATTGACCGGCAAGCACATCGCCATGGCGGGCCGGCTCGGGAGCGGCCCAGCGCTCGGCCCGAATACCTGGTGCGCCATGCCCGTTGATTCCGGTATCGAGGCTTTTGTCGAGGCGCTCTGGCTGGAAGACGGCCTCAGCGCCAACACGCAGGCGGCCTACCGCCGCGACCTGGCCGCCCTGGCGGCCTGGCTGGCGCCCACCGAGCTGGATGCCTGCAGCGAGCTCAAGCTGTTCGAGTACGCGGCTGCCAAGCCGGCGGGCAAGTCGACCAGTGCCAACCGGCGGCTGTCGGTCTTCAAGCGCTATTTCCGCTGGGCGCTGCGCGAGGGGCGCATCCAGGCCGACCCGACGCTCAAGCTGACGGCCGCCAAGCAGCCGCTGCGCGTGCCCAAGCTGCTCAGCGAGGCCCAGGTCAGCGCGCTGCTGGAGGCGCCCGACGTCGACACGCCGCTGGGCCTGCGCGACCGCGCCATGCTGGAGCTGATGTACGCCAGCGGCCTGCGCGTGTCCGAGCTCGTCACGCTGAAGAGCGCCCACGTCGCCTTCAAGGACGCCGTGCTGCACGTCACCGGCAAAGGCAGCAAGGCCAGGCTCGTGCCCTTTGGCGAGCATGCACGCGACTGGATGGCGCGCTATCTGCGCGAGGCGCGTGCCGCCATCCTGGCCGGCCAGAGCAGCGACGACCTCTTCGTGACGGCCCGCGGCGCCGGCATGACGCGGCAGATGTTCTGGACCCTGATCAAGCGACACGCGCTGGCGGCCGGCATCACGGTGCCGCTGTCGCCGCACACGCTGCGCCACGCCTTCGCCACGCATCTGCTCAATCATGGTGCAGACCTGCGCGCCGTGCAGCTGCTTCTGGGGCATGCCGACCTGTCGACGACGCAGATCTACACCCATGTGGCGCGGGAGCGCCTCAAAGCCTTGCACGCCGAGCACCATCCGCGCGGCTGAGTGTTTTCCCGCGGGCGGGTTGCACCGAAGCTTCGATCGTTTCGTTGGTTTCAAACCTGTCGGCAGGCCACAACACCCGCCCTCGCGACCCCTGCTGCGAGGGGCAAACTCCGCCGCCATCACAAATCAGATTCACGGAGTTCACCCATGCACGCCACCCGCCTGCTGCCGACCGCCCTCGCAGCCATCACGCTGTTTGCCACCGCCTCTGCCATCGCCCAGGAGACTGGCAGCCTCGAGCGCGTGACCGTCATCGGCTCGCGCAAGAGCCTGCCCGCCGCCTCCAGCACCGACACCCTGGTGCCCGTGGACATCTACTCGATGAGCAAGGCCACCGAGGGCGGTGGTCAATTCGACCTGGCGCAGACGCTGCAATACCTGTCGCCGTCCTTCAACTCGACGCGCCAGACCGGCGCTGATGGTGCCGACCTGATCGACTCCGCCGCGCTGCGCGGCCTGGGCTCGGACCAGACCCTGGTGCTGGTCAACGGCAAGCGCCGCCACACGGTGGCCCTGGTGAACCTGTTCGGCGCGCGCAACCGCGGCGCGACGGGCACCGACATGAACTCCATCCCGCTGCTGGCCATCGACAACGTGCAGGTGCTGCGCGATGGCGCGGCCGCCCAGTACGGCTCGGACGCGATTGCTGGCGTCATCAACATCCAGATGAAGAAGAAGGCCGGCTGCGAGGCCGTGGCCGGTTTCGGCCAGTACTCGGCCGGTGACGGCAAGAACTACCTCGCCAGCGCCTACTGTGGCGTCAAGCTGGCCGGTGGCACGCTGGGCATCACCGGCGAATGGCAGGACCGTGGCCGCTCCAACCGCGCCGAGGCCGACAACCCCCGCATCATTGGCGACACCAAGGTCACCAACAAGACGGTCTACCTGAACGGCGAGTTCCCGCTGACGTCCGACGACAAGCTCTATGTGACGGCCGGCGCCCAGGACCGCGATGCGTCCTCCGCGGCCTTCGCCCGTGGCGGCATCGGCTCGGACGACATCCCCTCGCGCAACTCCGCAGCGATGTACCCGAACGGCTTCGTGCCCTTCATCAACGGTGACATCACCGACCGCTATGTCATCGTCGGCTGGAAGTCCACCTTCGCCGGCTGGGACACCGACCTGTCGCAGACCTATGGCAGCAACAAGCTGCGCTACAACATCAGCAACACCATCAACGCGTCCATCGCCAACAAGGACCTGCTGGCGGGCGGCAAGGGCGTCAGCGCGACACGCTTCGACGCCGGTGGCTTCGGCTTCAGCCAGGCGACGACCAACCTCGACATCAGCCGCTTCTTCCCCGAGCTGCTCGGCGGCAGCAACATCGCCTTCGGCGCCGAATACCGCCGCGAGAAGTACGACATCGTCGCCGGCGAGCTGGGCTCCTACAACGACGCCGACGGCGTGGGCTTCGGCGGCAATGCCGGCAGCCAGGGCTTCCCGGGCTTCCAGCCGGCCGATGCCACCAACCGCAGCCGCAACAGCCAGGCCCTCTACGCCGACTGGGAAGCCAACTTCACGCCCAACCTGACCGTTGACGCGGCCGTCCGCTCCGAGCACTACAGCGACTTCGGCTCCAGCACGACCGCCAAGCTGGCCGGCAGCTACAAGTTCGGCAGCGCGGTGCTGCTGCGCGGCGCTGCCAGCACGGGCTTCCGCGCGCCCAGCCTGCAGCAGCTCTATTTCTCGTCCACCTTCACCGACTTCATCAGCGGCAAGCCGCTGGACGTGGTGCTGGCCCCCAACGGCAGCAAGATCACCACCGCCGCCGGCGTGCCCAACCTGAGGCAGGAAAAGTCCAAGAACTACACGCTGGGCGTCACGGTCAAGCCCAGCAGCGACACGGCGTTCACGGTCGACGTCTACCAGATCAAGATCAAGGACCGCATCGTGCTGTCCGGCCGCTTCGACGAGGACAACTACCCGGCGCTGGGTGCCATCCTGCAAGGCCTGGGTGTCGGCCAGGCGCAGTTCTTCGTCAACTCGGTCAACACCAAGACCGACGGCGTGGACCTGACCGCCTCGACCCGCGCCAAGCTCGGCGGCGGCACGCTCAACACCTTCCTGGCCCTCAACATCAGCCGCACCAAGGTCACCGGCGTCAACGCGCCGGCGTCGCTCAAGGGCTTCGAGGACGTGCTGCTGTCCGAGCGCGAGCGCCTCTTCATCGAGCAGGGCGGCCCGCGCGCCAAGGCCACGCTGGGCTTCGAGTACTCCGAGGGCGCCTGGACGGGCGAGGCCAAGATCATCCACTTCGGCAGCCAGACGCTGGGCACCTTCACCGGCACGGCGGGCGGCGAGCCCAATGCCTACTACAAGCCCAAGACGTCGATGGACCTGGGCCTGACCTGGCAGGCCACGCCGGCGCTCAAGCTCAGCATCGGCGGCAACAACGTCTTCAACGTGAAGCCGACCAAGCAGAACGACTTCGAGACCGACAACGGCTTCATCTACGACAGCGTGCAGTTCGGCCTGAATGGCGCGTCCTACTTCGCGCGGATGCACTACCGGTTCTGAGTCAGTCGCTGACAATCCGGGCGGATGGACCACAGCTTCCTCTCCGCCCTGATCCTGCTGCTGCTGGTGCTCGACCCGCTCGGCAGCCTCCCCGTCTTCATCCCCATCATGCGTGCGGTGCCCAAGGAGCGCCGCACGCGTGTGGCCTTGCGCGAGGTGGGCATCGCCTTCTGCGTGTTGTTCGCCTTCATGTTCCTGGGCGACAGCTTCCTGCAGGTCATGCACCTGTCCGAGCGCTCGCTGGAAGTGGCCGGCGGCGTCATCCTGATGATCATCTCCATCCGCATGATCTTCGGCAGCTCGGGCGAGTCGGCCTATGGACTGGAGCCGGGCAAGGAGCCCTTGATCTTTCCGCTGGCCGTGCCGCTGCTGGCCGGGCCCTCGGCCATGGCCACGGTGCTGCTGCTGGCATCACGCCAGCCTGACCGCATCTACGCCTGGATTGGTGCACTCAGCGCCGCGCTGCTGGTGTCCGGCCTCGTCCTCGTGCTGGCGGACCGCATCCGCAAGCTGCTGGGTGACTCGGTCGTCTCGGCCATCGAGAAGCTGATGGGCCTGGTGCTGACCGCGATCGCGGTCGAGATGGTGCTGGCGGGGCTGAAGCGCTACTTCATCGGCGGCCTGTGATGCCTCCTGGGTCGGGCTTTCTCCCGACCCGCCCCGCCGCAAGCCGGGCTTATTTGCCCTTCAGCTTGGCTTCCTTGCCCTTGGGCATGACGGATGTCATCGGCGCCACCGGGCGATCCGAGCCCGCCGCCTTGCCGGGGCCGGTGTCCTTCTTGGGCTTCTTCGCCATCTTGTTGCCGCGTTGTTCAGTGTTTGCCATCGGTCCCTCCTGGGTTGGTGAAAATTTGAACTATGCCTCAGCCTCGACCCGCGCACGAGCCGCGCTGGCCGCCCATTCGCTGGCCGTGACGTCGTAACGCTTGCAGTCCATGTCGTACCAGCGGCCCAGGCCGACGAAGCGCATGCCGATCTTCTCCATGACGGCGGAGGAGGGCGTGTTCTCCGGCTGGCAGACGGCGCAGACCAGCTCGGGCTTCAGCGTCTTGAAAGCCCAGCCCACCATGTGCCGGGCCGCCTCGCTCGCATAGCCCTGGCCCCAGGCGTCCTGGCGCAGCCGCCAGCCGGTCTCCAGCGGCCCGGCCGGGTCGCGGTTCAGGTGCTGGATGCAGCCGGTGCCAATCAGGTCGCCGTTGTCCTGACGGATGAAGCCCCACCAGGAATAGCCGAGCTCGGCCCAGCGGGCCTTCACGCGGTCGATCATGGACTGCGTATCCGCCGGCGTGTCGGGGCGACCGGTGATGTAGCGCATGACGACCGGATCGCTGTTCAGTCGGTGCAGCGCATCGAAATGGCTGTCGTTCAAGGGCTCGAGCCGCAGCCGGGGGGTGATCAGAACCGTCATGGAGCAAGGTGGGTGGTGTGGCGGAGCGCCGCATTCTGGAGGGAGCGATTCTCACGATTCGAAAGTCACTTTTCAAATGGTGAAAATCACGCATGCTGCACCGCCGCATGATTTCTCATTATGGTGAATTGCCTTTCGTGATTTGAAAATACAAACGCAACTCATTGTTTTGTAAAGAGAAAGTTTTTTGTCTTATATAAGACTCGGGTCTTCACAAGGCGGGGCTCAAGGCCTAGTCTTGCGGCATCGGTTTTCGATGTTTCAAAGGAGTACTGCATGACCCGCCTCACCCGTGACCAACAGATCGCCGCCCTTGAAAAAGACTGGGCCGAGAACCCCCGCTGGAAGGGCATCACCCGCGGCTACAGCGCCGCCGACGTCGTGCGCCTGCGCGGCTCCATCGAGATCGAGCACACGCTGGCCAAGCGCGGCGCCGAAAAGCTCTGGGGCCTGGTGAACAGCGAACCCTTCGTCAACGCGCTGGGCGCCCTGACCGGCAACCAGGCCATGCAGCAGGTCAAGGCCGGCCTGAAGGCCATCTATCTGTCGGGCTGGCAAGTCGCCGGTGACGCCAACAGCAATGGCGAGATGTACCCCGACCAGTCGCTGTACTCGGTGGACTCGGTGCCCAAGGTCGTCAAGAAGATCAACGCCACCTTCCAGCGCGCCGACCAGATCCAGTGGAGCGAAGGCAAGGACGACATCGACTTCTTCGCCCCCATCGTGGCCGACGCGGAAGCCGGCTTCGGCGGCGTGCTGAACGCCTTCGAGCTGATGAAGGCCATGATCGAAGCTGGCGCCGCGGGCGTGCACTTCGAAGACCAACTGGCCAGCGCCAAGAAGTGCGGCCACATGGGCGGCAAGGTGCTCGTCCCCACCCGTGAAGCCGTCGCCAAGCTCGTCGCCGCCCGCCTGGCCRCCGACGTGATGGGCACGCCCACGCTGCTGGTCGCCCGCACCGACGCCGAAGCCGGTGACCTCGTCACCGCCGACATCGACGACAACGACAAGCCCTTCTGCACCGGCGAGCGCACGGTCGAAGGCTTCTACCGCACCAAGAACGGCTTGGACCAGGCCATCAGCCGCGGCCTGGCCTATGCGCCCTATGCCGACCTGATCTGGTGCGAGACCGGCAAGCCCGACCTGGCCTTCGCCAAGGCCTTCGCCGACGCCATCCACGCCAAGTTCCCCGGCAAGCTGCTGGCCTACAACTGCTCGCCGTCGTTCAACTGGAAGAAGAACCTCGACGACGCGACCATCGCCAAGTTCCAGCGCGAGCTGGGTGCGCTGGGCTACAAGTTCCAGTTCATCACGCTGGCCGGCTTCCACAGCCTGAACTACTCGATGTTCGAACTGGCCCACGGCTATGCCCGCCACCAGATGAGCGCCTTCGTCGAGCTGCAGGAGAAGGAATTCGCCGCCGCCGAGAAGGGCTTCACCGCGGTCAAGCACCAGCGCGAGGTCGGCACCGGCTACTTCGACGCCGTCACGACGACCATCGAGGCCAACGCCTCGACGGCCGCCCTGAAGGGCTCGACGGAGGACGAGCAGTTCTTCGACGCCAAGCACGGTTGATTAGTCAGAGCGTCAACTCCTGACCTTTGTGGCCCGCTTCGGCGGGCCTTTTTCTTTGTCATCTGCGCGTCATACTTGCGTCACAGACTGCGCGCCATGAACACAACAACAAATACAAAGTTCAGTCTCGCGTTCCGGCTCGGCTCCTGGTGGGGGCAGCGGCGTGAAACCAGCCGCCGTGAGGCCTTGCGCAAGTGCTGCCCACCGGCCACCGTCGCGGCCGAGCAGATTCCTCCCGCCATCCGCGCCGCCTGGGCCCATCACGCACCCGACGAATTACCTGGCCTTGCCACCGACGACGGTGCCTGGCTGCGCTGCTCGCTGGGCCTCGCGCAGTTCTTCGAGGCCTGCCGACTGCAACGGGAGCAGGGGGCTTGCGCCCTGCCCAGCAAGGCGGCCGATTCGGTCTGGCATGTCTGGCTGAAGCTGGACCCGGCCGGGTTGGCGGACTGGCAGCAGCGCTACTTCGGCCGTGTCGTCGAGCACCGCGAGGGCGCGGAGCTGGGGGCTCCCCTGGAGGACTGCCTGGCTCGCTCCTGGACGGGTGCCTGCCGCAGCGAAGGCCTGGAACTGCTCGGACCCAAGCTACCGCTGCTTTTTGCCCTCGACGGGCTGCTGCGCCTGCCCACGGGCTGGGCTTACGGCTATCAGCAGGGCACGCTGGCGCACCGCCAGATCGATGGCTTCGGCAAGCCCAGCGGGGATGTCGTGATGCACGCGGCCATGGGCGGCGCCGCCCTGGTGGCCCTGGGCCTGGTCACCCAGTCGGAGCTGGCGAGCGCGCTGCGCCGGCGCCAGAGCAGCGACAGCGGCAGCAGCTGCGGCAGCAGTTGGAGCTCGGACGCCGGCAGCAGCTGCGACACCAGCAGCTCGGACGGCGGCGGCAGCAGCTGCGGGTCGAGCTGCGGTGGCGGTGGCGGCGACTAGCGCCGGGCGACCTGGAAGGTCCCGACGGCGCCGTTGAGCGTCGCCGCCTGCTCGCGCAGGCTTTCGGCCGCGGCCGTCGATTCCTCGACCAGCGCGGCGTTCTGCTGCGTGACCTGGTCGAGCTGGGCGATGGCGATATTGACCTGCGCGATGCCGTCGGACTGCTCGGCCGTCGCGGTCGTGATCTCGCCCATGATGTCCTTGACGCGCTGCACGGCGCCGACGAGCTCGTTCATGGTCTTGCCCGCCTCGGCCACCAGGCGCGAGCCGGCTTCCACGCGCTCGACGCTGCTGCCGATCAGGCTCTTGATCTCCTTGGCTGCATCGGCCGAGCGGCCGGCCAGCGAGCGCACCTCGCCCGCCACGACGGCGAAGCCGCGGCCCTGTTCGCCGGCGCGGGCCGCCTCGACGGCCGCATTCAGCGCCAGGATGTTGGTCTGGAAGGCGATGCCGTCGATGACACCGATGATGTCGGCGATCTTGCGCGAGCTGGTGTTGATCTCGTCCATGGTGTTCACCACCTGGGCCACGACCTCGCCACCCTTCTGGGCGACGCTGGCGGCCGACACGGCCAGCGAATTCGCCTGGCCGGCCGACGCCGCCGAGTTCTGCACGGTGCCGGTCAGCTGTTCCATGGCGCTGGCCGTCTCTTCCAGGCTGGAGGCCGCCTTTTCGGTGCGCGCGCTCAGGTCCTGGTTGCCGCTGGCGATCTCGGCCGACGCGGTGCCGATGGACTCGGCCGAATCACGGATGCTGCCGATGGTCTGGGCCAGCGTTTCGCGCATGCGGCGCAGCGTCGTCTGCAATTTGCCGATCTCGTCGGAGCGCGCCGTCTGACCTTGGCCCGAGCGCATCAGATTGCCGTCCGCGACGCGCTCGGCCAGCTCGTTGGCCGCCGCCAGCGGCACCGTGATGCTGCGCGTGATGGTCCAGGCCGCCGCCACGCCCAGGGCCAGCATGGCCAGGCCGAAGCCCAGCAGCAGCATGCGGCCGTTGCCGTTGGCGGCGTCGATGCCGGCCGCGGTCTGGTCGATGGCCTTGCGCTGGTAGTCCAGGAACTCCTGCATGCGCGCCAGATAGACCTTGGAGCCGGGCACGAAGACGTCCATCAGCAGCTTGTCGGCGGCCTCGGCCTGGCCGTCCTTCTTCAGCTTGACGATCTCGTCGCGTGAATCGATATAGACCTTGCGCGCCTTGCCGACGGCGTCGAACAGCGCCTGCTCCTCGGGCGAGCGGATCAGCGTCTTCAGCTTGTCCTGCATCTCGCTGGAGGTCTTGGTGGACAAGGCCTGGTCGTCCTTGAACAGCTCCACCAGGGAGGCGTCGGAGCTCTTGGCGATGGCCATGGTGCGGCGCACGCCGGAATTGATGTTGCGGTTCCAGTCGGAGATCAGCCTCTCCTTGGCCAGCGGCTCGTCCATCATCTGGCGCGTGGCCGCGGCCGTCGAGGCCAACCGCCACGAAGCCAATGCAATCACGCAGGCGGCCAGCGCCAGCACCAGCGCAAAACCGGCTGCCAACCGTTTGCCGATGGATAGCTTGTTCATGATGTCTCCAGTCCTCTCATCTCTATGTCGCGCAGGCGCGCGGGCAACAGGGGATGCTAGTGCGACGTTACAAGCCGTGTCGGCTTCAAACTGGGACTTCGGTCACGCTCCCTGCGTTGAAAACGATGTTCAGCGCGAGGCCGCCAGCAAGCTCCGGTACTCGTCGGCGGTCGCGATGCGCGGATTGGTCTTGTGGCAGTGGTCGACCAGCGCGCGCTCGATGATGCGGTCGTCCAGGTCAGGGCCGACATCCATGGCGGCCAAGCCTGCCGGTAGGCCGAGACGGGCGTTCATCACCGTGATGGCATTGGCCACCGCGTCGGCATCGCTGCCGGCCAGGTTCATGGCCTGGGCCAGCCGTTCGATGCGCCGGTCGCGCCGCACGCTGTCGGCCTCGGCGTTGAAGCGGATGACGGCCGGCAGGAAGACGGCGTTCAAGGTGCCGTGGTGCAGGCGCGGGTTGAGGCCGCCCAGCGCATGGCTCAGCGAATGCACCGCGCCCAGGCCCTTCTGGAAGGCCATGGCGCCATGCACGCTGGCGCACATCATGTCCATGCGGGCGTCGCGATCCTGGCCGTCGCGCGTCGCGCGCTCGATGGACTGCCAGCCGCGGCGCAGGCCCTCCAGCGCGATGCCGTCGGCCGGCGGATTGAAGGCCGGCGCGAGGAAGGTCTCGATGCAGTGCGCGATGGCGTCCATGCCGGTGGCGGCCGTCAGGGCGGGCGGCAGCTTCAGCGTCAGCGCCGGGTCGCAGATGGCGGCCTTGGGCAGCAGCTCCCAGTTGTGGAAGCCCAGCTTGCGGCCGTCATCCACGATGAGGATGGCGCCGCGCGCCACCTCGCTGCCGGTGCCGGCGGTGGTCGGCACCGCGATCAGCGGCAGCACCCGGGGGCTGATGTTGACGGCGCCACCCTCGATGGTGGCGTAGCTCTTCAGCGGCCCCTCGTGCGTGGCGGCGATGGCCACGCCCTTGGCCAGGTCCATGCTGGAGCCGCCGCCAATGGCGATGAGGCCGTCGCAGTCGAACTCCCGGGCCACCGCCACCGCCAGCCGCACGGCGGCTTCGGTCGGGTTGGCGGGGGTGCGGTCGAAGACGGGTGGCTTGACGTCGAAGGCCGCCAGGGCCTCGTCCAGCACGCCGGCAGCGCGCACGCCGGCATCGGTCACGACCAGGGGGCGGCGGATGCCGATGCGCTCGCATTCGGCAGGCAGCAGCCGGCTGGCGCCGAACTCGAGCTCGATGCGGGTCAGGTAGAGGATCTGGGCCACGGCGCTTTCTCCACACAATGTCTTTCCTCATGGTAGTGCCGCATGTCTAGACTTGCCGTCATGCGTGCGACTACCTCGACCCTGCTGCTCTCCCTCGTTCTCGCGGCCTGTGGCGGCGGTGGGGGAGGGGGCGCATCACCGCCGGTGACGCCGCCGGTCGACAACCAGCCCGGCCTGACCGACGCGACGGTCTATTCCTCGGCGGCCGATGCGTCGCTGACGGGCGCCGTCGAGGCTGCCGCGGTCAGCACGCAGACATTGACGGCCAATGGCCAGACGCTGAGCTACACGGCCACCGCCGGCCACCTGATCGCACGCGACGCAGCGGGTGCCGCCGAGGCCTCGGTGTTCTACGTCGCCTACACCCTGCCCGGCGCCGACGCCGCGACCCGGCCCGTCACCTTCTTCTACAACGGCGGCCCCGGCTCGGCCTCGGTGTGGCTGCAGCTCGGCAGCTTCGGCCCCAAGCGCCTGGTCAGCAATGCCCCCGACACGACGGCGGCGCGGCCCTTCCCGATGATCGACAACGCCGAGCACCTGCTCGGCCAGACCGACCTCGTCTTCATCAACGCGGTGGGCACCGGCTACTCCCAGGCCATCACCCCTTTCACCAACCGCGACTTCTGGGGCGTGGACAGCGACGCGGCGCTGTTCCGCGACTTCATCCAGCGCTATCTGGCCATCAACAGCCGCGCCGCCTCGCCCAAATACCTCTATGGCGAAAGCTATGGTGGCCCGCGCACGGCCGTGCTGGCGCGCCGGCTGCAGGAGGCCGGCGTCATGCTCGACGGCGTGGTGCTGCAGTCGCCGGCCATGGACTACAACAGCAATTGCGGCATCACCGTGGCCCAGGGTTGCGGCGGCTTCCTGCCCAGCTTCGCCACCGTCGGCGCCTTCCACCGCCTGACCCAGCCGATACCGGCCGACACGAATGCCTGGGCGGCGCAGGCGCGGGTCTACGCCGACCAGGTCTACACGGGGGCCCTGCAGGCCTGGCTCGCCGGGGCGCCGACGCCGGCGATCTGGCAGCCACTGGCCGACCTGACCGGTCTGCCTGCGGCGCGCTGGCAGAACAGCCTCAATGTGTCGGCTGACAACTTCCGCATCTGGCTGATCTCGGGCCAGCAGCTCGGCCGCTACGACGGCCGCATGAAGGCGGCCATCGGCAGTGCCCTCGCGGCCGACGGCGATGTGTCTAGCACCTGGATCAGCGACAGCTTCGCCACCGGCATCGCGACCCATCTGCGTGATCACCTTGGCTACCGCAACAGCTCCACCTATGTCGTGCTGAGCAATGCCATCAACTTCTGGAACTTCGCCCATGCCGGCCGGCCCTTGCCCGACACCTTGCCGGACCTGTCCGCGGCCCTGGCCCAGAACGCGCGCCTGCGCGTGCTCGCCATCAGCGGCTATCACGACCTGGCCACGCCCTTCCACCTGACCGAGAGCGACCTGGCCCGCGTGGACGCCAGCCGCGTGAAGATTCGCAACTACCCCGGCGGCCACATGAGCTATCTGGACGATGCCACCCGCGCCGCCCAGCTCGCCGACCTCAAGGCCTTTTACGCCAACACGCTGGCCCTGCGCGCGGCGGCCGACCTCGGTCCCGAGCGGCGTGCGCAGCAAGCCCGGCCCGCCGTGGCCGTCGACCGCGCCGGTGTGCCGCAGCTGCCGGGCAGCGTGGCGCCGACCAACGAGAGCGCCTTCCAGGCGCCGCTGCGCGACCCCTGGGTGCCGCCGACAATGCGGGCCCGATGACCGATCCGAGCCCGCTTTCTCCCCGCATGGCCGAACTGCTGACGCGCATCCAGCGCGCCAAGCGGCCACCGTTCCACTCGCTGACGCCGCGCGAGGCCCGCCTGGCCTACCGCATGGGCGCCGAGATCCTGGACCTGCCGCGTGCGCCGCTGGCCCGCGTCGAAGACCTCGAAGCCGCCGGCCGTCCGGCGCGCCTGTATGCACCCAGCGCCGGCAAGCTGCCCGTGCTGCTCTATCTGCATGGCGGCGGCTTCACTATTGGCGACCTGGAGACGCACGACAGCCTGTGCCGCCAGCTCAGCCAGCGCAGCGGCGCGGCGGTGCTGGCCCTGGACTACCGCCTCGCACCCGAGCACCGCTTCCCGGCCGCCGTCGACGACGCCTGGGCCGGCCTGGCCTGGCTGCACGACCAGGCATCGACGCTGGGCCTGGACGGCAGCCGCCTCGGTGTCGGCGGCGACAGCGCCGGCGGCACATTGGCCGCCAGCGCGGCCTTTTTCGCGCGCGATCGCGGGCTGCCGCTGGCTATGCAGTTGCTCATCACGCCAGGGACCGACAGCGACATGAGCCATGACTCGCACCGTCGTTTCGCCGAGGGCTATCTGCTTGACGCGATGAGCATCGAGTGGTTCTTCAGCCATTACATCGACCCAGACCAGCGCCGCGACTGGCGCTTCGCGCCTTTGCACGCCGAGGACCACAGCGACCTCGCACCCGCCGCCGTGCTGCTGGCCGAGGCCGACCCGCTGGTGGACGAGGGCCTGGCCTATGCCGACGTGCTGCGCGCCGCCGGCGTGCCGGTGCAACTCGAACTCGCGCGCGGCGTCACCCACGACTTCATCAAGATGGGCCGCAGCCTGCCCGAGGCTCTCACGGCCCTGGACTTCTGTGCCGCGGCCATCAAGGAACACCTCCAGCCATGAAACGCCAGGACTTCCGCTTCCTCGAGCCACTGCGCGTGCGCTGGGCCGAGATCGATGCCCAGGGCATCGTCTTCAACGGCCACTACCTGACCTATATGGACACGGCCATCAGCGGCTACTGGCGCGCACTGGCGCTGCCCTATGCCGACACGATGAAGATGCTCGGCGGCGACCTCTTCGTGCGCCGCGCCGCGCTGGACTACCTCGCCTCGGCCCGCTACGACGACCGCCTGGACATCGGCGTGCGCTGCCGCGAGTTCGGCAACAGCTCGATGAAGGTCGACGGCGCCTTCTTCCGTGGCGACCAGCTGCTGGTGCAGGCCGACATGGTCTACGTGTTCGCCGACGCGGTCGCGCAGACACCCCAGCGCCTGCCCGACGCGCTGCGCGACGTCATCAACGGCTTTGAAGCCGGCCAGAGCGTTGTCGACGTCAGCGTGGGCGGCTGGAAAGAGCATGGCGAGGCCGCCGGTGCCATCCGCCGCCAGGTCTTCATCGAGGAGCAGGGCATCCCGGCCGACATGGAATGGGATGCCGCCGACGCGAGCTGCCTGCACGCACTGGCGCGCAACCGCTTCGGCGTGCCCTTGGCCACCGGCCGCATGCTGGAGCACGTGCCCGGCGTCGCCAAGATCGGCCGCATGGCGGTGCTGCGCTCCATGCGCGGCACGCAGATCGGCCGCCAGGTGCTGGATGCGCTGATGGCCGAGGCGAGAAAGCAGGGTTACCGCGAGGTGCTGCTGCATGCCCAGCTGTCGGCCGAGAATTTCTATCTGCGTGCCGGCTTCCAGCGGCGTGGCCAGCCTTTTGAAGAGGCGGGCATCGCGCATGTGGAGATGGTCAGGAACCTGTGAGCAGAATCCCCGAATGATTGAGGCGATCCGCAGGCTGATTGCAGGTCGGGAGGCGCGCGGCAAATCAAGCCCTGCGGCGAGTCTGTGTCGAGGCTATCTGACGCTGTTCGATGCGGTGGAGCGGCCGGCGACGGCGCTGATTCCGTCGCAATGGCTTGATGGGCTCGAGGGCGGTCGGGTCTCGATCAACGACGGCAGCGAACGGCCGATGAAGGACGGGCTCAAGCTGCTCGGCAAGACAAGCCTGGCAAACCTTGAGTCGTTTCTTGTGTTCAATGATCTGGACGCGTTGGTCTTTGCGGCGTCGAGTTGCCCTCGAATTGGACGAGGTGTCTTCGAAATGACGTGGATTGCGGCGGACCCGGCTGCCGAGTTCATGAACGGCGGGCCGCTGGATGATCTGGCGGGTCATGGCCAGCTTCACTACGGCTATTGCAGGCGTCTTGGGCTCGATATGTCGCCCCTCTCCGAAAGCAAGGTCCACAAGTCGCTTCTGGGTGCGACAAGCGTGCGCGTGGACGCCGCAAAACAGGGCTGGCTCAGCGGCCGCGACGATGTGAAGGCCGGCGCCGTTCGTGGCCTGTATCCGATCAACTACTGGTCGACAGAAGCGCTGATGGAATTGAAAGCCCTTGGCATTGTTTGGCCGGCGGACTTGCAAGTCGGCGTTGGATTGAACCGGATAGATGCCGCGGCACAGCTTCTCATCGAGTCCGGCAATCCGGCCCTGCGTCGCTTTATGCGCTTCGGGTCGACCTGATCCGTCCGGCCGGGGCTTCGTCAGAGCTTGTAGGCCAGCTGCAGCAGCACGCCCTGGTCCTGCAGCGTCGCTCCGAGCTTGGCGCCCTGCAGGCGATGCGCCAGGCCCATGTCCAGCGTCCAGCCCTGCCAGCGGGCGCGGGCCTGCAGGCCCAGCGAGGACAGGGTGGTGCCCGGCTCGCCGACGTTGGCGGCGCGGCCCAGGTCGAGGAAGGGCGTGAGGCTCAGGGCCCAGCCGTCGGCCGCGTCCTGGCGCAGCGGGATCTCCAGCTCCAGATTGAGGACGCAGCCGCGGTCGCGCACCAGCTGGTTCTGGCGGAAGCCGCGCACCGTGCCCAGGCCGCCCAGGGCCAGCGCGTCCAGCGGCAGCAGGTGGTCGCTGGTGTGCTGCCAGCTCAGGCGGGCGCCCAGCTGAGCCGCGCGGTCGAAGAGCTGGCGGGTGTAGCTGGCCTGGGCGACCCAGAGCCCGAAGCGCCTGGCGGGCAAGGACGACGGCGGCAGCTCCGCCACGTCCTGCACATTGGTGTGGCCCCAGGCGTAGCTGGCGCGCAGGGCCAGCACCTGGGTCTCGCTGCGCCAGGCACCGCCCAGCCAACTGCGCCACAGCGTCTCGCGCAACTCGCCGTCGGGCACGCCCGGCGTGAAGGAGAAGGGCTGGCCGAGCAAGCTGGTGCGGTTGTCGCGGCTGAGCCAGGTCAGGCCGCCGTCGAGCTTGCGCGCCAGCGTTTCGGACCAGGTGTGGCTGATGCCCAGCTCACGGCTGGAGAGGCGGCTGCGGATGTCGAGCTGATCGACCGGCTCCTCGATGACAGAGGAGCTGCCGCGCTCCAGCCCCAGCTGCAGCTGAGTGTCGGTCAGACCCCAGGTCACCAGCGGCAGTTGCCAGTCCAGCCGGCCATGGCCACCCTGGCCGCCACGCTCGACCGGCGTCTGCAGCGTCAGGTCGAACTGATCACCCCGGCCGCTGAGGTTGCGCAGCGTGCCGGCCACGCCGGCGGCGGTCGAGCCGATGGAGGCGGGCCGGTAGTTGTTGGCGAAGACGCTTAAGCCCCAAGGCCGGCTGCGCTGCACGTCCACTTCCAGACGCGCCTCTCCCAGTTGTTCGCCGGGCACCAGGCGGGCGTTCATGCGCGCGATCTGCGGGTCGGCGAGCAGCAGCTGGTAGCGGTCGCGCATCTGGCCCATGTCGAGGATGGCGTCCTCGCGGCGCAGCAGCCGGGCGCCGACGTAGCGCTCATGCAGGCCGTCCATGCCGCGCAGGTCGACGGCGTTCAGCCGGCCCTCGATGACCTGGAAGACCAGTACGCCGTCGGCCAGGCGCTGCGGCAGCAGCAGGCCGGAGTTGACGTAGCCGCGGTCCACATACAGCCGCGTCAGCTGCTGGCGCAGGGCTTCCAGTTCGTCCACGCCGTTGACGCGGCCCACGTGCGGTGCGGCATGCGCCTGCAGCTCGGCGGTGGTGATGGCACGGTTGCCGCGGAACTCGATGGCGTCGACGCGCACCTGCAGCGGCGCGGCGGTGGCGCCTGCCAGGTCAGCGGGCAGGGGCGGCAGCGAGGGCTCGGCCGCCAAGGCCCCGGCACTCAGCAACAGCAGCAGGGCGGCGCGCATCAACGGCATGCTCCGGGCGAAAAAGCTGCCAGGGTGAGGGCGGTTGGGCGCGGGCCTGCCGTCGCGAGGGCGTCGATGCCCACCAGCCCGCGCATCGAGCCGGGCAGGCCGCCGCGACCGCCCGCCGCCAGCGAACTGCCGCCGCTGGTCAGGCAGGGGTTGCGGCCCAGGCCGCCCGTGTCGATGGGGCGGGCGTCCAGCGCGCTGAGGCTGCCCGACAGGTCCAGCACCGGGCTGGTGATGGCGATCACGCCGCTGACGCCATCAGGCGCCGCCGCCTGGATCACGTTGAGCCCGAACACGCCGGCCTTGAACTGCAGTGGCTGGTTGCCGCCGACGAACAGGCTGTTGCCGCTGGCGACCAGGCTGCGCACGTCCACCCGCACCAGCCCGCCGCTGGCCTGGGCCGCCGCGGTGTTGGCCTGGATGAAGCCGGTGCGCAGCAGCGCGGCATCGGCCTTGACGGCGATGTCGCCGCCGTTGCCCCGGCGGCCCAGCACCGAGGTGGTCAGCACGCTGTTGTCCAGCACCAGCAGGTGGCCGGCGTCCAGCGCGACCGCGCCGCCATTGCCCTCGTTGGCCGTCGTGGAGATGGCGCTGCGCAGCAGCCGCGTAGCGCTGCCGGTGCGGATGTCGATGCGGCTGGCGGCCACATTGCCGCTGGCGTCGGCGGTGATGGCGGCGTCGCTCATGGCCAGCTGATCGGCGCGCACGCTCAGCAGGCTGGGCTGCAGAGTGGCGGGGTTGGCGACCGTGGCCGCGTTGCTGGTGCCCAGGCTGGCGCCGTTGCTCAGGCTGAGCCGGCCGCTGGCCTGCACATCGATGCTGCCGACCTGGCCGCCTGAACCCACCGCCGCGGCCGCGCTGATGCCGGCGAGGGCGCCGTCGAAGCTGATGTCATGCGCCTGCACGCTGACGGTGCCGCCCGCGCCGCTGCCGAAGGTGGTGGTACCCAGCGACCCGGAGCGGGCGCTGAGGTCACCGCTCAGCTTCAGCTCCACATTGCCGCCGCGGCCGCGGCTGCCCGTGCCCGCCAGGCTGAGCAGGCTGGCGTGGTCCAGCAGCATCGAGGCCGCCTCCACCCGCACCAGGCCGGCATTGCCGGCCGACAGCGTGCTGCTGCTGATCAGGCTGTCGTTGGCGAGGCTGACCGCGCCGCTGGCCACCAGCCGGATGGCGCCGGCCTGGCCGCTGCCCTCGGGCAGGGCGCTGCGGCTGGCCATCGAGGCATGGTCCATCGCGATGCTGCCGGCGCTCACCGAGATGCTGCCGGCATTGCCGAGCTTTGAGTAGCTGCTGCTGTCGACCAGGCTGCCTTCGTCCAGCTTGAGCTGGGTGGGTGCGCTGATCTCGACGTTGCCGGCATCGCCCGCGCCCGCGCTGCTTGCCGTCGTGTAGATCAGCGACTGGCCGCCCAGGCTGATGCTCGGGGCCGCCACCTTGACCAGCCCGCCGCGGCCCGCGGCCTGGGTGCCCGAGCCGATGGACGCGCCGCTTGTCAGCGTGATCTGGTTGCTCGYCGCCACGTCGATGCCGCCTGCATTGCCCCGCCCCTCGTAGGTGGTGCTGGTGAGGAAGCTGCTGCTCAGGTTGACGGTCTGGGCGCGCAACTGGATGGCGCCGCCGTCGCTGTCGGAATAGGTGTTGGCCGAGACGTAGGAGCCGCCGCTAAGGCTGACCGTGCCCGTGGCCGTGAGCTGCACATTGCCGGCCGAACCCTGGTTGTCCAGCGAGCCGCTGGAGATGTAGCTGCCGTCAGACAGGCTGAGGTTGCGACCCGCGATGGCGATGCTGCCGGCGTTGCCGCCGGACAGGCCGCTGGTGACGATGTTGGTGCCGGCGCTCAAGCCCAGGTCGCCACCCAGGGTCAGGCTCACGTCGCCCGCCTGTGCGCCAGGGCCGATGGCCACGTTGGCGATGGAGGCTCCGCCGGCCAGATCCAGACCTGCGCCGGCCTTGACCTGGATGGCCCCGGTGCGGCCGGACGTTTGGGTGTAGGACAGCAGCTTGGTGCCGGCGTTGAGGCGGATGCCATTGGTCGCGGTCAGCAGCATGGCGCCGGCGTCGCCGGTGCCCGACAGCGCAGAGTTGGACAGATAGGCTTGGCTGGCCAGGTTGATGCTGCCGGCCGTCAGTGCGATGACGCCGCCGCTGCCGCTGCCATTGACGTCCGAGCTGATGCTGGCGCCGTTGGTGAGGAACAGGCCCTGGGGAGCGCTGACGATCAGGCCGCCGCCGTTGCCGTGGCTGCCGGGCTGGGTGTCGGTGTAGAGGTAGCCGCCGCCGTCCATCTGGACGCTGCCCGCCTGCACGGTGACGGTGCCGCCGGCCCCGCCGCCACGGGTGGAGGTGTAGACGTTGCCGCCATTGCTCAGGACGAGCGTGTCGGTGGCCTGCAGCAGCACGGCAGCGCCTTTGCCCGTGGTGCCGGCGCGCGCGAAGCTGGAAACGCTGGCGCCGCCGTCCAGGGCGATGGTGCCGGCGCTGAGGCTGATGAGGCCGGCGTCCTGGCCGCCGAGGTTGGAGGCACCGACCAGGGCGTCATTGCTGAGCACGATGAGGCCCGAAAGACCGGGCGTGGCACCGCTCAAGCCGAGGTCCATGGCCTGGGCACCCACGGCCGCGAGCCTCACGTTGCCGCTGCCGACCAGGGTGGCATGGTCGATGGCTATATCGCTTGCAACGATGCTGATGGCCTGCTGCGGGTTGGTGGCGATGACGGCGCCGTCCCTCACCTCGATCAGGCCGTGCTTGCCGCCCAGGAAGCCAAAAGCCTCGGGTGCGGCCGACGAGAACGTGCTCGCCTTGGACAGGTCGGCGTGGAAGCGGCTGCCGTCGCTGAAGCGCAGCGAGTCGGTCGTGCTGACATGGAAGGCGCCGGGCACGTCGATGCTGGTGCCGGCGCCGAACAGCACGCCGGCCGGGTTGATGAAGAAGAAGCTGGGCGTGCCCGATGCGGCCTGCAGGCTCAGCTTGCCGTAGATCAGCGAGGCATCGCCGCCGGTGACCCGGCTGATCACATTGGCGATGCCGGGCGTGCTGGTCGTGAAGGTGGCCGACTCGCCGGTGGCGAGGTTGAAGGTCTGGAAGCTGTGGAAGAGATTGCTGCCGGCAAGCTTGCCCAGCTGCTGGGTGATCAGATAGCTCGGCCCCTGCAGCGTCTGGGCCGACTGCCCCAGGCTGGCGTCGGTGCGGATCTGGGCCAGCGCGGGCAGGGCAGCGCAGGCGAGGGCCAATGAGAGAGAGGACGGTAGGTACTTCACAGCCAGTTCCCGATCAGCGTGAAGGGCGCCCAGAAGAAGGGGTGGGCGAACTGAGGCTTGGCGAGCAGCTCGCGCTGGGCCTGGCGCAGCGCCTGGGCCTTGCTCGTGTGGCCTTCGGCCAGGCCGCCGTAGAAGCGCTGCATCAGCGCCACGGCGGCGTCGTCGTCCACCGGCCACAGCGTGCCCAGCACGCTCTTGGCGCGGGCGCGGATGGCCGCACCCGAGATGCCCAGCGGCGCACGCTCGTTGCCCTCGGCGGTCTCGCAGGCCGACAGGGTCAGCAGCTCCAGCGGCTGGCGGCGCAGCGCATCGGCGCCCAGCAGCTGCTGCAGACCGTCCAGCGTGAGCAGGTCGTCATAGGCCAGCATGAAGCTGCTGCGCGCATCGCCACCGAACACGCCATGCGAGGCCACATGGAGCACGCGATAGCGCCCCGAGCGCGCCGCGCGGCTGAAGGCATCGACGGTGAAGCCCGAGTTCAGCAGCTGCTCGCCCGGCAGCAGCCGGCCCAGCGCCGTGATCTCGCGGCTCACGCCCGGCAGGGCCAGGGACTCGCGCAGCGAGCGCGGCGTGCCGTCGGTCTGGGCGACCAGATCCTGGCCGGTGCGGGTCAGCATGAGCTTGTCCACCACCGGCCCGAAGTCGGACACGCCGGCCAGCAGGTTGCTGGCAAGCTGGGCCTTGGGCGCGGTGGTGTTGGTCATCGACAGCCCGGCCATGCTGCCCAGGGCGTACTTCTCGATGGCGAAACGCTGGCCGTCGTGCAGGGCGCCGAAGGGCACCATGCGCAGCGCACCGTCGGGCACCAGCACCAGCGTGTCGGCCTGCAGCTCGTTCAGCAGCCCCTCCAGCGGGCGCAGCAGCCGGTCGTAGAGCCGCTGAGACAGCGGCAGGAAGCCGGCGCCCTGGTCGCGCAGCTGCTTGGCGAAGCGGCCGGCCAGGTCGCGCATGTCGTCGCGCGCAAAAGGCTGGCTCACGCGGCGCAGGCCCTGGGTGGTCTCGACGAGCAGCTCCAGCCGCCGCGGCAGCAGCACGGCATGGATCACCGCCGTGCCCGCCGGGATGACGGTGGCGCTGCCGCCCTTGACCGCGTCGACGGCGCAGCGGTCGCCGAGGAAGTCCTGCATCTCGGTCTGGCGCAGCAGCTCCACCGCGTCGCGTGCCCGGCGCAGCAGCGCGCCCGCGCGGTCGGGCGGCAGGCCCTCGGAGGCGTCCAGCAGGCTCTCGGCCAGGCTCAGGTAGATGGGCTCGAACCAGCGGCCGTAGGAGGAACTGCCGTCGTCCAGTTCGATGGGGATGTCGGCGCGCAGGGCCTCCAGCCGGTCGGCGGCGCGCTGGTAGGCGGCCAGCGCGGCGCCGGCCTGGCCCTGGGCCTTGTGGAGGCGCGCATTGCGCCATTCGAGCTCGATGGCCAGTTCACCCACGCTGGCGACGGGTTGGCCGGCCAGCGCCGCCAGGCCGGCGTCGTCCAGGCTCAGCGCCTCGGCGAAGCGGCCCTGGGATTCATAGAGGCCGGCCAGGCCGTCCAGCGCGTCGAGCTGGGCGCGGCTGCCCGGCGCGGCGGCGCGGCGCGCCTGCTCCAGGCTGCGCCAGGCCAGCTCGGTGGCCCCGAGAGCCTGGGCCTGGCGGCCGACGCCGACGAGCAGCGCGGCATCGCCCTGGGCGGCGACGGCGGGGGCCAGGGCCTGCAGGGCCGGCAGGCGTTCGGCTTCGGGCGCGATGAGGGCCAGGTTCAGTGCCGCGGCCAGGCGCACGCGCGCATCGCCCGAGCGTGCAGCCTCGGCCAGATAGCTTGCTGCGGCGGCGTCACGATCGCGGGCGGCCAGCCGGCCCAGTTCCAGCGCATAGGCCGCGCGGGGCTCGCCTTGCGCCAGTTGGTAGGCCTGGGTCAGCGCTGCCCGGGCTTCGTCGAAGCGCCGCTCCTGGGCCAGCGTCAGGCCCAGTTCCGCCGCGGCCCGCATGCGCTGCTGCGGGTTTGTCGCGGCCTTGGCGGCGGCCGTCAGCAGGGCCAGGGCTTGGTGGGTCTGCCCGGCGCGGCGCCACTGCGCGCCCTGGGCGATGCGGGCCTCGAAGTCATCCGCAGCGGCGCAGGCGCAGGCCGACGCAACGAGTGCGAGGAGGACCCACAACCCACGGAGCATCTCCCTCATGCCGCCCGACCCCCAGAAGTCCGGGCGAGGGTAGCCGTTTGCGGGACCTCAGGCCAGGGCCTGGTGGACCTGTGAAACCCCCGCAACGGGGGGCTTCAGCCCAGCATCTCGAAACGTTCGACCTTGCGCTCGCTGGCCAGCCAGGGCGTCATCGCCGCGGCGACCTGCGGCTCGCGGTGCCCCCAGCCCTCGGGATAGATCTCCATCCACGTCCATTGGCCGTCCGCGTTCGGCTCGGGCCGCTGCAGCAGTTCGATGGGCGCCTCGACGCGCGCCTTGCGGAAAGCGATCAGGGCCGACTCGACGTTGTCGGCGGCGACGCGGTAGTAGACGTAGAGCTGCACGGTCAGTCTTGGGGCGGAATCTCGTAGGGCAGGGTGCGTGGGCGCAACTGGGCTCCCGTGGCGCTGCCCAGATGCAGGCTGCCGCCCTCCAGTGCCGCCAGCTTGATCTCCGCGGCGATGGCCGTGCGGCCGTCCTTGGCGCCGCTGCTGGCGACGATGCCGGCCGGCTGCTCGGGGTCGGCGTTGTGGAAGATCTCCTGGCCGATGGTGGCCGCCGCATCGGTCTCGAAGACCTGCAGCCGGCGCTTCAGCGTGCCGCGGTACTGGCTGCGCGCGACGATCTCCTGGCCCGGGTAGCAGCCCTTCTTGAAGTTGACGCCGCCCAGCACCTCGAAATTGATCATCTGCGGCACAAAAGCCTCGACGGTGGCGCCGCGCACCCAGGCCACGCCGGCCTCGGCTTCGGCAAACGCCCAGTCATCGGCCGTCATCGCTGCACCCGCCGGCGCGGGCGCATCGGCCGGCTGCACACGAAGCGCGCGACCCGAGCCTGGCAGGGCGATCTGCACCGCATCGCCATCGCGGGCCAGCATCCAGGCCTCGGTGGCCGGCGTGCCGAGCAGCCCGTAGACCGCGAACTCGGCGCTGGCGTCGCTGAGCTTGCACTTGGCACGCATGACGAACATGGACAGGCGCTTCAGCGTGGCCGCCAGCGTCTCGGCCGGCAGGGCCAGCAGGATCTCTTCCTCGCCGCCACGCCAGCCCACCAGCGTCGCCAGCAGCCGGCCCTTGGCCGTGCAGAAGCCGGCCAGGCGGGCGTGATCGCGGTCGAGCAGGGCGAAGTCCTGGGTCAGCTGGCTGTGCAGGAAGCTGGCGGCGTCGGCGCCCTGGGCGCGGATGACGCCCCAGTCGGCGAGGCGGAGTTGGGAGGCTTGGGACATGGCGGGAATTATCATCGGCCCCCTTTTCACCGGGCCATTCACAGGTCATCACAGGGCATGAAGTGGTTGTTGCGAGCGCTGCTCGTCTTGTTGTTGATCGCCGGCCTGGCCGCAGGCGCCGTCTGGCAGTGGCTGCGCAGCCCGCTGAGCCTGGCCACGCCGTCGGTGGAACTGTCCGTCGAGCCGGGCACCAACCCGGCCGAAGTGGCCCGCGCCTGGGTGGGCGCCGGTGTGCAGACCGATGCCCGTTTCCTTTACCAGTGGTTCAGATGGTCGGGCCAGGCCAAGCAGATCCGCGCCGGCAGCTATGAGGTCCACGCCGGCATCACGCCGCGCGAACTGCTGGACAAGATGGTGCGCGGTGACCAGATCCTGGAGCAGCTGCGCCTCATCGAAGGCTGGAACTGGCGCCAGGTGAGGGCGGCCCTGGCCGCCGCGCCGCAGCTGAGGCCCAAGACGGCGCAGATGAGCGATGCCGACATCATGGCGGCGCTGGGCGAGCCCGGCGTGGCGCCGGAGGGCCGCTTCTTCCCCGACACCTATGCCTACAGCCGCGGTGTCAGCGACCTGACCGTGCTCAAGCGCGCCCATGCGGCCATGCGGGGGCGCCTGGCGGCAGCCTGGAGCAAGCGATCGAGCGACCTGCCGCTGAAGTCGGCCGACGAGGCGCTGATCCTGGCTTCCATCGTCGAGAAGGAAACCGGTGTGTCCTCAGACCGCTCCAAGGTCGCGGCCGTCTTCGTGAACCGGCTGCGCGTCGGCATGCCGCTGCAGACCGACCCCACCGTCATCTACGGCCTGGGCGAGGCCTTCGACGGCAATCTGCGCAAGCGCGACCTGCTGGCCGACACGCCCTACAACAGCTACACCCGCGGCGGCCTGCCGCCCACGCCCATCGCCATGCCGGGCGCGGCCTCGCTGCAAGCGGCGCTGAACCCGGCGCCCATCAAGGCGGTCTACTTCGTCGCCCGCGGCGACGGCAGCAGCGAATTCAGCGATGACCTCGCCGCGCACAATCGCGCGGTCAACAAATACCAACGTGGCGGCAAGTGAAACAGATGCGATCAGCGTACCGGCGGGCCGAGCGCCGGGCCGCCCCTAGCCGGCCCGCCATCCCCTCGGGGGATCGGCCGGCGTACTCGACGGACGAGGGGTGGACATGACTGCTGGTCGGTTCATTTCATTCGAGGGCATCGACGGTGCCGGCAAATCCACCCACATCCAGGCGGTGGCCGACTGGTTCCGCACCCGCGGCGCCGATGTGCAACTGAGCCGCGAGCCGGGTGGCACGCCGCTGGCCGAGACGCTGCGCGACATCGTGCTGAAGGAGCCCATGGGCTCGCTGACCGAGCTGCTGCTGATGTTTGCCGGCCGGCGTGACCATGTCGAAACCGTCATCAAGCCGGCGCTGGCCGCCGGCAAGACGCTGCTCTGCGACCGCTTCACCGATGCCAGCTTTGCCTACCAGGGCGGCGGCCGCGGCCTGCCGCTGACCGTGCTGGACCCGCTGGCCGATTGGGTGCAGGAAGGCACCGAGCCCGAGCTGACGCTGTGGTTCGACCTGCCGGCCGAACAGGCTGCGGCTCGTCGCGCCAGTGCCCGTAAGGCCGACCGCATCGAGCAGCAGGACCTGGCGTTTTTCGAGCGCGTGCGTGCCGGCTATGCGGCCCGCGCGGCCAAGGCGCCGGGCCGCATCGTGCGTATCGACGCCAGCGGCTCCGTCGAGCAGGTGGGCGCGAAGGTGCTCGCCGTGCTGGCCGAGCGCTATCCATGCTGAACGCCGATCTCCCCTGGCTGCAGGCGCCGCTGACCGACGCCCTGGCGCGGGCGCGTTCGCATGCGCTGCTGGTGCAGGGGCCGGCCGGCGTCGGCCAGCTCGAACTGGCCGTCAAGCTGGCGCAGAGCTGGCTCTGCGAAGCCCGCGCCGAGGGCCAAGCGGCCTGCGGCCACTGCGCCAGCTGCAAGCTGTTTGCCAGCGGCACCCACCCGGACTTCCAGCTTTTGATGCCGGAAGCCCTGGATGCCTCCGCGCGCGAGTCTCTCGGCCTGCCTTTCGAGGAACCCGACGCGCCCAAGGCCGGCAAGGCCAAGCCCAGCAAGGAAATCAAGGTCGAGGCGGTGCGCAACCTGCTCGCCTTCGCCCAGGCGACATCGGCGCGCGGCCGGGCCAAGGTGGTCGTCATCTTCCCGGCCGAAGCGCTGAACGGCATCGCGGCCAATGCCTTGCTGAAGACGCTGGAGGAGCCCTCCGGCCTGCTGCGCTTCGCGCTGGCCAGCCATGACAGCGCCGCGCTGTTGCCCACCATCCGCAGCCGCTGCCAGCCGCTGCCGTTGCCGCTGCCCGAGCGCGCAGCCGCGCTGGCCTGGCTGGCGTCCAAGGGCGTCGACGGCGCCGAGGGCCTGCTCGACGCCACCGGCGGCCGGCCGCAGCAGGCGCTGGCCTGGCACGAGGCCGGCCTGACCGACGCCGCCTGGCAGGCCCTGCCCAAGCGGGTCGCCCGCGGCGAAGTGGCCGCCCTGTCGGATTGGGCGCCGCCGCGCGCCATCGACGCGCTACAGCGCCTGTGCCACGACCTGGTGCGCCGCAGCCATGGCCGGCCGGGCCAGTTTTTTGCCGCCACCTCCCTGCCATCGCCGAAGCGTCCGGCGCCGCTGCTGGCCTGGGATGCCGAACTGCGCCGCGCGTCCCGCCATGCCGAACACCCGCTGAACGCCGGGCTGTGGATAGAGGCTCTCGTCGCACAAGCCCAGACTGCCATCTCGGCCGCGGCGCGCTGACTACACTCGGACCTCATGAGCGACGACACCTCCAAGCCCGCGCAGTTCCAGCCCAGCAAGATGAGCGGCAACCTGCCTTTGCCCACGGTGGGCGGCGTGGGGGCATCGTCCGGTGCGCGGCCCAGCGTCATCCAGCTCGTCTTCCGCGAGAAGTCGGCGCTGTATGCCGCCTACATCCCGGCCTTCGCCGAGGGCGGCCTGTTCGTGCCGACGACGCGCGACTACAAGCTCGGCGAGGACGTCTATCTGCTGCTGGCCCTGCCCGAGGACAACCAGCGCTACCCCGTCGCTGGCAAGGTGGCCTGGCTGACGCCGGCCAATGCTTCGGGCGGCCGCACCCAGGGCGTGGGTGTGCGCTTCCCCGGCGACGAGAAGACGCGGCTGATCCGCGTGCGCATCGAGGAAATCCTGGGCACGGCGATCTCGTCGAGCAAGCCCACGCAAACGCTCTGATGTTCATTGACTCGCATTGCCACCTCAGCTTCCCCGAGCTGAAGCAAAACCTCCCGGCCATCCTGGCCGACATGCAAACGGCCCAGGTCGAGCAGGCCATCTGCATCTGCACGCAGATGGAGGAGTTCGAGGCGGTGCATGCGCTGGCCCTCGAACACGCTCAGCTGTGGGCGACCGTCGGCGTGCATCCCGACACCGAGGACATGCGCGAACCCGACGTGGCCGAGCTGGTGGGCCTGGCGGCGCTGCCACGTGTCGTCGCCATCGGCGAGACGGGGCTGGACTACTACCGCCTGAACGGCCGCAGCATCGACGACATGGAGTGGCAGCGCGAGCGCTTCCGCACCCATATCCGCGCCGCGAAGCAGGCCGCCAAGCCCCTGGTCATCCATACCCGCTCCAGCGCGGCCGACACGCTGCGCGTGCTGGACGAGGAGGGCGGCGAACAGGCCGGGGGTGTCTTCCATTGCTTCACGGAGACGGCCGAGGTGGCCCTGGCGGCCGTCGAGCGCGGCTACTACATCTCGTTTTCGGGCATCGTCAGCTTCAAGAACGCCCAGGACCTGCGCGACCTGCTGAAGCTGCTGCCGCTGGACCGGGTGCTGATCGAGACCGACAGCCCCTATCTCGCCCCCGTGCCCTACCGCGGCAAGACCAATTCGCCGGCCTATGTGCCCCACGTCGCGAAGGCGGTGGCCGATGCGCTGGGCTTGCCGGTGGCGGAACTGGCGGCGCGCACGACGGCGAACACGCGGCGGCTGTTCGGCCTGCCGGAGGGCGCTTGAACCGCATGAACCGCATGAAGCGGGGGCTGACCGCGCTGGCCTTGCTGGCCTCCATGGCCGTCCAGGCAGCGACCATCGACGACTTCGTCACCGCCGCCGAGCTGAACGACCCGCGGACCGTGCTGGGCCTGCTGCTCAAGGGCGTGGACCCCAACCAGGCCGACTCGCGCGGCCGCAAGGCCATCTTCATTGCCGTGCGCGAGGAGTCGCTGCGCGCGCTGGACAGCCTGCTGGCCTCGCCGCTGACGCAGGTGGACGAGGCCAATGCCCAAGGTGAGACGCCACTGATGATTGCCGCCGTGCGCGGCTCGCTGCCGGCCGTGCAGGCCCTGGTGAAGCGCGGCGCGGCCGTCAACCGCAAGGGCTGGACGCCGCTGCATTACGCCTGCAGCGGGCCGGACAACGGCGTCGCGGCCTTCCTCATCGCCCAGGGCGCCGAACTCAATGCGCGCTCCGAGAACGGCACGACGCCGCTGATGATGGCGGCGCGCTACGGCAACAGCGATCTCGTGCCCCTGCTCATCCAGGCGGGCGCCGAACCGCGCGCGGCCAACGAACAGGAGCTGACGGTGGCCGACTTTGCCGAGCGCGGTGGCCGTGACGTGATGGCCAAGGAGCTGCGCCGCCTGATCAAGGAGCGCCAGCAGCGCGCGGCCGCAGCGGCAGCTTCAGCAAGAAGCGCCAGCAGCGCCAACTAGTTCTCGCCCTGAGGGCCGTGTAGGGAAAAGTCTTACAGCGCCTAGGGCGCTGAGCCGACTGTTGCGCCGAGGCGGCGCTGCCTACAGTGGAGTCATCGTCAAACACGAGGCCCACCATGCTGTCCACCACCCCGAATCTGGCTGACCCTTTCGCGATGCTGATCGCCCCCGAGGCGGTGATGAACGCCATCGAGCGCTCCGACCGCCTGGCCCGCCTGCAAAGCCGCGTCTATCGTCCGCTGGACCGGCCCTGGATTCCCGTCAAGGGCAGCGCCGCCGATTTCGACAGCGAGATCGACGCCGAATTGGAAGTTCCCGACCTTTCTGACGACGCCGAATAAAGCAAAACGCCCGCTTGAAGCGGGCGTTCTGTTGTGAGGCCGCGGCCGTCGCGTCAGACGCGCTTGCGGTACTCGTGGGTGCGGGTGTCGATTTCGATCTTGTCGCCGTTTTCGACGAACGCCGGCACGGAGATTTCGAAACCAGTGCCCTTCAGGCGAGCAGGCTTCATGACCTTGCCCGAGGTGTCGCCCTTGGCGGCCGGCTCGGTCTCGATCTCGCGAACGACGCTGGTGGGCAGTTCGATGGAGATGGCCTTGCCGTCGTAGAAGGTCACTTCGACGGCCATGCTGTCTTCCAGGTAGGACAGCGCGTCGCCCATGTTCTCGGACTCGACTTCGTACTGGTTGTACTCGGTGTCCATGAAGACATACATCGGGTCGGCGAAGTAGGTGTAGGTGCAGTCCTTCTTGTCGAGGATGATCTGCTCCATCTTGTCATCGGCCTTGAAGACCAGCTCGGCGCCGGCGCCGTTCAGCAGGTTCTTCATCTTGATGCGCACGGTGGCGGCACCGCGACCACCACGGCTGTATTCGGTCTTCAGGACGACCATCGGGTCCTTGCCCTGCATGATCACATTGCCGGCGCGGATTTCTTGAGCGAGTTTCATGGTGAATTGCGGTGTGAGGCGCCGGATATTCCGGCTGGACGGCGCACCAGACTCCAGGAGAACCCGTCTCGGGTTGGCGCGGCAAAGCCCGACATTCTAGCTGGAAACCCCTAAGAAGCCCTGCAATTGCGCCAGCAGATCGGGCTGAGCCGCCAATTGCGCACGCCACTTCGGGGCGTGGCTGGCCGCCATTTCCAGCCCGCGGAGCGAGTCGGGCAGGGCGGCCAGGCCGTTCCAGCCGCGCCAGACTTCACGCCAGCCGGAAGGCAGTTCGGCGCGCGCCATGAAGGCCTCGAGCTTGGCGTGGTGGGCGTTGTCGTCTTGAGGGTAGATATGCCAGACGAAGGGCTTGCCGGCCCACTGCGCGCGGACGAATGAATCCTCGCCGCGCACGAAGTTCAGGTCGCAGGCCCACAGCAGGCGGTCGTAGTCGTCCTGGGGCAGATACGGCAGGGCGATGGTGCGCAGGCCGGGGCGATCGCGGATCTGCGCCTGCAGCGGCCCGGGGCAGGCGAGCAGCAGCGTCGGCTGGGTAGCCAGCGTGTCCAGCAGCGCAGGCAGGGCCGGGTTGGCATAGGCGAACAGGCTGACGACGCGCTCGCCCGGCCGAGCCGCCCAGCCGCGGGCGGCCAGCCAGGCGGGGCCGTCGAAAGCCGCCTGGCGATCGAGCAGGTCCGGCTCGCGCAACAAGCCGCCGGTGCGCGGCGTGAAGCCCGGGTAGAAGAAATGCTTGGTCAGCCCGGCACCCGGGCCGCTGAACTGCGGCGAGGCGAGGCCGTGGCTGCGCTCCACATAGTCCTCAGCGCTGAGGTATTCGAGGTTGATCCAGCGTGGTGCGGGTTGGCGCGCGGCCATGCGGGCGACGAAGGCCGGTGGCAGCTCGCAGCCGAAGGCTTCGATGACGACGTCGCCAGGTTGCGCGGCCACCTCGCCGTCGGGCCAGGCAAGCACTTCGACCGCTGCGGGGCGCTCGGGCGCCATCCAGGCCAGTGCCGAGGCATCGTCGACCCAAAGCCGCACCGCGTCGCCGCGCCCGGCCAGGTCGCGCGCGAGCCGCCAGCAGACGCCGAGGTCGCCATGGTTGTCGATGACGCGGCAGAAGATGTCCCAAAGCATCGGCGCTCTCATGGGCCAATTCTCCCAGGCCACAATTCCCTGCATGTCGAGCACGACCCCTTCCAACACCGAAGCCGTTGACCAGCAGCAGGCCTCGAACGAAAAAGATCTGGCCGCCGAGCGCGCGGTCATCGAAGCCGCCGAGAAGCAGCGCGGCGCCGAAATGGAGGCCGCCGCCCGCGAGGCCCGCGAGCGCCTGCAGGCCGAAGTCAATGCCCTGCCGCCCCTGCCGGGTGTCTATCGCTATTTCGATGCCCGGGATGAGGTGCTCTATGTCGGCAAGGCCAAGGACCTGAAGCGCCGCGTCAGCAGCTACTTCCAGAAGAACCACGGCGGCACCCGCATCGGCCTGATGGTCGCGCGCATCGCCCGCATGGAGACGACGGTCGTGCGCACCGAGGCCGAGGCCCTGCTGCTGGAAAACAACCTGATCAAGACGTTGAACCCGCGCTTCAACATCCTGTTCCGGGACGACAAGAGCTACCCCTATCTGAAGATCACCTCGCACGCCTGGCCGCGCATGGCCTATTACCGCGGGGCGGTCGACAAGCGGCATCACTATTTCGGGCCCTTCCCGAGCGCCTGGGCGGTGAAGGAGTCCATCCAGCTGATGCAGAAGGTGTTCAAGCTGCGAACCTGCGAGGACAGCGTCTTCAACAACCGCAGTCGGCCCTGCCTGCTGCACCAGATCAAGCGCTGCTCCGGGCCCTGCGTGCCGGCGGGGCAGACCGGCGAGTACGCACGCGATGTGCAGAGCGCCGAAGCCTTCCTGCGCGGCGAGACCGACGAGGTGATGGCCTCGCTGCAGCAGCAGATGGGCGCCTACGCCGAGCGCTTCGAGTACGAGCTGGCGGCGGAGGTGCGCAACCAGATCCAGGCGCTGTCCAAGGTGCTGCAGCAGCAGGTCATCGAGGAGAGCAGCGCGACGGGTCGCGACCGCGATGTGGACATCCTGGCCGTGAAGGTGCAGGGGGGGCGGGCCTGCGTCAACCTCGCGATGGTGCGCGGTGGCCGGCATCTGGGCGACCGCGCCTTCTTCCCCAAGCATGTCGACGATGCGACGGCGATCCGCCTCGACGACGAGGAAGTGGTGTCGGCCGAGCGCCAGGTGCTCGAGGCCTTCATGGCCCAGCACTATCTCGCGTCGCCGGTGCCCGGGCTCATCATCGTCAGCGAAGCGGTCGACGCCAGCCTGGCCGAGGCGCTGGCCCAGCAGCTCGGCAGCCGCGTCACCGTGCAGGCCCAGCCGCGCGGCCAGCGGCGCATCTGGCAGGAGATGTGCATCAAGGGCGCCGAACTGGCGATCGCCCGCCTGCTGGCCGAGGAGGGCTCGCAGCAGGCTCGCACGCGCGCACTGGTCGAGTCGCTGGACCTGTCGGTGGTCGAGATCAACAAGTTCCGCGTCGAATGTTTCGACATCAGCCACACGGCTGGCGAAGCGACGATGGCGAGTTGCGTCGTCTTCGAGAACCACCAGATGCAGAGCAGCCAGTACCGGCGCTACAACATCGAGGGCATCACCGGCGGCGACGACTACGCCGCCATGCGCCAGGTGCTGACGCGCCGCTACAGCAAGATGGCCGAGGCGGCCCAGCTCGGCACCGGCCGCCTGCCCGACCTGGTGCTGGTGGACGGGGGCCGCGGCCAGGTCAGCATGGCGCGCGAAGTCTTCGAGGAACTCGGGCTGGACCTGGGGCTGATCGCCGGCGTCGAGAAGGGCGAGGGCCGCAAGGTCGGGCTGGAGGAGCTGGTATTTGCCGACGGCCGTGAAAAGGTCTACCTTGGCCGTGATTCGGCCGCGCTGATGCTGATTGCGCAGATCCGTGACGAGGCCCACCGTTTCGCCATCACCGGCATGCGCGCCAAGCGCGCCGCCACGCGCACGGGGGGGTCGAGGCTGGAGGACGTGCCGGGCGTCGGCCCGAAGAAGCGCGCCCAGCTGCTGCAGCGCTTTGGCGGCGTGCGCGGCGTGGCGGGGGCGAGCGTGGACGAGTTGTGCGGCGTCAAGGGCATCTCACGGGAACTCGCCGAAGAAATCTACCGCGCGCTGCACTAGGTACAGAACGCTTACCCTGCGTTGCATTGCGCTACGGCTACGGCGGTTGCGGCGAGAAATCCGTCGCACCTCGTGCCGGGTACGAGCCAGAACAATTCGAGCCATGAGGAGAACGCCGTGCCCACCATCGCCCCTTTGAAGCGCGCCGCCCGCTGGCTGATCGGCCCGCTGCTGGCCGGCTGCGCGGCAGCGCCGCGTGCGCCGGCGCCTGCGGTGCCCACCGACGGCATTCCACGCGCCGTGGTTCTCGAGCCTGCCCCGCAGCCTTCGCCCACCGTGGTGGCGGCCCCGAAGCCCGCCGGCTTGCCGCCGCCCAAGCCAGTACGCACGCAGGCGGAGCTGCGCCACCAGGCCGCCGAGCGCCTCGTCATGGCCAACCCTGAGGGCAGCTTCATGACGAAGGCGCCTTCGCATGTGCTGAGCGTCGTGGTGCTGGAAATCGAGGTCAAGGCCGACGGCAGCGTGCGCCGCGTCAACGTGGTCCGGCCACCCCGGTTTGCGCCGGAAACACTGCAGCTGGCCATCGACGCCATCCACCGCGCCGCCCCCTTTGGCGACGTGCGGCGCATGCCCGAGCCCTGGAAGTTCACCGAGACCTTTCTTTTCGAGGAAGACCGACGCTTCAAGCCGCTCAGCCTGAACTGAGGGCTGGCCGCCACAGTCGCGACTGCGGCGCCCCAGAAGTGGGCGTCGACATGGGCACAATGCCGGCATGTTCCTGACGCTGCCGACTCTGCTGACCTGGGCTCGCATCGTGGCGATCCCGCTGATCGTCGGCGTCTTCTATCTGGAAATGACGCCGGCGCACCAGAACCTGTTTGCGACGGTGCTGTTCGTTGTCGTGGCGCTGACCGACTGGCTGGACGGCTATCTGGCGCGCAAGCTCAACCAGACCTCCTCCTTCGGCGCCTTCCTCGACCCGGTGGCCGACAAATTCCTGGTCTGCTCGGCCTTGCTGATCCTGCTGGAACTCGGCCGCGTCAACGCCTTTGTCGCTCTCGTCATCGTCGGCCGCGAGATCGCCATCTCCGCGCTGCGCGAATGGATGGCCCAGATCGGCGCCTCGCGCAGCGTCGCCGTGCACATGGTCGGCAAGCTCAAGACGACCGTGCAGATGGTCGCCATCCCCTTCCTGCTCTATGACGGCCAGCTCTTCGGCCTCATCCCGACCCGGCTCTGGGGCACCTGGCTGATCTATGCCGCCGTGGTGCTGACCATCTGGTCCATGGTCTATTACCTGCAGAAGGCCCTGCCGGAAATCCGCGCCAAAGCCCGCTGAGACGCTGTTCCGACGCACGTCGGACACCGAGTTGTATCGGGACTTTTCCCGCCCTGCCCAGCGCCGGACGCGCGTCTAGAATCCGCTTCCCCGCGCGCGCCTTGGCCGTTTGTCGTCGGCCTGTCACAGGCTGCGCAGTGCGCGGGATCGACATCTGCAACGCAGTCCTGCGCCCCTCACGGTGCAGGGCTCAACAGTCCGCTGAATCGTCATGAGGGGGCACGAGTGAACAAGTCAGAATTGATCGAGCACATCGCCAAGCAGGCCGACATCTCCAAGGCCGCTGCAGGCCGCGCGCTCGAAGCCGTGATCGGCGGCGTCAAGACGACGCTGAAGAAGAATGGCACCGTTTCGCTGGTGGGCTTCGGCACCTTCAGCATCACCAAGCGCGCCGCGCGCGCCGGCCGCAACCCGCGTACCGGCGATACGATCAAGATCAAATCGGCCAAGGTGCCCAAGTTCAAACCCGGCAAGGCGCTCAAAGACGCCGTGAACTGAACCTTCAGCCGGTCCCGCGATTTCCCGGTTTCTCCCGGGCGCTTAGCTCAGTTGGTAGAGCACCTCCCTTACACGGAGATTGTCGGCGGTTCGAGCCCGTCAGCGCCCACCACCCGACCCCAGGGCGGCGTCCGCCGTCTCGCATTTAGAATGCGACTCCCTCGAAGGCGAACCTCGGTTCGCCTTCGTCGCGTTTGATCCTCAAGGCTCCTCGAGATGTTTGAATTCGTCCGCCAGCACAACCGCCTGCTCCAGTTCCTGTTGACGCTGCTGATCCTGCCGTCCTTCGCCTTCGTCGGCATGCAGGGCTATACCAGCATGATGGGTGGCGCCAATACCGCCGTGGCGAGCGTCGATGGCCGCAAGATCACCCAGGGTGAATGGGAAGTTGCACAACGCGACCAGGCCGAGCGCATCCGGCGCCAGAACCCGGGCGTGGACCCCAAGCTGCTGGACACGCCGGAAGTGAAGCGCCAGGCGCTTGAAGGCCTGGTTACCGAGCGCACGCTCAAGGCCGCTGCCGAACATCAGCATTTCAGCGTCAGTGATGAACGTCTCGACGCGCTGTTCAAGCGCGACCCGCAGTTCGCCTTCATGCGCAACCCCGACGGCTCGGTCAACAAGGCCATCCTGGCTGCCCAGGGCATGAATTCGGCCATCTTCCTGGAGAAGCTGCGCCAGGACATGTCGCTGCGCCAGGTCACGTCGGGTGTCGAGTCTTCCGCCGTCGCTGCGGCCGCCAACGCCAAGCTCGCTTTCGACTCGTTGCTGCAGCAGCGCGAAGTGCAAGTGCAGCGCTTCGACATCAAGGACTTCGCGGCCAAGATCAACCCGAGCGATGCCGACATCGAGGCCTTCTACAAGGAATCGGCCAACGCCAACAAGTTCCAGCTGCCCGAATCGGCCCAGATCCAGTACGTCGTGCTCGACCTGGAAGCGCTGAAGAAGGACGTCAAGTTCAGCGAAGACGACCTGCAGAACTACTACAAGGAAAACGCCGCGCGCTACGGCGTGCCCGAAGAGCGTCGCGCCAGCCACATCCTCATCAAGGTGGAGCGCAGCGCCTCGGCCGAGGAGCACGCCAAGGCCAAGGCCAAGGCGGAGGAGATCCTGGCCCAGGTTCGCAAGAACCCGGCCGAGTTCGCCGCGCTGGCCAAGAAGAATTCCCAGGACGAGGGTTCGGGCGCCAATGGCGGCGACCTCGACTTCTTCAGCCGCGGCGCCATGGTCAAGGAGTTCGACGCTGCCGTCTACGCGATGAAGCAGGGCGAGATCAGCAACCTCGTCGAGACCGATTTCGGTTATCACATCATCCAGCTGACGGGCACCCGCGGCGGCGACAAGAAGCCCTTCGAGGCCGTGCGCGCCGAGGTCGAGAACGAGGTGCGCAAGCAGCTCGCCCAGCGCCGCTATTCCGAGGCCGCCGAGCAGTTCGGCAACCTCGTCTACGAGCAGTCCGACAGCCTGCAACCCGCCGCCGACAAGCTCAAGCTGCAGCTCCAGACCGCCACCGTGCAGCGCCAGCCCCTGCCGGGTGCCGCCGGCCCGCTCGCGTCGCCCAAGCTGCTGGAAGCCGTCTTCGGCAACGACGCGCTGCGCAACAAGCGCAACACCGAAGCGGTCGAGACCGGTACGAGCCAGCTCGTGTCGGCCCGCATCGTCCAGCACAACCCGGCCCGTGTGCCGCCGCTGGCCGACGTGAAGGTCAAGGTGCGCGACCAGCTCGTCAGGAAGCTCGCCACCGAGCAGGCCAAGAAGGCCGGCGAAGCGCGCCTGGCGGCGCTCAAGGCCAACCCGGCCGACACCGCCGGCCTGGAAGCCGCGGTTTCCGTGTCGCGCGCCAAGCCGCAGAACCTGACGCGTGGCCAGCTCGAAGCCGTGCTCGGCGCCGATGCCGCCAAGCTGCCGGCCGTCGTCGGTGTGGCTGCCGAAGATGGTGGCTATGTCGTCGTGCGCATCAACCAGCTCCAGCCGCGCGACGCCGCCATCATCGACGACAAGCGCGCCGCCCAGCAATATTCCGGCGCCTGGGCCCGTGCCGAAGGCCAGGCCTATCTGGCCGCGCTGAAGTCGCAGTACAAGGCCGCCATCAAGGTCGAGGCACCGGCCTCCGCGGCCAGCGCACCCTGATTTATCGGTTATACTTTTTGGCTCTGCGGTGGCTGTAGCTCAGTTGGTAGAGTCCAGGATTGTGATTCCTGTCGTCGTGGGTTCGAGTCCCATCAGCCACCCCAAATAAAGCAAGGACCTGGAAGCGAAAGCCTCCAGGTCCTTTTTCTTTGTCTGCGGTCATGTAGCGCCGAGCCTGAACCCACTTCGGTGTCACCTTGAGGCCTGCTCAAGGAGATCAAGCTCGAGGCAAAAGGCACGCCGCTTCTTGCATGGCCTTTCGATAGTCGGAGAACGCCGCTGCCAGGCGATTGCCAAACCCCGGGCCGGTGGCGACGCTCATGACCAGGTTCCCGTCGCCATCGCGGGCGCGGATCAGTCCTGGGGCCTGCTCAAAAGCCAGCTGGCCGACGCCTGGCACTGGGCCAAAGCTGCGATTGAAATCAAACAACGCCATGGTCTTCTCCCACTCTGGCATTGAACTCGGCTACGGTGTCCCGTAGGGCGCAACGACGGGACGGCGTCGTCAGATGAAACGGATGTGGCGCCCCTCGAAGCTCTCGAAGATGTCGCGCCATGACTCCCCGTTGAGTTCTTCGGTCTCAACGGCGTGCAAGAACTGAACTTTCCTAAACTCATCGCGCATGGCCTCTGGCCACTGTTCGTTGTGGGTCCGGTCGATAGTGCGACGCTCGGCGAGGTGCATGGCGTTCTCCTGGTGGCTTTCTGGATTTGTTGGCGGCTGGTTCATTGCGTCGCCAGTGTCTGAATGCGCTTCATRCCATCAAGCCGGTCAGCGCGTATGCCGACAGGCCCGTGCGCAGGCCATTGCTGCATGGCCGGCGCATTGAACGCCGCGGCGAGTCGTGGCCCGAAGAGCGGATCGATGGAAAACGCCATCACCAGGTTCCCGTAGGTGTCGCGGCCGCTGATCCGCCCGATGGCGCTGTCAAAGGCCCATTGGCTGACGCCGGCGTCCGAGCCGCGGTCACGGTTTACTTCAAGCAATGCCATGGTCTTCTCCTGACTTGGTGTTGAACTGGGCAACGGTGTCCTGCCACTCGTCCCGGTCGCTGTCCTTGACCTCGGCGACGGCAGCGGGAAGTTCCTCGAAGCGCCTGGCCTGGGCCTCTCGCCTCAGCCTGGCGCGTTCTTCGACCCGCTTGGCCCGGGCCACGAAACGCTTGGGCAACTTTTCCAGCAGTGCCGCGAAACCCACCGGGGTGTTGGGCTTCACAGCACCGTTCGGAGCACGTCGAGCTCCGTGCCTTCCCAGGCTTTTTCGTCCGCCGGGAGGGTGATGCAATGCCGCGCGGCTTCCGTTTCCCAGGCGCGCAGCTGGCTGACGGTGATGCGCAGCACTTCGGCGCTCGCCCAACGAAAGTCGTCGGGAGCGGGTGGGGATTGAACTTGCATGACGGCTCCTGTTTCGATGGAGCCAGTCTCGGCGCCGGCCGCCGAGGGGCCTATCGCCCTTTGGGGGTGCCGAGGGGGGAGTGGGTGTGGGGGCACCCCCGCCGTCTCCCCCTTAAGAGGGATAGCAAGGGCCCAAAGAAACAAGGACCGGGAAGCGCGAGCCTCCAGGTCCTTGTGGTTTGTGCGGTGGCCGATAAAGGCCGAAGACCGTTGTCTTCAGCGCATCGTGTAGCCGCGACCGTCCATGCAGGCTTCGACGGCGCGCTGGAATACGCCGGCGTCGGACATCGCAGCCTGCTGCGTCGTCGCCCAGCGGTTGCATTCACGGCTGTCGGCCTCCAGCTGGGCACTGCCCTGGCCGTTGCGCGGGTAGATGATGGGCACCGCCCGCGATGGCTGCGCATAGACGGGTTGCACCGGTTGCTGCACGTAGACGGGTTGAGGCGGCGGCGGGGGCGGCTGCACATAGACCACCTCGCGGTCGGCGTGATTGGCCATGGCGATCAAGGGTACGGCCACTGCCAGGCCGAGGACCAGGCCGCCCAGACCGGGGCCGCGGTGATGATGGTGGTGGTAGTAGCGGGGGCCGGCGCTTGCCAGGCCTTGGGCGGCCAGCAGGGCGAGAACAACGGAGGCGCGGACAAAAGTCTTCATGGCGGGCTCGCTCGAGGTCGAATGYGGTGAACTTAACGCCGTAGCGCCTGGTCGGTGTACTGCGGCCGCCCGCAATTTGCAACACGCGGTAGCAAATGTCGTGTCAACCGACATAGCCCAGTGGCAACGCCGTCGTCAGCTTGAGCTCCTCCATCGCGAAGCTGGAGCTGACGTCATGGAGCTGGGTGCCGGCGATGAGGCGCTTGTAGACCCGGTCATAGGCGGCGATGTCGGGCACCACCACGCGCAGCAGATAGTCGACGTCGCCGCTCATGCGGTAGAACTCGACGACCTCGGGAATCGCCTGCACGGTGGCCTTGAAGGTCTCGAACCACTCCTGGGAGTGCGTGCTGGTGCGCACCGACACGAAGACGGTCACGCCGACATTCACCTTCTGTGCATCCAGCAGCGCCACCTGGCGCGTGATGACGCCCGACTCCTTGAGGCGCTGGATGCGCCGCCAGCAGGGCGTCGTCGACAGGCCGACCTGTTGCGCGATCTCGGCCGTCTGGAGTTCGGCGTTCTGCTGGAGGATGTCGAGAATGCGGATATCTATGGAATCCAGTTTCATGAATCCAATGATACGCAGCATGAAATGCTCTTCTGCGGGCGGCGGGAGGGTGCTTGCGCAACCCGTTTGTGCGCGATGGTGGCAACAATACCGCCCATGGAAATCTATCTCGACGCCAACGCCACGACGCCCGTCCTGCCCCTGGCCCGTGAGGCCGCGATGGCCGCGATGGCCGAGGACTTCGGCAACCCGAGCAGCATCCACAGCACCGGCCTTAAGGCGAGGGCGCTGATGGACGGCGTGCGGGCCCGCGCGCGCCGCGTGCTCGGGGCGAGCATCGGCAAGCTGCTCTTCCTCAGCGGCGCCACCGAGGGCATCCAGACCGCGGTGCTGTCGGCGTTGAGCGCGCTGCGCGACCGGCCCCAGCGCCCCGAGCTGCTGCTCTACGGCGCCACCGAACACAAGGCCGTGCCCGAAGCCATCAAGCACTGGAACGCGCTGCTCGGACTGAATCTGCAGGTGCTGGCCATCCCCGTCGGCCGCGATGGCCGCCACGACCTCGCCTGGCTGCGCGAGCATGCGCCGCGCGCCGGCCTGGTCTGCACGATGGCGGCCAACAACGAGACCGGCGTCATCAGCGACCTCGACGGCATCGAGGCCGCGCTGGCCGGCAGTTCGGCGCTGTGGATGGTCGATGGCGTGCAGGCCCTGGGCAAGCTGCCGCTGCGCCTGGCCGAGCGCCGTATCGACTACGCGCCTTTCTCGGGCCACAAGCTTTATGCCCCCAAGGGCATCGGCCTGCTCTATGTGCGCGAGGACGCGCCTTTCACGCCGCTGCTGGCCGGCGGTGGCCAGGAGGGCGCGCTGCGCTCGGGCACCGAGAACATGTCGGGCATTGCCGCCCTGGGTGCCGTGCTGGCAGCGCTGGAAGACGGCAGGACCTTTCGCGACCACGCCACCCTCGTCGCCTTCCGCGACCGCCTCGCCGCCGCGCTGCAGCAGGCCTTCCCCGGCCTGGTCTTCAACGCGCCGCCCGAGGTCTGTCTGCCCACGACACTGAACTTCGCCGTGCCGGGCATCAGCTCCAAGCTGCTGCTGGACCTCTTCGACGCCGCCGAGCTGCGCGTCAGCGGCGGCTCGGCCTGCAGCGCGGCCAAGGCTGCACCGAGTTATGTCCTCGAAGCCATGGGCCTGCCGGCCTGGCAGACGGCCTCGGCCGTGCGCCTGTCCTTCGGCCCGGTGGCCGACGCGGCCTTCATCGACGAGGCCTGCGCGCGCATCCGCATCTGCGGCGAATCGCTGCGTGAAAGCTGCCTGGACCCGAGCGCCCCCGGCCAGGCCCTGCCTGCCGATGGCCTGACGCGCTTCATCGTCGACGGCGCCTGCTGCTATCTGCTGGCCGACGCCACCAGCCGCCGTGCTGTCGTCGTCGACCCGCTGCCCGAGCTGACCGAGCGCCTCGCGCAGTGGCTGCGTTGCCAGAACTACGAGTTGGCCGCCGTGCTGGACACCCACAGCCATGGCGATCACGCCTCGTCGGCGCCCGAGCTGCTCACCGCCGCGGGCCAGGCGCGTGGCGACGTTGATGGCCTGGGCTGGCCGCGTGGTGTCGACGTCCTTGAACTGGGCGCGCTGAAGCTGAGCCGCATGCCCATCCCGGGCCATACCCTGGACTCGACGGCCTATCTGCTCGACGACGCCGACGGCCTGCGCCTGGCCTTCGTCGGCGACACGGTCATGCCCGGCGCCCTGGGCCGCAGCGACTTCGAGCAGAGCGCGCCGCAGCACTACGGCAGCTCACTGCGCCGCCTGCAGCAAACCGTGGGCGCCAACACCTTGCTGCTGCCGGGCCACGACTACGACGACCGCTTTGCCAGCACGCTGGCCGTCGAGTCAGTCGCCCAGCCCTTGCTGGGCGACGTGCTCGGCGGCCGCGTCGACGACGCCGGCTTTGCGGCCGCCAAGGCCCAGCTGGAGCAGGGCCTGGCGCTGACCGAATACCAGACCGTSGCCTGCGGCGCCCGCGTCGRCAGCGCCTGCCCGCTGGCCTCCAGCGAGTTGAGCCTTGCCGCGCTGTCGCAACTGACGCGCGAGCATCCGGGCCTGGTGCTGGTGGATGTGCGCGAGCCCTATGAGCAGCGCCTGGGCCAGGCGCCCGAGCTGGGCACAGTCGTGCGCCGCGAGGCGGTGGCCTTGTCGGGCCTGCCGAATGCGCTGGCGCGCTGGATGGCCCTGCCGGCCGGCACGCCCGTCGTCTTCTTCTGCCGCAGCGGCAACCGCAGCGCCCAGGCCGCGCAGGCGCTGCGCCGCCTGGGCCATGAGCAGGCCTGGAGCCTGAGCGGCGGCCTGGCCCTGTGGCCGCGAGCGCTTGCCGGCGCGGATGCGGCCTTGGCGATCTGATCGCCGCAACTGGGCCGGCATGACGGCCCAGTTCAGCGCACCAAAACCTGCTTTATGTCCGCCTCGACACAGAGCAGCTACAGAGCCTTGACCGGCCCTTTGAAGAATCGGATCACCCGTCGCCAACAGGTCGCGGGTGAACCTCAATCTCTTCCAAAGGAGTAGCCAATGAGCACGATCAGCGGCCTGGGCGGTGCAGACCGATCCTGGCAAAACGCTCAGAGCAGTTCGACCCGCCGGACCGAGCACGAAGCCCGCATGTTCGCCAAGGTGGACAGCGACGGCAGTGGCGGCGTCGACGCCACCGAACTGGCAGCCATGCTGGAAAAGGGGCCGCTCAGCGGCCAGTCCGGCGACAGCGCGGAGCTGTTGAAGAAGATGGACAGCGACGGCGACGGCAGCCTGAACAGCGAGGAGCTGAGCCAGGGCATGCGCGACCTGATGCCGCCGCCGGCGTCGACGCTGGAGTTCGCGCAGTCGCGCGGTGCGGCCAACGACGAGGGCGGTGAAGACAGCGATGCCTTCACCCAGCTCGACGCCGATGGCGACGGCCAGCTGTCGCGCGCCGAATTCGAGGCAGGCAAGCCGCAGCGGCCCGAAGGAGGCCCGCGCGGCCCCGGTGGCCCGGGTGGCCCACCACCGGCGGCAGCGTCAGGCAGCAGCGCAACCAGCTCGACGTCGACCAGCTACGACCCGCTGGACGTCAACCAGGACGGCGCCGTGTCGCAGATCGAGAGGCTGGCCGGCCAGTTGAAGGAGCTCGCCCAGACCTCGGGTTCTGGCGACGCCTCCAACAGCGGCAGCAACAGCGAGATCGCCGCGCTGGCGCAGAAGCTCTACGACCAGCTCAGCAGGAACTGGTTGCAGCAACCCACCACCGAGTCCCAGCTCAGCGTCTCGGCTTAAAGCCGATTGGCGACCTCCTCGGCCAGGGCCAGGGAGGCTGTCAGCCCGGGTGATTCGATGCCGAAGAGCTGCACCAGGCCTGGCGTCGCGCTGTCGATGCGAAAGTCCGCCGCCGCTTCGCCCGGCCCGCTCAGCTTGGGCCGTATGCCGCTGTAGGCCGGCTGCGGCGCACCGGCCGGCAGGCCTGGCCAGTAGCCGCGCACCTCGGCCTCGAAGGCCGGTGCCAGGGTCGGGTCGACGGCGTAGTCCAGCGCGGCCGGGTCGGTGTCGGGCAGCCACTCCACATCCGGCCCGAAGCGCGCCTGGCCGCCCAGGTCCAGCGTCAGGTGCACGCCCAGGCCGCCGTCCACCGGCAGCGGGTAGATCAGGCGCGAGAACGGCGCCCGGCCGGCCAGCGAGAAATAGTGGCCGCGCGCAAAGCGCAGGCGGGGTGCGGGCGTGCCGAGGGATTCGGCCAGCCGCGCGGCGAACAGGCCGGCCGCGTTGATGACGCAGCGCGCCTTCAACTCGAAGTCCGAGCCGACGCGCAGCCGCCAGCCATCGCTTTCGCGCTCGCCGCCGCTGACCGGGCTCGCCAGGGCCAGCGTCGCGCCGGCGTTCTCGGCATCGGCCAGCAGCGCCGTCATCAAGCCATGGCTGTCGACGATGCCGCTCGATGGCGACGCCAGCGCGCCGGCGGCATTCAGCGCCGGCTCCAAGGCCAGGGTCTCGGCCCGGTTCAGCAGGCGCAGGTCGTCGACGCCGTTGGCCGCGCCGGCGGCGGCGATCTTGTCCAGCCGCGGCAGATCCTCCATGCGCGTCGCCACGACGAGCTTGCCGCAGCGACTGTGCTCGATGCCGCGCGCCTCGCAGTAGGCGTAGAGCAGGGCCTTGCCGCGCACGCACAAGCGGGCCTTCAGGCTGGCTTGCGGGTAGTAGAGGCCGGCATGGATGACCTCGCTGTTGCGCGAGGAGATGCCCGTGCCGATGGCGCCCGCCGACTCGATGACGACGACCTCGCGCCCGCGCAGCGCCAGCTCGCGCGCGATCGCGAGCCCGACGACACCGGCCCCGATGACGGCAATATCCACCTCGTCCATCGCCGCAGTTTGCCTTGCCTAGAATGGCTGCCGTGCTGCGGTGGTTGTCGCGGCATCGTCTCGCCGAGGGGTGCTGCGACGGGGGCAAGGATGCTTTCGCCACGCTCGGTGTTGACGTCGGACAAGGGCGCCCTCTGTGAAGAAGAGGCTCCCTCATGCATTCCCCTCCCGCTTCTGCGTCGATACGCACCATCCTGCCGCTGGCCTTCGTCACCGGCGTCAGCATGGCCGCCATGGATCTCTACCTGCCCGCCGTGCCCGCCCTGCAGGCTGGCATGGGCATCAGCGTGCCGCTGGCCCAGGCCACGGTGGCCGTCTACCTCGCCGGCCTGGCGGGCGCCCAACTGCTGTGGGGCGAGCTGCTGAACCGGCTCGGCCCGCGGCTGTGCATCCAGGCCGGCCTGTTGCTGCTGGTGTTCACCAGCCTGGGGTGCGCACTGGCGCCCAATATCGAGACCCTGCTCGTGCTGCGCCTGCTGCAGGGCGTGTCCGCCGCCGCGGCCACCGTCGTGGCGCCGAGCGTCGTGCGGGCCACGCTGGGTGACGCCGACGTCGTGCGCGGCATCGCGGCCATCTCCATGGTCGAGGCCATCGTGCCCGCGGCCGGGCCGGTGATCGGCGCGGTGATGCTGCGCGTGGTGGACTGGCGCGGCACCTTCTGGGTGCTGGCGGGCTTGGCCCTGCTGGTGCTGCCCTGGGTCGTGAAGATCGCGCCGCGCAGATTGCCCGGCCTCGACATGAAGCACGACGCCGGCTACGGCGCCATCTTTCGCAACCGCAGCTATCTGCGCCTGGCCGGCTCGCATGCGCTGTGCATCGGCGCCTTGCTGACCTTCCTGGCCAGTGCGCCGCAGCTGTTGCACAACACGCTGGGCCTGGGCTCGGCGGCGTTCGCGATGCTGCAGGTGCTGGGCGTCAGCGCCTTCATGCTGGGCGCCACGCAGTCGGGCCGGCTGGCGGCCAAGCTGGGCCACGCGCGCGTCGTGCAGTGGGGCAATGCGGTCCAGCTCGTGGCCTGCGGCCTCGCCCTCGTCGGCGCGCTGGTGGCGCAGCAACTGCCTTTTGCAGCCATCGCGGCCTACTGGGTCTGCTTCTGTGGCGGCCTGGCCATCCGCGGCCCGGCGACCTTTGGCGATGCGCTGGCCGTGCCGCCGGCGCAGATGGGCCGCGCCACCGCCATGCTCATCCTCGCGCTGCTGGCGGCGGGCGCCGTCGGCACCCAGCTCGTCGCACCCTTCATGGGGCATGCCGACAGCGCGGCGCCGCTGTTCGCCAGCGTGCTGCTGATGCTGATGGCCAGTGCGGCCCTGGTGTGGCCTTACCCCGGCGTGCAGCGCACCGAGGCAGTGACCTAAGGACTCCGCCCGATGGCGAGGCCGAGCGCCCGCGCCTAGGCTGCCTGCTTTGCCAGGGAGCCTCAAGAACATGCCTCCGCCTTCTTCCAGCCGTGCTCGTGTCTTGTCGTGGCGGCTGAGCCTCGTCTCGCTGTGCGTGCTGGCCTCCTGCTCGGGCATGCCCATGCAGGTGGACCGCAGCGCGCGTGCGCCTCGCCTGGACGGCTACGGCAGCGTCGAGCTCGCCGTGACGACGCGCTCTGAGGAAGCCCGCCGCCTCTTCGGCCAGGGCATGGCCCAGGCCTATGCCTTCAACGAGAACGAGGCGGTGCGCATGTTCAAGGCCGCGCTGGCGGCCGACCCCGACTGCGCGCTGTGCGCCTGGGGCGTGGCCTGGCAGCTCGGCCCCAACATCAACGCACCGGACCGTGGCGACCTGGGCGAGGCCAGGCGCTATGTGGACCTGGCCGTGCGCCAGCGTGCCAATGCCAGCCCGCGTGAGCGCGAGCTGATCGACGCGATGGCGCTGCGCTATGGGCATGCCAGCCAGCGCGCCGAAGTGGCGGTGCTCAGCGCGCCGGTCTGCGGCCAGAAGTCGGGCAGCTCGGGCAAGCGTGCCGACCCGCTCGACATCGCCTATGCCGACCGCCTGCACGCGCTGGCCGACAGCGCGCCGAACGACCCCGACCTGCTGTCGCTGTGGGCCGAGGCCGAGCTGGTCGCCACCCGTGACGACTGGTGGGACGACGACAGCGGCAAGCCCCGTGGCCGCATCGGCGACCTGGCCACGCGGCTGGAGGCCGCCGCCGCCCGGCATCCGCAACACACCGGCATCAACCACTACCTCATCCATGCGGTGGACACGCCCACGCAGGCCCGCCGCGGCCTCGTGGCGGCCGAGCGCCTGGGCGGCCTCGCGCCGCAGTCGCCCCATCTGGTGCACATGCCCTCGCACACCTTCGGCCTGCTGGGGCGCTATGCCGACGCCGCGGCCGTCAACTAGCGTGCGCTGGCCCTGGACGACGCGCGCGAAGCCGAGCTCGAGCGCCAGGGCTTCACTGTCGGCAAGGACTGGCGCATGCACAACCGCTCCTACCTGTGGTTTGCCGCGCTGATGCAGGGCCGCGGCGACGTGGCGCTCGCCAATGCACGGCGCGGCGCCGAGAGGGCCGAGCATTGGACCTTCGCCTACGGTGAGTACCTGCGCAGCCTGCCCGTGCTGACGCTGCTGCGGCTGGAGCGCTGGGACGCCGTGCTGGCCGAGCCGCTGCCCAGCGACAAGCTTGGGGTGGCCCTGGTGCTGGGCCAGCAGGCGCGCGGCGTGGCCCTGCTGCGAACGGGTCGCCTTGCCGAGGCGCAACAGGCCTATGCGCAGCTCGCGCCCGTCGCGGACCGGCTGGTCAGCGAGAACGCCCGTGATGACTACAGGGAGAAGGTCGTTCGCGGCCTGGCCCAGGTGGCCAAGGCCCGGCTGGCGGCCGAGATCGCGCTGGCCGAGGGGCGTACTGACATGGCATTCGAGCTGCAGGCGCAGGCCGTCGAGGCGGGCAAATTCATCGACCGCAGCGAGCCGCCGATGCTCGCGGCGGGCTCGCGAGTGGCGCTGGGCGACATGCAGCTCAAGGCCGCGCGCTGGGCGCAAGCCGAGGCCAGCTTCCGCGCCGATCTGGCAGAGCATCCGACCAGCGGCTGGGCGCTGCGCGGCCTGCTGCAGTCGCTGCAGGCCCAGGGCAAGCCGGCGGCCGAAGTGGCCGGCGTGAAGGCGCAACTGGCCACCAGCTTCGGGGGGGCGGATACCGCGCTCAGGCTGGCGCTCTGAGCGCCGCAAAACGTCAGCACTCGTGCATGTAGTGCCCGATCCGGCCCTGCAGTTCCCCTGCGGGCACCCAGCGCCTCGGGGGTAGTGAGGACGGGGAGGTGCTTCTAACTTGGACATGTCTTCAACCTGGGAGCGCAACATGTCCTTCACCACCTCCGTCCTTGCCCGTGCCGCTGCTGTCCTCGCCCTGGGCTTGGGCGGCACGGCCTTCGCCAGCCCCGTGACCTTGCAGCTCAAGGCCTCGGGCTTCCAGGACGCCGGCACGCAATATCCCGGCTTCAATGGCGAGGTCGACGCCCGCCTGACCTGGGACACGGCCAACAAGGCCGACCCCATCGCCAGCTTCCTCAGCATCGACATCGAGATCGCCGGCCACCAGTACACGCTGGCCGAAATCGGCATCGCCAACCAGGGCACGACGCAGACGGCGATCGGTGCCATCGTGCGCGGCGCCAATGCCGTCGTCGGTGACGGCGCGTTCAACGATTTCCTGATCGTCTTCGATCGCGTCAACCCCGCCATCAACGCCTTCGCCTATTCCATCCAGGGCAAGACCAATGCGATCTGGTGGACGCCTGCGAGCACCAGCGCGGCCTACATCACCAACAGCGTGCCCGAGCCGTCGACGCTGGCCCTGCTGCTGCCTGCGCTGGCGGGCTTGGTGCTGAGGCGGCAGCGCCGGGCTAAGGCTTGACGTCCAGCGCGCGGAAGGCGCGCTTGCCCTTGTCCACGTCCTTGCAGGCCTTCTTGCCCACCATCACGCCGCCGTCGTCGCTGAGCAGGGTGATCTGCCCATCGGGCCAGGCGAACAGCGCCTCGGGCCGCAGCGTGCCGAGCCCGGCCTTGACGGGCACCGGCATGTCGGTCGGCTTGCCGCTCCAGCGGAACATCGCGAAGCTGCCTGCATCGGCCGGCGGGCCGGCGACGATGAGGTAGCCGGCGCCGATGCGGTCGATGGAGCGCACGCCGCGGCCGCCCAGGTCGAGGCGGATGGCGCTGCCAAAGCGGGCCGGGCCTTTGCCGCCCACCAGCTCGGCGGGGTTGAGCAGCGGGATGACGAGGGCGCGGCCCTGCGGGATGGGGTTGCGCAGGCCGATCAGCAGGCTGCCGTCCGCCGCGGCGGCCAGGCCTTCGATGTTGAAGCCACCCTCGGCCTCGGCCGCACGGCCGGCCGCGTCGGACAGCTTCAGCGGCGCCAGGGCCGGCGCCGCCAGCAGGTCGGCCAGCAGCGCCGCGTAGGGCTTGCCGACGGGCTCCACCGTCGTGCCGCGGATCTCGGTCGCGAAGAAGCGCTGCCGGTCCTCGCGCAGCTTGCCCGCGCTGTTGCGGGCATGCGAGGCGATCCAGTAGATGCGGCTGCCGACCTGGGCCGCGCCTTCGAGGTCGGCTTCCTTGTCCGTCTTCAGGAACTTGTCCAGCTCGACTTGGCCGACGGGCCTGGCCTCGCCGCGCCGGTAGATGACCAGGGTGTTGTGCTCGTCATCGGCGACGACGAAATGACGCGCATCCAGCGCCACCGCCGCCGACGCGTCGCACAGGCCTTCGTAGCGCGTCTGTGCGCCGGCCGCCGCCGCCAGCAACAACAGCAGGGCGGCGGCGCTGCGCATCAGGCAGCCAGGGGTTGGGTGCGTTCGACCAGCCAGGCCAGGGCCGCGCCGCTGACCTTGGGCGAGAGGCGCTCGCGCACCGTCGCGTGGTAGCGGTTCAGCCAGTCGACCTCGTCCGCGCGCAGCAGGCTCATGTCGATGCAGCGCGTGTCGATGGGGCAGAGCGTCAGCGTCTCGAACTCCAGCATCTCGCCGAAGGCGTTCTTCTCCGGCGTGTCGAGGGCGACGTTGAGCACCAGGTTCTCGATACGCACGCCCCACTGCCCTGGCCGGTACAGGCCCGGCTCGATGGACGTGATCATGCCGGGCTCCATGGCCATGGCCGGCTCGGCAATCGCCTTGGAGATGCTCTGCGGGCCTTCATGCACATTCATGAAGTAGCCCACGCCGTGGCCGGTGCCATGGCCGTAGTCCAGGCCGTGCTCCCACAGCGGCGCGCGGGCGATGGCGTCCAGCATGGGGCTCAGCGTGCCGCGCGGGAAGCGGGTGCGCGACAGCGCCAGCGTGCCCTTGAGCACCAGCGTGTAGTCGCGCTTCTGCGCGGCGCTGACCGTGCCGATGGGCCAGACGCGCGTGATGTCCGTCGTGCCGCCGAGGTACTGGCCGCCGGAGTCGATCAGCAGCAGGCCGTTGCCCTCGATCTGCGCGAAGGACTCGGGCGTGGCGCGGTAATGGGGCAGGGCGCCATTGGCCATCCAGCCGGCAATCGTCGAGAAGCTCAGGCCCACGAAGCCGGGGCGCTTCCTGCGCTGGGCGCTCAACTTGGTGTCGATGTCCAGTTCGCTCCAGCGCTCGCCGCGGGCCATCGAGGCCTCGAAGTCGGCATAGAACTCGCACATGGCCGCGCCGTCCTCGGCCATGGCCTCGCGGATGAAGGCGGCTTCGGCGGCGGTCTTGCGGCTCTTCAGCAACGTGCTGGGGTTGATCTGCTCGACGACGGCCACCGTGGCCGGCACGGCTTCGCGCAGGCCCAGCGTCACGCGGCGCGGGTCGATCAGCAGCTTGGCGGTGGCGGGCAGGGCGGCCAGGGCCTTGGCGGCCTGGTCATAGGGCGCGAGCTGGATGCCGTCGGCGCCCAGGCGCGCGGCCACGTCGGCCGGCACCTTGCCATCGGCGATGAAGAGGCGGCCGCCCTGGGCATCCATCAGCAGGTGGGCGATGAAGACGGGGTTGCACTCCACGTCCGAGCCGCGCAGGTTCAGCAGCCAGGCCACGTCGTCCACGGTGGAGACGAGGTGGTGGGTGGCCCGCACCGTCGCCATCGCGGCGCGCACGCGGGCCAGCTTGTCGGCGCGGGACACGGCGGCCTGCGGCGCGGCGTGCTCGTAGACGGCTTCGGTCGGCAGGCCGGGGCGGTCGTCCCAGGCGTCCTGCACGAGGTCGAGGTCGGTGCGAACGGTGATGCCGGCACGCTGCATGGCCGCGCGCAGCGCATTGGCCAGCGACAGGCCCAGCACCTGGCCGTCCACGGCCAGCACCTGGCCGGGCTGCAGGGTCTTGGCGATCCAGTCGATGTAGATGGTCGACGCGCCGGTCGCCATCTTCTCGAGCGTGATGCCGCTGCCGGCGATCTGCGCCTCGGCCTGGGCCCAGTAGCGGCTGTCGGCAAACAGGGCGGCGCTGTCGCGCGTGACGACGAGGCTGCCGACCGAGCCGGTGAAGCCCGACAGGTACTCGCGGCCCTGCCAGCGGCCGGGCAGGTACTCGGACAGGTGGGGGTCGCTCGAGGGCACCAGCACGGCATGGGCGCCGGTGGCCTTCAGGGCATCGCGAACGCGCTCGATGCGCAGGCGGGTTTCGTGGGTGCGGGTGTCCATGGTGGCGGACCTTGTCGGTGAAGCGGTGGCGGGATTTTAGGAGCCGGTTGGCTTGGGTGCCGGAGGCAATGGCTCCCACACTTTGACGCAATGCCCGCTCAGCACGAAGGGCCCGCCCGGCTGGTCGCCGCCGCCGGGCGGCTCGAAGCTGACGGCCAGGCGGCCGACCTTGGCAAAAAGCGCCTCGCTGGTAGCGCTCAGTTCCAGCCTGGCCTTGTTGCCGGCGGGCACCACGCCCAGCGAAAACGGCGGTCGGCCGTCAGAGGGAATCGCCCACAGCCGGGCGACCTGGCCCTGGGGCGGCACCACGGGCTTGAGCATCTTCAGCGTCAGCAGCTTGCCATGGCGCAGCGACGAGGCCAGCACGACGGGCTCGTTGGCCGCGTTGGTCAGGATGCCGACGTAGGCGGGCGCCACCGCCTCGGTGGACTCGGGCGTGATGCCCACCCACTGCGGCTGCTGGCGCACGACGCCCACGGCCATCACCACGCCGAAGGCCGTGCCCAGCAGCGGCCACCACCAGGGCTGGCGGCGGCGCTGCGGTGCGGGGGCGATGCGCTGCTGGATGCCTTGCCAGACGGCCGGCTGTGGCTGCACGGCGGGCACGCTGATGGCCAGCTGGTTGAGGCGCTCCTGCCAGGCGATGACGGCCGCGCGGGCCTCGTGCGAGTCGCGCAGCACGGCCTCGAAGCGCCGCGCCGCGCGCGGGCTCAGCGTGCCCAGCGCCTGGGCGGCGGCCAGCCGGTCGAGCAGTTCAGGGCGCAGATAGTTCATGCGGCGTGCCCCCGTCCGTCCAGGCAGGCGCGCAGCCGCTCCAGGCCGCGCCGCAGCCAGGTCTTGACGGTGCCCAGCGGCGCGCGCAGATGCTTGGCCACCTCGTCATGCGTGCGGCCCTCGTAATAGGCCAGGGCCAGGCTCTGGCGCAGCGGCGCGTCCAGGCCGTCCAGGCAGGCGCGCAGGCCGAGCGTGCCGCTGGCCTGGGTCAAAAGGGCCAGCGGGTCGGGGCGTTCGCTGGCGAGAGCCTCATGCTCGTCCAGCGTGTCATGGGTGTCGGCGTGCTTGCTGCTGCGCAGATGGTCCAGCGCCTTGTTGCGCACGATGGTGATGAGCCAGCTCATCGGCGAGGCACCCGTCTGCGCATAGCCGCCGGCGTTGTGCCAGATGTTGACGAAGGCCTCCTGCAGCACTTCCTCGGCCCGCTCGCGCCGCCTGAGCACCAGCATCGCCACACCCAGCAGGTGGGCGCTGGTGGCCTGGTAGAGCTGCTCGAAGGCGGGCTGGTCGCCCAGCGCCACCTGGCCGAGCCAGAAGGCCAGGCGGTCGGTGGCGGCGGGCGCTGCGGGCATCGCGGCAGTGTCGATTACTTTCGCTGCGTGCGGCGGCGGCTCACCCAGCCCATCGCGGCCAGCCCGCCCAGCATCAGCGCATAGCTGCTGGGTTCCGGCACGGCGGCGACGAAGTTGCTCCCGGTGAAGCCGGCCAGGGCGCCCGGCGCGGCGGCACCCTTGGGGCTCTCGATGCGGGCGAGGATGGACAGGTCGGCCGTGGCGACATTGAGGTTGCTCGAATAGACCAGCCGGTTCACGCCCAGCGTGCTGTTGGAATACATGAAGAAGCCGGCACCGTCCGTCGTCACCAGGCTGGCGATCAGGTTGGCGGCATTGCCGGCGCCGAAGGCCGTGGCCGGGTTGTTGTCGTCGTCGAACTCGTTCAACACGATGACGTTGCTGCCGGCGGCCGGCGGCGCGGCCAGCGTGGCACTGGCGAAGCTCAGCGACCCGCCCGCATTGAACTTGCTGAGGTCGAAGACGAAGCGGTCGGTCGTCGGGTCGAAGGTCGCGATGCTGCGCTGCTGGCCGGCAAACACGGTGCGCACGCCGTCGGCCGGATTGGCCGTGGAGCCGGCGAAGGGCGCGGTGTTGAACAGGGTTTCGGCGGCGGCGTGGGCTTGGGCCGTGGCGGCCACGCCGAGGGCCAGCAGGGTGCGGGCGATGAGCTTCATGGGATCTCCAGTTCGTTGCAGGCGAGGCACGACATGTGTCTCAGCCGGCAGGAACGGAGGTCCCCCGGTTCTGGATGTGGAATCCCCTAGGCCGTGTAGGGGATTACAGCTCGGTGCGCAGCGCCCACAGCTCCGGGAACAGCACCACGTCCAGCATCTTGCGCAGATAGCTGACGCCGCCCGTGCCGCCCGTGCCGCGCTTGAAGCCGATGACGCGCTCCACCGTCGTCACGTGGCGGAAGCGCCAGAGGCGGAAGGCGTCTTCCAGGTCCACCAGCTCCTCGCCCATCTGGTACAGGTCCCAGTTCTTCTCGGGGGCGCGGTAGACGGTCAGCCAGGCCTCCTTGACGCCCTCGTCGGCCACATGGGGCTGGGTCCAGTCGCGCTGCAGGTTGGCGGCCGGCACAGCGATGCCGCGGCGGGCCATCAGCTTCAGCGCCTCGTCGTAGAGCGACGGTGCCTCGTAGGCCTCGCGCACCTGGGCCAGCAGGTCGGGCCGGTGCTCGTGGGGCTTGAGCATGGCGGCGTTCTTGTTGCCCAGCATGAACTCGATGCGCCGGTACTGCGCGCTCTGGAAGCCGCTGCTCTTGGCGAGGTAGGGCCGCACGGCGCTGTACTCGGGTGGCGTCATCGTCGCCAGCACATCCCAGGCGTGGACGAGCTGCTCCATGATGCGCGACACCCGCGCCAGCATCTTGAAGGCCTCGGGCAGGCGATCCGCCGCCACGTTCGCGATGGAGGCCTGCAGCTCGTGCAGCATCAGCTTCATCCACAGCTCCGAGGTCTGGTGCTGCACGATGAAGAGCATCTCGTTGTGGTCGGGCGAGAGCGGCTTCTGCGCGTTCAGAATGGCGTCGAGCTGGAGATAGTCTCCATAGCTCATGTCCTTGGAGAAATCGAGCTGGGCGCCGTGGTGTTGGACGTCGGACATGCTCAGGTCACCTTGGATCGGCTGGTGAACTGGGGTGCATCCCAGGAGCGCGAATCGAGGATCTGGCCCAGCACGTCCACCGCGCGCGCCACATCGGCGTAACCGTTGTACAGCGGCGCGAAGCCAAAGCGCAGCAGCTCGGGGTCGCCGGCGCGGAAGTCGCCGATGACGCCCTGGGCAATCAGCGCCTGCATGACCGCATAGCCGTCCACACCCTGGGGCAGAGAGAACGACACCTGCGAGCCGCGCATGGCCGAGTCGCGCGGCGTCGCGATGACGGCGCCCGGCACGCGCGCTTCCACGCTGCCGATGAAGGCCTCCGTCAGCGCCAGCGACTTGTTGCGCAGCGCCTTGATGCCGCCCAGCTTCTGCGCGGCGTCGAACACGTCCAGTGCCGTGTCCAGGCCGGTCATGGCCAGCACCGCGGGCGTGCCGCACTGGTACTGCTGGATGCCCGGTGCAGGCTGGTATTCGCTGTCGAAATCGAAGGGGTTGGCGTGGCCCAGCCAGCCGGTCAGCGGCTGCCAGACCTGGCCCTCGTGGCGCGGGTGCATCCACACGAAGGCCGGCGCGCCGGGGCCGCCGTTCAGGTATTTGTAGCCGCAGCCGATGGCGAAGTCCGCCGCGCTGCCCAGCAGGTCGATGGGCACCGCGCCGGCGCTGTGCGCCAGGTCCCACACGGCCAGCGCGCCGGCCTGGTGGGCCCAGCGCGTCAGCAGGGCCATGTCGTGCATGCGGCCGCTGCGGTAGTTCACATGCGTCAGCATCAGCACGGCGCAGCGCTCGTCCAGCAGTGGCGGGATGTCCTCCGGCGACTCGGTCAGGATCAGCTCGCCGCCATGCGCCCGCACCACGCTTTGCGCGATGTAGTTGTCGGTCGGGAAGTTGCTGCGCTCGCTGATGACGACCTTGCGCTTGCCCTGCTGCAGTTGCAGCGCCGCATGCAGCACCTTGTAGAGGTTGACCGAGGTCGAGTCCGCCACCAGCACCTCGCCCGGCCGCGCGCCCAGCCACGGTGCCAACCGGTCACCGAGGCGGCGCGGCAGGTCGATCCAGCCGGCGGCGTTCCAGCTCTTGATCAGGCCCTGGCCCCACTCCTGCTCGACCGCGCGCTGGATGCGCTGCGGCGTCGCCTTGGGCAGGGCGCCCAGCGAGTTGCCGTCGAGATAGGTGATGTCCTCGGGCAGCTGGAAAAGGTCGCGCAGGCTGCGCAGCGGGTCGGCGGCGTCGAGCCGCTTGGCGTCGTCAATATTCATGGCAGTTCCCTCAGGACGGCGCGCACGGGCGAAGCGCAGGCGCCTTGGAGTTTGAGTGGCAGGGCGATCAGTTCGTAGTCACCCTCGGGCACGTCGTCGAGCACGAGGTTTTCCAGCACGCGCAGGTCGTGGCGACGCAGCTGCTGGTGGCTGTCCAGCACCTTGGAGTCGGCCGGGTCCACGCTCGGCGTGTCGATGCCGATCAGGCGCACGCCGCGCGCGGCCAGCCATTCGACGGCTTCCGGTGCGTAGGCGGTGAAGGCGGGGTTCCACGCCGTGTCGGCCCGCTCGCAGCAGCGCACCAGCACGCGCGGCGGCAGGCCTTGTTCAGCGTGCTGGAGGTGCGCCACCGTGATCAGCGGCGCCGCGCCGATCGCGTGGATGACGCGGCAGCGGCCGAGGTAGGTGTCCAGCGGCACCTCCGCGATGGCGGGCGCGTCGTTGGCGTAGTGCAGCGGCGCATCCGCATGCGCGCCCACATGGGGGCTCATCGTGATGGCGCTGAGGTTGACCGGGCAGTCCGGCGACAGCTGCGCCGTCCAGCGCAGGCTGTAGGGCTCGTCACCCGGGAAGATGGGTGCGTCGGGGGCGACGGTGGGGGAGATGTCCCAGAGTCGCGGGGTGAGGGGAGGGGCGTTGGAACTGCTCATGGCGGCGGCACCATAGCGGCAGGCTGGAGAGCGTGGTGTCGGTTAATTCCAACTGCCTGTCAACCGAGCGTGGCCGGTGCCGGGGGAGGTTCCCCGTCGCGCAGCTCGCGCGCCAGCGCGTCCAGTTCCTCGTCCAGGCTGAGGCGGCGGCGCCAGTCTCGGCCGGCCTTGCCGTACCAGTACTCGGCGTCCTCCAGGTCGCCCTCCTGCACATGCACCAGCGCATGCAGCCAGGCGGCTTCGGGCGAGTCGTGGCGCTGCACCTGGTCGTGGGCCTGGGTCCAGTGGCCGTCGCGCAGCAGCGCCAGCACGTCCAGCAAGGGTTGGTTCACGGCGTCTCCTCGTGCTCAGCCTCGGGGGCGGCGGACAAGTCCTGATCCCAGGGTTCGCCGGCAAAGCGCGCCGCCAGGAAGTCCACCAGCAGGCGCAATGCCAGCGGCTGGTGCTGGCGCGACAGGTAGATGGCATGGATGCCCATCACCTCGGGCTGGTAGTCGGGCAGCAGCGGCACCAGCCGGCCCGTGTGCAGATCATCGCCCAGGTAGTAGGTCGGCAGCATGCCCACGCCGGCGCCGGCCAGCACCGCGCGGCGCAGCACGGCGGTCTCGTTGGTGTGCAGGCTCCAGTTCACCGGCACGGTGATGAGCTCGCTGCCGCGCAGGAAGCGGTACTGCCGGCCGATGCCGAAGGCGTGCGCCACGCAGCGGTGCTGGCGCAGCTCGTCTGCCGTGCGCGGCGTGCCGTGCTGCTGCAGATAGCCCGGCGACGCGCACAGCATGGAGCGGCAGCGTGCCAGCGGGCGGGCAATCATGGCCGGGTCCAGGGTGTTGGTGATGCGCACGGCCAGGTCCACCCGCTCGGCCACCAGGTCGGCCGTCTTGTCGGCCACCGACAGCATCACCTCCACCTGGGGGTGCTGCTGCTGGAAGTCCACCAGCGCGCTCGTCAGCTGGGCCTCGGCGAACGAGCCCGGCGTCGTGATGCGCAGCAGGCCGGCGGGCTCCCGGCTGCGCTCGGCGGCCAGGTGCTGGGTCTCCAGCGCCAGGTCCAGCAGCTGCCGGCAGGCGGGCAGGGTGGCGCTGCCGGCATCCGTCAGGCTGACGCGGCGCGTCGTGCGGTGCAGCAGCCGCGCGCCAAACCAGTCCTCGGCCGCCGCCAGATAGCGGCTGACCATGGCGGTGGACATCTCCAGGTGCTCGGCCGCCTGGGTCAGGCTGGCCCGGTCAGCCACCTCCACGAAGACGCGCAAAGCAGTCAGGCGATCCATATGTGTCCCGAATTGCGACGGATAGTGAAATAAACAGTCAACCGAAGCGAACTTTATCAACCATATCGCAAAACCTAGAGTTCGCTCCACACCCTGCCGACGGCAGTCCACCTCACCCCGGAGATGCTCATGTTCCCTCTCAGCCAACTCGCCCGCCGCCTGTTTCCCGCCCTGGCCCTGGGCATGGTTGCCACCGGCGGCGCTCAGGCGCAGGCCCCGCTGGCCGTCAAGGTCTACAACGCCGATGGCAACAGCTTCCACGTCAATGCCGTCGTCGTCAGCGGCAAGACCGAGGCCCTGGTCATCGACAGCGGCTTCACTCGCGCCGATGCGCTGCGCGTGGCCGCCAACGTGCTGGACAGCGGCAAGACGCTGAAGATCATCTTCATCAGCAACGCCGACCCCGACTACTACTTCGGCGCCGAGACGCTGAAGAGCGTCTTCCCCCAGGCCCGCGTGCTGACCACGCCCGCCGTGCGCGAGAAGATCCAGGCCAAGCTGGCAGGCAAGCTCGCCTTCTGGTCGCCCAAGATGGGCGCCAACGCACCCCAGCAGCCCATCGTGCCCGAGGCGCTGCAGGGCAACAGCCTGACCGTGGACGGCGAGACCATCGATGTGCGCGGCACCACCGGCGTGCTGGCCCACCGGCCTTACGTGTGGATCCCGTCCATCAAGACCGTCGCTGGCAACATCGCCATCTTCGGCAACCTGCATGTCTGGACGGCCGACACCCAGAAGCCCGCAGAGCGCCAGGCCTGGTTCGCCCAGCTCGACGAGATCGAGGCGCTCAAGCCCGCCACCGTCGTGCCCGGCCACATGGCCGCCGGCACCGCTCTGGACGCCAGCGCCATCCGCTACACCCGCGACTACCTGCACCGCTTCGACACCGAGGCCGCCAAGGCCAAGACCGGCGCCGAACTCATCGAGGCCATGAAGCAGGCCTACCCCCAGGCAGGCCTGGGGCTGGCGCTGGACATCGGCGCCAAGGTCAACAAGGGCGAAATGGCCTGGTGAGCACCATGACGAGCCCTGTCCTCCACTACATCTACGACCCCCTGTGCGGCTGGTGCTGGGGCGCCGCGCCGCTGGTGCGCGCGGCCCGCGCCGTGCTGCCGGTGCGGCTGCATGCCGGCGGCATGATGGCCGGCGCTCAGCGCCAGCCCGTCACGCCCGAGCTGCGCGCCTTCGTGCTGATTCACGACCAGCGCATCGCCGAGGCCACTGGCCAGCCCTTCGGCGACGCCTACCGCGACGGCCTGCTGCGCGACAGCCAGGCCATGTTCGACTCCGAGCCGCCCACGGCCGCCATCCTCGCTGCCGACGCCCTCGGCGGCCGCGGCCTGGACCTGCTGGCCGAGCTGCAGGCCGCGCACTACGTGCAAGGGCGGCGCATCGCCGAGCCGGCCGTGCTGGTCGAGCTGGCAGGCGCCATCGGCCTGGCCGAGGCCGATTTCGAGGCCGAACTGGCCCGCCAGAGCGCCGGCCCGGTGCAGGCCCACATCCAACAGACCCGCACCTTCATGGCGCGTGCTGGTGCGCGAGGCTTCCCGAGCTTCCTCCTCGAAACCCCCGCGGGTCTGACCCGGGTGGACGCAGCCGCCCACCTGGGCCGGCCACAGGGTTTCGCGGCCGCGCTGCAGGGTCTGGCTGGCCAGCCGCCGGCCGAGCCGGGCGGCACGGCGGCGCTGTGCGATGCCGACGGGTGCGCGCTATGAAAAGCAAGCTGCAGATCGTGTCGGACCACTACGCCGCCTCGGCGCGCGGCGACGTCACGGCCATGATGGCCGACATGGCACCCGACGTGGCCTGGACGGAGATGGCCGGCTTCCCCTGTGCCGGCACCTGGGTGGGCCCGGAAGCAGTGGCCCGCCACGTCTTTGCCGTGCTGGGCCGCGACTGGGACGGCTACCGCTTCACGTTGGAGCAGCTCATCGACGGCGGCGAGCAGGTGGTGGGCATCGGCCACTACAGCGGCCGCTGCCGCGCCACGGGCAAGGACTTGCACGCGCGCGTGGCGCATGTGTGGCGGCTGGCGCAGGGGCGGGTCGTCGCGTTCGAGCAGTTCACCGACACCTTGCTGGTGGCGAGGGCGATGGAGGTGTGAGGCGCGCGGCGGCGCCGTCCTCGGTGCGGCCTAGCGCCGGAACTTGCCGCTCTGGTCGATGATGGCCAGGTCCACATAGTCCAGGCCGCTGTGGTCCTTGGGGCCGTAGCCCACCTCGATGCCGCCCACGTCGAAGCGGCCCATGTTCTCCAGCGCATCGCGCAGGCTCTGGCGCGTGGGCTGCTTGCCGGCGCGCTTCAGGCCTTCCACCAGCACCTTGGCCGACACATAGCCCTCGACGACGGTGGGCGTCAGGTCCACGCCGGCCTTCTGGGCGGCCTCCGAGATCTCCTTGATGATGGGCTTGGCAATCGAGCGCTCGTACGGGAACACCTGGCTGACGATGACGCCGTAGCCGATGTCGCCCAGGTCCTTGATGAAGCCCATCGAGGCGTTGTTGGACAGGGTCACCAGCTGCGCATTCGAACCCGCCGCGCGCACCGCCTTCATGCCCGCCACGACGGCCGTGCCCGAGCCGATGAACATCACCGCCTGCGGCTGCTTCTCCAGCAGCTTGGGCACGATGGCGCTGAAGTCGGGCTTGGCGCGGTCGTACTTCTCGTGGGCCACGGGCTTCTTGTTGGTCTTGTTCAGGCCGGCCATGGCACCCTGCACGGCGTCGTCGCCGAAGGAGTCGTCCACCTGCACGATGGCGATGCGCTCCATGCCGATCAGGCTCAGGTGCTCGATGGCCCGCTCGGCCTCGCGCTGGTAGGTGGCGCGCACATTGAACAGCCACGGGTGCACGGGCTTGTGCAGCACCATGGCGCCCGTCGACGGGCCCACCAGCGGCACCTTGTGCTCGGTCAGCAGCGGCATGATGGCCTGCGTGTGGGGCGTGCCACGGTTCAGGAACAGCGAGATGACGCCCTGGTCGATCAGCTGCTTGGCGTTGGCCGCGGCGATCTTGGGATCGAACTTGTCGTCCAGCGACACCAGGTTGATCTTCTGGCCATTGACGCCGCCGCCGGCGTTGACGATGTCCAGATAGAGCTTGGCGCCCTTGGTTGCCTCACCCACGCTGGCCGCCACCTGGCCGGTGTGGCCGGCGGTCTGGCCGATGGTGAGGTCGGCGTGGGCGTTGGTGGTGGCGAGGGCGGCTGTTGCCGTGACGGCAATGGCGAAGAGGCGGCTGGCCTGTTGCCGAAGTGTGGTCATGGGTTGTCTCCTGGCTGCCCCTGGCTGCGGCGGGCTCTTGGTGCTGGCGGCCTGCTCGCGGGAGCGCTCATTCAAGCATGGGAGGGTGACGCTTTGGAGGTTGCCGCGATGTGGATAGTGCTTATGTCGCGGCTTTGGCTTGACGCGTGAGGCCCAGCCGGGAGTTCGCCCCGGCGGGCGACCTACTTTCTTGGACGCCCAAGAAAGTAGGCAAAGAAGCCGCCCCGGTTCCGCCGCCCCTCGGGATACGAGGGGTTCCCTGCGCTTCTCGAACGCCGAGGCCCGCGCAAAACTCCCGCCGCTACGCTCTGGTCAAACAGTTGCGCGGAGTCAGTTCACGAAGCGTGCTGCGCACGCGCCTCGGCGCCCTGCGATGCTCGGCGGCTTCAAAGGGGTGAGACGAAACAGCCGACAGCCAATGCTAAAACCAAGGGGCCGGTCTAAGCGACCGACCCCTTGGTTCTCGGGTACTTAGATTGAGACCCGGCCCCGATTTCGCCGCAGTCAATCTGCGAAGTGCAGTTGAAATTAGGCTTAGGTCTTATGGGGCGCAAATTCCCCTATGCTTCCGCGGTCTATCAATACCAAAAAATGCATATCTGGCACTTGCTGGCGGGCATGATTGGCTAAGTCGAACGGTAGAGAGAATAATCGGCGAATCCATTCCAATCGCTTTAATTGAGGGGCGCGAACAATTCGTGATCCTTCTAACTCCAGATTTCCCGCAATGGATAGTTCAATTTTTGAGTGCACCAGGGCGTTGCGTTGACCGATTAGATATTTGAGCGCGCCATAGAGCGCGCCGCCCTTTGGGAGGGAATATGAAGGATGAAACGTCTTGGGGCCAGTCGTCCATTTTTCCAGAACATCTGCTCGCTCTAGTATCTTAAATACTTCAGTGCTGGAATACGTTGCCAAGCCAAGCGCTAGAAATGCGTTGATGGTGGCTTCGGCGAGTGCGTGAGCCAGGAATGCAACAGTGACGAACTCGCCCATGATGCGTTCGTCAAACTTGAAATATCGCTGCATTTCCGGGTGGGAGAAGTACTTGGCCTCTTCCGAAAGATGGGCAAGAAGTTGTTCGTCAGCGTGATTGGGATTGTTCTGCCTAAGGGAAGACAGCCTCGTCATACTTTCCGCCAATAGTTCATTTGCCGATTTCGGCTTAAAGCTGGTTGCTTCCCTTTCCAATTCGAGGAAAGCAGGCCATCTTGATCGCAGCGCAAAATCGATGTATTGGTAGTCTGTCGTGAAGCTCATAGACGGCGTTGGCATCGACAGTCCCAACTCCTTTGCCCACGCGCAATCAGCTTCAAACTTCTCTCGCTGTTTGCGCCTCAGCTCCGAAGCTTCATCGCGATCCCGGTTGCTCATTTGCGCTTCTCCCGCGACGACTGTAGAGCACTCTCATCACTAAACGGGATCGGGACCGGGTTTCAGGTCCGGCATCTGGTCAGGTCTCAAATCTGTCTCCCAACCTCGCTCCAGCCCGGCCCTCTGCAAGTCGCGGAACGCGCCGACTGTCTGACACACAACTGCCCTGCAAGAGTTCGCGGTGAACCGAGACGCGTCACGGCGTCAAAGGAACGCGCCCGTCGCGTAGTAGCTGCTACTTTCGCAACTCCCCTGACAATCGCCCCACGCCGACCGCCGCTGGACGATGCACCCCCCCTCAACCCCCACCTCGCCTTCGGCCGCCCCCCCGGCTTCCCCCGCCTTCCTCTCCGGCGGCGGCGAGATGGGTGCGTTGATGCGGGCGCATGACTGGGCCGCGTCGCCGCTCGGCCCCCCGCAGTCCTGGCCGCAGCCGTTGCGCGCGATGGTGCGATTGATCCTGAACACCGGCCACCCGATGTACATCTGGTGGGGCGACGAGAACGCCTGCCTCTACAACGACGCGTACCGCGAATGCATAGGCCCGGAGCGCCACCCATGCTCGCTGGGCCGGCCGGCGCGCGAGGTGTGGGAGGAGATCTGGCCCATCATCGGCCCGCAGATCGAGCAGGTGCGCGCCGGCCGCGGCGCGACGTGGAATGTGAACCACCTGGTGCCGATCACGCGGCATGGCCGGCGTGAGGACGTGTACTGGACCTACAGCTACAGCCCCATCGACGACGAGGACAGCCCGCACGGCATTGGTGGCGTGCTGGTGGTGTGCACCGAGACGACCGAGCAGGTGCTGGCCAACCAGCGCATGGCCGCGGAGCGCGATCAGCTGGGGCAGTTGTTCGAGCAGGCGCCGTCCTTCATGACGCTGCTCAGCGGCCCCCATCACCGCTTCGAGATCGCCAACCCGAGCTATCTGAAGCTGGTGGGCAACCGCGAGGTCGTGGGCAAGACGCTGGCCGAGGCGCTGCCCGAGGCCGTGGAGCAGGGCTACCGGACCTTGCTGGATAGCGTCTACGCGAGCGGCGAGGCCCACATCGCCAAGGGCGCGAAATTCAGCTACCAGGGCAGCCCGGGTGCGCCGGTCACCGAGCGCTTCGTGGACTTTGTCTACCAGCCGATCAAGGGCCGCGACGGCAGCGTGACGGGTATCTTCGTCGAGGGCGCGGACGTGACGGACCGCGAGACGGCCGATGCCGCGCTGCGGGCCAGCGAGGCCAAGTACCGCGAGCTGGCGCAGGCGCTGGCCCGGTCCAACCAGGCCAAGGACGAGTTCCTGGCGACGCTGGCGCACGAGCTGCGCAACCCGCTGGCAGCCATCCGCAATGCGCTGACGCTGCAGCGCCGCGCGCGGCACGACGAGCGCATCCTCGAGTCCAGCGGCGACATCATCGAGCGCCAGATGGCGCAGATGGTGCACCTCATCGACGACCTGATGGACCTGTCGCGGCTGACGCGCGGCATCGTGGAGTTGAAACGCGAGCCGCTGTCGCTGATGGACGTGGTGCGGCAGGCCGTCGAGGCGAGCCATGCGGGCGTGGAGCAGGCCGGGCACCGCCTGGTGGCGCGTCTGCCCGAGCGCGATTGCGTGGTGGAGGCCGACGAGACGCGCCTCATCCAGGTGCTGTCCAACCTGATCAACAACGCCGCCAAGTTCACGCCGCATGGCGGCCACATCGAGGTCAGCCTGCAGGGCGAGGCCGAGGTGGCGGTGCTGTCGGTGCGCGATGACGGCATCGGCATCGCGCCCGGCATGCTGGAGAGCGTGTTCGACATGTTCGCCCAGGTGCAGCGCTCCCACGACCATGTGGGCGGCGGCCTGGGCATTGGCCTGACGCTGGTGCGGCAGCTGGTGGAGCGGCACGGTGGCAGCGTCGAGGCCCACAGCGCCGGCCTGGGCCGGGGCAGCGAGTTCGTCGTGCGGCTGCCGCTGGCCGGGCATGCGGTGCTGGCGCCCCAGCCCGCCGATACGGTGCAGGCGAGCTTCGCGGGCACGGGCCTGCGGGTGCTGGTGGCCGACGACAACGCCGACGCGGCGGAAAGCCTGTCGGCGCTGCTGGCCCTGTGCGGCAACGAGGTGAGAACCGCCGTGGACGGTCTCTCGGCGCTGGCGATCGCGCAGGAGTTCCAGCCTCAGGCCATGCTGGTGGACATCGCCATGCCGGGGCTGACCGGCCACGAGCTGTGCCGCAAGGTGCGCGAGACGCCCTGGGGGCGCGGCGTGCTGATGATCGCGGCCAGCGGCTGGGGCCAGCAGAACGACCGGCAGCGTTCCATCGAGGCCGGCTTCGACCACCATCTCGTCAAACCGGTGGACTACGCCGCGGTGGACGCGCTGCTGGCCGCCAAGGCCGGCCGCGCGCCGGGCTGAGGGCGCGGGCCCGCCGCCTACTTCACGGTGACGGAGAAGTTCTTCGACCCGAAGTTCATGCCGCCCGATGACGACGTGATCTCGAAGCCGTACTGCACGTCACCCACGACCAGGTCGGCCATCCACCCGAGGTTCCTCAGGTAGTTGAGGACGGCCAGCACGTCGATCGTCGTGTTGTTCGTCTTCGTGGTGCGCAGGAAGGAATAGACCATGTTGGCGCCGTTGTTGCCGCGGTAGACATTCCAGGTGGCGCCGCCCACGTTGACGTTGGTGTAGACGGGGATGGCGCAGCCCTGCGCGGTCCAGTTGTAGGAGATGGGCTTGACGTTGCCGCAGCCACCGGCCGTGCCGGTGTAGTTGAGCCACAGCATGATCTCGTGGGCGTTGTTGCCTACCCAGACGTCGAAGGCGGACTCCCAGGCACCGCCGGAGGGCGTGGTGGCCGAGACGGTGGACGACAGCTGCGACAGCGAGCTGATGGTGCGGTTGACCGTGTAGCCGATGTGCGGGTACGACTTGATGCCGCCGGTGTTGGGTTGGTCGGACCACACGCCCCAATCGGCATTCGTGTTGGCCCAGATCGTCTGCGCACCGGCGGCCACGCCACCGCAGGGCGACCAGACGTCGTTGTTGAAGGTGTACTTGCCGTAGGTCCAGGTGGCGAACAGGTTGGTGGCTGAACAGGACGCCGTGGCAGGCGAGGAGGCGGCCCAGGTGGCGGCTCGGGCGCTCGTGGATGCGAGAGCCAGGGCGACGAAGGCGGCTGCGCCCAACGCGCGGTGAATTGATTTCATATGTCTCCGTTATGGTTGAAAGGGGTCATCGCCCGCGACCGCAGCCGTTGTGGATGGCAGCGTTGTCATGGGCGAATTAATTCGAGCCCCGAACAATTAGTTCGACCATCGGGCTTACCCGACCCCACCGAACCAGGCCGCCGGCGTGGCTTCATGCGCCACGAGGCGCACGGCGAGGGCTTGTGTGACTACCAGCTGCCCTGGAAAGAGTTCGGGCTGAACCGGCTGTCGCGGGTGATCACGCCCATGTCGACGAACTCGAAGTCCGAGGCGTGCAGGGTCTTGAGGTTGGAAATGGTGGCGTCCTGCCACTGCGCGCTGGGCTCGCCCTGCACATAGAGGTCGGAGCCGATGTCGGCCACGTAGAGGCCGTAGCGCTGCATGGCCACCGCGAGGGCCTTGGCCTGGGCGCTCCAGGAGGCCGGCGGCACGAAGCTGGCCTTCAGGCGCAGCACCGCGCCAAAGGGCACGCCGCCCGCCGTGTCACCGCCCGCGTGGTGGCGTGCGGGCCAGACATGGCTGCGGGCGAGCACGCTGTCGCGCAGCGTCACGCGCAGGGCATGGCGGATGTCGCCCGCGCTGGCTTCGGCGGCGCGCGCCAGCAGCGGCAGCATGGGCAGGCCGGCGGCGTCGCCTGAGGTCCAGGTGTCGGGCCGCATGTCGTTGCTCTTCAGGTTCCAGGCGGCCGTCGAGTAGCTGTACCACTGGCCATTGAGCTGGTAGCTGGCGTAGCTCTCCCACAGCCTGCAGATGCCCTGCTCGACGATGAGGACGTGGCGGTCGCCGCATTGCCGGGCGTCGTTGCAGGCGCCGGCCTCGGCCTTGATGAGGTTGTCGCGCGGGAAGGGGAAGCGGCGGTAGGGCTCGCTGAACGTCGTGCAGTTGCGCACGAGGGCGTAGTTGTCATCGCCAGCGGGTACTGCGCAGTCGCTCTCGTCGGGCGCGCTGTCGCCGCTGCCGGCGCGCGGGTCGGTGGGGTTGAAGGAGACCAGGGGCCAATACGTGGTGGCGATGGTGCCGTCGACGACGTTGTACGGAATGCCGTAGTAGTCGGCCGTCTGCTGCGGGTTGTCGTTCGTGCCCCAGTCGGGGTGGAAGGCGCGTGTGCCGCCGATGCTGGCGATCCACGTCGCGCTGCTGGCATGCACCGGGAAGCGCTGCGCGTCGTCGATGCGCGTGTTGAACACCGCCGTGGCTGGGAAGACATCGCAGCTGGCGATCTGCGGCGCGGCGCCGGGCGCAGGGGCGGGAGTGGGTGCCGGTGAAGGCGCGGGCGTGGGAGCAGGTGTGGGCTCCGGTGCGGGGGCCGACGCCGGGGGAGACGGAGCTGGTGCCGGCGCTGGAGCGGGTGCCGGTGCCGGTGGAGCCGAGCCGCCGCCTCCTCCGCCGCAGGCCGTCAGGCCGATGGATGCGGCCAGTAGCAGGAGGGGGCCGGTGTTCTTGTTGAGGATGTTTTGCATTCGCCAACAAGTTACAACTTCCCGGCCGGGCGAGCTGCAATGGATGGTGACAAGTGCGGCCCGCCCGGGTCAGCAGGCTGTAGGCTGCCAGCGCATCTCAGGGCGCGCTACTGGCGGTCGAGGCCGGCATCGCGGCCAGGAACTGCTCTCTCAGCACGYCGGCCGAATCCTTGCGCCACGCCGCAAACACCGCCGACGCCTCGATGGCCTCAAGCAGCGGCCTGAACACCGCCCCTTGCACGCCCGCGCGCTGGAAGGCCGCCGGCACGATGCTCACGCCCAGGCCCTGGGACACCAGCGACACGACGGACAACCAGTGCCGGCCTTCGTGCTGCAGCCGTGGGTAGAAGCCGTGCTGGCGGCAGATCTCGACGATGCGGGCGTGGTAGTCGGGCGAGCCCTTGCGGGAGAACAGGATGAAGGGCTGGTCGCTCAGCGTGGCCAGCGGAATCTTCTTCAGCTTTGCCCCCGGATGGTTGGCCGGCAGGCAGGCGAGGAAGGGTTCGCTGTACAGCGGTTGTGAGGTGAGGGCGGGCGGCAGGCGGTCGGTGTGGACGAGGCCGAGGTCGAGTTCTTCACCCAGCAGCGCGTCGATCTGGTCCTGCGAGTTCAGTTCCACCACGACGACTTCGACCTTGGGGTGGCCGGCCTGGAAGGCCTGCAGCCAAGCGGACAGGCCGTTGAACAGCGTGGAGCCCACAAAGCCCAGGCGCAGCCGGCCCACCTCGCCGGCCTGCACCTCGCGGGCGAGGGCGCAGGCGTCTTCGGCGCGGTCGAGCAGGGCTTGCGCGCTGCTGCGGAAGGTGTCGCCCGCGGGCGTGAGGCGCACGCCCTTGCTGTCGCGGTCGAACAGGCGGGCGCCGACGCTGGCCTCCAGTTGCTGGATGGCGACGGACAGCGGCGGCTGGGAGATGGCCAGGCGCTGGGCGGCGCGGCCGTAGTGCAGCTCCTCGGCCAGGGCGATGAAGTAGCGCAGGTGGCGGAACTCCAGTGAGCGGGCGGTGTCCCTTGTCTTTTCGATAGGCATGGCGAATCGTCGAAGTCGTTTCTTGAATTGGACACGAATCGCGCTCGGAGGAATACTGGGCGCCATAAGCGCCCTGGCTCATCGCCTGGCCGAACCCAATCAACGAGGACACCACCATGGCCACCAAGGCAAGCTTCCACTGGGACGACCCGCTGCTGCTGAACGAGCAGCTCACCGACGATGAACGCATGGTGCGCGACGCTGCTGCGGCCTATTGCACCGACCGCCTGCGCCCGCGCGTGCTGGAGGCCTTCCGCAACGAGAAGACCGACGCCAGCATCTTCCGCGAGATGGGCGAACTGGGCCTGCTGGGCCCGACCATCCCCGCCGAGTACGGCGGCGCCGGCCTGAACTATGTGAGCTACGGCCTGATCGCCCGCGAGGTGGAGCGTGTGGACTCGGGCTACCGCTCGATGATGAGCGTGCAGTCCTCCCTCGTGATGGTGCCCATCAACGAGTTCGGCAACGAGGCCACCAAGCAGAAGTACCTGCCCAAGCTGGCCAGCGGCGAGTGGATCGGCTGCTTCGGCCTGACCGAGCCCAACCACGGCTCCGACCCCGGCTCCATGATCACCCGCGCCCGCAAGGTCGACGGCGGCTACGAGCTGACCGGCAGCAAGATGTGGATCACCAACAGCCCCATCGCCGATGTGTTCGTCGWGTGGGCCAAGGACGATGGCGGCCAGATCCGTGGCTTCGTGCTGGAGAAGGGCGCCAAGGGCCTGAGCGCCCCGGCCATCCACGGCAAGGTGGGCCTGCGCGCCTCCATCACCGGCGAGATCGTCATGGACAAGGTGTTCTGCCCGGAGGAGAACGCCTTCCCTGAAGTTCGTGGGTTGAAAGGGCCATTTACCTGCCTGAACAGCGCCCGCTACGGCATCGCCTGGGGTGCGCTGGGTGCCGCCGAGGACTGCTGGCACACCGCCCGCCAGTACACGATGGACCGCAAGCAGTTCGGCAAGCCGCTGGCCGCCAACCAACTGGTGCAGAAGAAGCTCGCCGACATGCAGTCCGAGATCACGCTGGGCCTGCAGGGCTGCCTGCGCCTGGGCCGCATGAAGGACGAGGGCACGGCTGCCGTGGAGATCACGTCCATCATGAAGCGCAACAGCTGCGGCAAGAGCCTGGACATCGCCCGCATGGCGCGCGACATGCTCGGCGGCAACGGCATCTCCGACGAGTTCGGCATCGCCCGCCATCTGGTCAACCTCGAAGTGGTCAACACCTACGAGGGCACGCATGACATCCATGCGCTGATCCTGGGTCGGGCGATCACGGGGATCGCGGCATTCTGATGACTTTGCGGGATGGACCTGGCTGTCAGGCCAGCTCCGTCCCCAACCGATTCAGCGGGTTACTTGAGGCAGGGGCGGCGGCGCGAGGCATGCTGACGGTCTTCCAACCTAGGAGACCGCGATGACGACCCGCCGTAACGCCCTGCTCGCCGCCGCCACGCTGCCTGCTGCTGCCGGAACGGCCTCCGCGGCCTCAGCGGCCTCCTGGCCCAGTGCCGATGAGATCGCCAGGCGCGTGGCCGAGGTGTCGGCCACCGAGACGGCCTTTGCCGCGGCGTTCGCGGCGCGCGATCTCGCGGCCTTCCGCAGCTTCCTGGCGGCGGACACCGTCTGGATGGGCAAGGAACCCCTGTATGGGCCCGATGCCGTCATGAAGGCCTGGAACGCCTGGCTGACGGCGCCCAAGCCGCCCTTCAACTGGGGGCCCGACCTGGCCCTGGTGCTGCCCAGCGGCGACCTGGCCCGCACCACCGGCCCGGTCAAGGACCCCGAGGGCAAGCAGGTCGGCCGCTTCCAGTCGACCTGGCGGCGCAAGGCGGCCGGTGGCTGGGAGATCGTGTTCGACTTCGGGACTTGAGCGTTGAAGCTCAGCGCTGCCTGGTGAGCTGAATCTCGAACAGCTTCGGCCACAGCTTGCCCGTCACGAACAGGCGCTTCTTCTTCGCGTCGTAGGCGATGCCGTTGAGCACGGCATCCGGGCTGCTGCGCAGGTTGTCGGGCAGCAGGCCGCCCAGGTCGATCCAGCCGGTCACGCGGCCGGTCTTGGGGTCGATGCGGGCGATGCGGTCGGTCTGCCAGATGTTGGCCAGCACCTCGCCCTCCACCCATTCCAGCTCGTTGATCTGGTCGACAGGCTTGCCGTCGGCCGTCACGCGCACGCGGCGCAGCTCCTTGAAGGTCAGCGGGTCGAGGAAGCGCAGCTCGGGGCTGCCGTCGCTCATGACCAGCTCCTTGTCGTTGTGCGTCAGCCCCCAACCCTCGCCGGGGTAGCTGAATTTGCGCCAGAGCTTGAAGGTCTTGAGGTCGAGCACATAGGCGGTCTGCTCGGTCCAGGTGATGCCGATCAGGCGGTCGCCCCATTGCGAGATGCCTTCGCCGAAGACGTCTTGCGGCAGGTCGACCTGCTGAACCACCTTGCCGGTCTCCAGTTCGACCTTGCGGATGCTGGAGCGGCCGCGCAGGCCGGTGCCTTCGAACAGGAAGCCGTCGTGGAAGAAGAGCCCTTGGGTGAAGGCGTCGGCGTCGTGCGGGTAGGTCTTGATGACCTTGAAGCCCTGCACGGGCGTGGCGGCGAAGACGGGCGCGGCGAGTGCGGTAGCCAGCAGGACGAGGGCGGCGCGGCGCGGCAGGAGAGACGAGAGATGAACACGCATGGTCGTCAGCCTAGCCGAAGCCAAAGAGACGGAGCTTTCAGCAGCAGTTCTTTGCTTTCGTCGTTTACGCGCCGCCGAGCGACTTGAACAGGGCCGCTTGCCTGACCCACTGCTGCAGGCGCAGGCCGATGCGGGTCTGCTCGGCGTCGAGCACGGTGCTGCGGATCTGCAGCCAGTCGGCGCGCGAGATGGCACCGACTTCGTAGCGCAGCTTGGCCAGGCGTTCGTTCTCCACCGCTTCCTTCAGGCGGCCGGCATTGGCCTGCAGCTGCTGGGCCGAGCGCTCGGCCTCGATGCGCTGGGTCTCGATGTCGGCCAGCGCCTTCTGCAGCGTGTCGCGCAGGGCCAGGGCCGCGCTGTCGAGTTCGGTGCGGGCACCGTCGCGCTGCAGATTGAGGCGCTGCCAGTCGATCAGCGGCACGGCGAGGTTGGCGGCGAAGGAGGCCAGCGGCTGCGACAGCCAGTCGCTCGCCCTGGTGCCGCCCGTGCTCATGCCGGCGGAGAAGCTCAGGCGCGGGTAGCGCTCGGCCTCGCTGACGCGCAGGCGCGCCAGGGCCGTGTCCACGCCGAGGCGGGCGCGCTGCACATCGGGCCGCTGGGCCAGCACGTCGGCGGGCTCGGCCAGGCGCCAGCGCGGGGGCGCGTTGCCGGGCAGGGCGGCCTCGGGTGAGGGGCCGGGCAGGGCTTCGTCGAGCAGCAGGGCCAGGCGCTGGCGCTGCAGGAGCTGATCGGCGGCGAGGTCGGCCAGGCGCGTTTCGGCGGCCTGCACGTTGACGGCGATCTTGTCGAGCTCGATGGGCAGCAGCTTGCCCTCGCGCACACGCGCACGGGTCAGCTCCAGCGTCTCGCGGGTCAGCGCGAGCTGGTCCTCGGCCAGAGGGCGCTGTGCGCGGATGGCGGCCAGCGTCCAGTAGGCCTCGGCGACCTGGCTGCGGATGAGCAGGCGGGCCGCGGCGATGTCGGTGCGTGCGGCTTCGGCCTGGGCGCGCTGGGCGGCGGTGGTCTGGGCCAGGCGGTCCCACAGGTCGAGCTCGTAGCCGATGCCGACGGAAGCGCCGTAACTGCGGCTCCAGCCGGTGGACGTGGTGACGGGCACCGTGACGCCGCCGATGTCGACATTGCGCGTGCTGCTCTGCGTCTCGAGAGGGCGGCTGGCGTTGGCCGACACGCCGGCGCTCGGCAACCAGCGCAGGGCGCTCTGCTCGGCCAGCAGCTCGGCCTGGCGCCAGCTGTACGCGGCGCGGGCGATGTCGCGATTGGCCTCCAGCGCGCGCGCCTGCAGCGCGGCGAGCTGGGGGTCGAGCAGGCCGGCCCAGTCGGGCGTGGCGTCGCCGCTGGCGAGGCTCCAGGCCACGGGTGTGGCGACTTCGGGAGCCTTGACGGTCGGGCCAAGCGCGCAGCCGGCGAGCAGCAGCGCGGTGGCCAGGGTGATGGCGGTCAGTTTCATGTCTTGCTCACTCTCGGGCCAGTGCATCAACCGGGCTCAGGGCTGCCGCACGCCGGGCCGGCAGGGTGCCAAACACCAGGCCCACGCCGCTGGACACGGCAAAGGCCACGCCCAGGGCCGCCCAGCTGATGACGACATGCAGATGCTGCTGGGCCGCGTTGACGGCCTGCGCCGCCAGCCAGCTCAGGAACACGCCCACCAGGCCGCCCAGGATGCACAGCACGATGGCTTCGATGAGGAATTGCAGCCGCACATCGCCCTGGCGCGCGCCCACGGCCATGCGGATGCCGATCTCGCGGGTGCGCTCGGACACCGACACCAGCATGATGTTCATGACGCCCACGCCGCCCACCAGCAGCGAGATGGCCGCGACGCCGGCGAACAAGGCCGCCATCGCGCTCGTCACGCTCTGGAACTTGCGGAACTCCTCTTCGCCGTTCCAGGTGCCGAAGTCCTCGCGGCCGTGCAGGGCCTTCAAGCGGTGGATGATCTGCTCGCGCACCTGCTGGGGCGGCACGGTCAGGTCCAGCAGCACGTCGAAGTTGTCGACGTCGGGGCGGGCATCCAGCTTGCGCGAGAAGGTGGTGTGGGGCAGGTAGAGCTGGCCCAGCCAGCTGCCGAAGCTGAACGCGCCACCTTCGGGTGCGACGACGCCGACGACGGTGAAGGGCAGGGCGGCCGTGGGCGGGGGGGGCGCGCCGGGCAGGGCCTGCTGGGCCGCGTCGGGCGCCATGCCGGGGTTGATGAAGACGAGCTGGCCCAGCGGCGACTCGCCCTTCTTGAACAGCGCGTCGCGCGATTTCTCGTCGAGGACGACCACCTGGCTGCGCGTCTCGTAGTCGATCGTGCTGAGGTAGCGGCCTTGCACGATCTTGAGCTTGCGCGCCTTCAGCGTGGACGGGTCGCCGCCGATGGCCTCCAGCATCGCGTCGCGCGACTGGTGGCGGGCAGTGAGCTGGATCTGGCGGTTCAGCGTGATGCTCTTGACGCCGGTGAGGGCGCGCAGCGAGTCGATCTCGTGCGGCCGGAAGGGCTGGGGCACGGCGCCCGGTGGCAGGCTGGGGTTGCCGCGCCAGACCGGGATGCGGCCGGAGATCAGGCTGCTGAGGTCGGTCTCGATGGAGGCTCTCGCGGCCGTGGTCAGCGCCACGATGCTGACGACGGAGGCGATGCCGATGCTGATGCCGAGCATGGACAGGGCCGTGCGCAGGCGGTTGCCCTTCAGGGCCAGCAGCGCCGTGGCGACGGCTTCGCGCCATTGCACCTGCAGGCGGCGCAGTCTTCCACCCTCCTTGACCGGCGGCGCATCGCTGGGCAGTTCGGTGGGCGCGACATGGCCGGCCGGTGTGCCGTTGTCGGCGACGACCTTGCCGTCCTTCAGCTCGATGACGCGGCGCGCATGGGCGGCGACGGCGGCATCGTGGGTGACCAGGATGATGGTGTGGCCGCGCTGGTTCAGCTCTTCCAGCAGGCGCAGCATCTCGGCGCCTGAGGCCGAGTCCAGCGCGCCGGTGGGCTCATCGGCCAGGATGATCTGGCCGCCATTCATCAAGGCACGGGCGATGGAGACGCGCTGCTGCTGGCCGCCCGACAGTTCGTTGGGCCGGTGGTGCAGGCGCTCGCCCAGGCCCAGGCGCTCCAGCAGCGCGCGGGCACGCTCGCCACGCGCGCCGGTGCCGACGCCCGCGTACACGGCGGGCAGGGCGGCGTTGGCGCGCGCGTCCAGGTGAGGCAGCAGGTGGTAGCGCTGGAAGATGAAGCCGAAGCGCTCGCGGCGCAGCGCGGCGAGTTGGTCGGGGCCGAGGGTGCTGGCGTCCCTGCCGTCGATGACGAAGCTGCCGCTGGTGGGGTTGTCCAGGCAGCCGAGCACATTCATCAACGTGCTCTTGCCCGAGCCCGACTGGCCCATGATGGCGACGAATTCACCGGCCTCGATGGCGAGGCTGACGCCGTCCAGCGCAGGCACGTCGATCTCGCCGAGCTGGTAGTGGCGGGCGACGTCTTTGAGTTCGATCAGAGGCATGGGATTGCCTCCGTTGCGGTGGTGTTTATGGTGAGGCCCATGCCGGGACGTCGCCCCGGCGGGCGACCTTCTTTCTGAGCGACCAAAAAGAAGGCAAAAAGTCGCCCCCGATCCGCCCGGCCCTTAGCTTCGCAGCGGGCTGCCCTGCGGTACTCAGGCCTCGAGGCCCCGCGCAAAACTCCCGCCGCTACGCTCTGGTCAAACAGTTGCGCGGAGTCAGTTCTTGAAGCTCGCTGCGCTCGCGGCCTCAAGGCCCTGCGTTCCTCGGCGTGCTCAAAGGGGGGGTGAGTGAACAGCCGGCACCAGCCGGCTTTCGGGTTTGGCTGTTGGCTGTTCGGCTGTTTGGGGGCTCCCCTTCTAAACCGCCGAGAAGCGCAGGAGCCCGGGGCGCGAGCGTAGCGAGCCTCAAGCTCTGACTTCGCGCCCCTTTGTCTGAACGGAGCGTAGCGAAGTGAGTTGGGCGCGGCCCCGGGTTCCGAGCATCGCAGGGCAGCCCGAAGGGCCGGTTTTGCAGGGACGATTTCTTTGCTTACTTTCTTGTTCGCACAAGAAAGTGAGTCGGCCGCCGGGACGAAATCCCGGCTGGGCCTGGGCGTCAAGCCGCCGTCAGCCGAAGCAACGATGCCCATGTCAGTTGCTTGCTGCGCTGCTGGCGGATGCGGCGGCATCCGCCGCACTCGGCGGCGCCAGCAGCACCTTCTCACCGGCCTTCAGGCCTTCCAGCACCTGCACCTTGGCGCCGTCCTGCAGGCCGACCCTGACCTGGCGCGGCGTCTGCTTGTTGGCGGCGTCCAGCACCGTCACCGTGAAGCGACCGTCCTTGCCGCGCTCGCCCAGCGCGACGACCGGCATGGCCAACACCTGCTTGACCGAGCCGGTCTCGATGTCGACCTGCACCGTCATGTCGCTGAACAGCGAGCGGTCGCGGTTGTCGACCTCGAAGAGCACGTTGTAGAAGACGGCATTGCCGGCGCGCTCGGGCACGGGCTGGATGACGCGGATCTTGCCTTCGTAGCGCTTGCCTTCGCCCGACAGCGTCGAGAAGCGCGCCGTCTGGCCGACCTTGATGGCCTGGATGTCGGCCTCGGGCACCTTGGTGCGCACGGTGATGGTGTCGAGGTCGGCCAGCGTCAGGATGACGGGCGTGATCTGCACGGAGATGAGGGTCTGGCCCACCTGCACCGGCAGGTTGACGACGGTGCCGGTCATGGGCGCCGTGATGCGGGTGTAGGAGAGGTTGACCTTGCGCTTGTCCAGTTCGGCCTGCAGGCGCGTCAGGTTGGCGGCCTGGCCGCGCAGGTCGGCTTCGATCTTGGCGAGTTCGAACTCGGCCTTCTCGGCCTCGTTGCCCGAAGTGGCCTGGCCTGCCAGCAGGCGCTGCTGGCGCTTGAGCTCGCGGCGGGCGGCGTCGGCATCGACGCGGCGGCTGTCGATGGAGGCGCTGGCCTGGACCACGGCGGCTTCGGCCTGCGCCACGTCACTGCGCGCCAGCTCGGGGTCGAGGCTGACGAGCAAATCGCCCTTCTTGACTTGCTGGCCCAGCTCGATGTGGATGGTCTGGACCTGGCCGCTGACCTGGGCGCCGACATCGACCTTGGTCTTGGCCTGCAGCACACCGGCGGCCTGCACGCTCTGCGTGACGTCAGCGAGGGCGACGACGCCGCTGGGTGGCGGGGGCGGTGCAGGCGGCGTGCGCGTGAACCACCAGGCCGCGCCACCGGCGGCGAGCACGGCGATGACGATCAGGCGCACGCGCCAGCGTTTCAGAAACGAAGCTTTCTTCATGTCCCTCCCAGGACTTCGGGGTCTTTTCTTTCGCCCCTTCTGGCCGGCGTCGGCGTGATGGGTCGGCTAGCGTAGCAGTCGAACGGAGCCCACAGGCTCCACTTCAGCCATCGTCGTGAGTGAAGCGCGGTTTGGCAAAAGTCATGTGGGGTCAGGACTTGCGCCCTTCAATGCCCTTCATCAACGGCTGTGCGACGTCAGTCGCGCCAGCGGCGAAGCCATGCTGACGCCGGGTGCGGCCGTGCTGGCACCGCGGCCGGGCTTGGCGTCGTCGTCCTCGCCACCCGCCGTCAGCGCGGCAATGCTCTCCGGGTTGCGGCGCATGGCCACGCCCACGGCCAGGATGTCGATGACCAGCAGGTGCAGGATGCGGCTGACCATGGGCAGGTGGGTGGCGATGTCCTCGATGTGGTCGACGATCAGCGTCGCATCGGCCTTCTTGGCCAGCGGGCTCTGGCTGGCGGTGATGGCCACGACCTTGGCGCCGCGTTCCTGCGCCTTCTCGACGACCGACAGCAGCTCCGGCAGGCGGCCGCCGCTGCTGATGACGACGGCCACGTCGCCTTCGCGCAGCACGTCGGCGGCGAGCAGTTGCAGGCGCGGGTCGGTGTAGGCGCCGCAGGGCATGCCGAAACGCAGGAACTTGAACTGCGCGTCCAGCGCCACGACGCCGTAATGGCCCAGCGCGAAGAACTCGATGCGGCCGGCGCCCAGCAGCATGTCGATGGCGCGGTCGATGGTGTCGCGGTTCAGGTGGCTGCGCACCTGCAGGATGGCGCTGGCGGTGTTGCCCAGCACCTTGGCGCCCAGCTCCAGCATGGAGTCGTTGGTGTTGACCTGGGTGTGGGTGACGGGCACCGTGCCGGTCAGGCCCGAGGCCAGGCGCAGCTTGAAGTCCGACAGGCCCTCGCAGCCGAGCGAGCGGCAGAAGCGGATGACGGTCGGTTGGCTGACGCCGGCGGCGCGGGCGATCTCGGCGATGGGGTCGTTCAGCACCGAGCGCGGCTGGGCCAGCACCAGGTCGGCCACGCGCAGTTCGGCGGGCGACAGCTCGCTGCGGGCGCGGCGGATCTGCCCCAGGATGGCCGAGCCGGGCGAGGCCTGCAGATTGCGCAGCTGGTTCTCGAGGATGGCCGAGGCGCCCTTGAAGGTGGCGTGCTCGGCGGTGATGACGAAGGTCGGGATGGCCGACACGTAGTCGCGAAAGCGCCCCTTGTCCTCGAAGCGCTCGCGAAACGGGCTGCGGTCGAAATACTCGCCCAGGCGCGGCACGATGCCACCGCCGATATAGATGCCGCCGAGCGAACCGAGCGTGACAGCCAGGTTGGCCGCCGCCGTGCCGAGCAGGCCGCAGAAGACCTCCAGCGTCTCCAGGCAGAGGGCGTCGCCGTCTTCCAGCGCGCGCTGGGTTATGGCGGGGGCGAGCAGGGCTTCCGCGTTGGCGACGCCATTGCGGTCGGCCAGGGCCTTGTAGATCAGCTCCAGGCCGGGGCCGGAGATCAGGCGCTCGTAGGAGACATGACCTGCGATGGGGTCCAGCGTCTTCCAGGCGAACTTCAGGATGTCCATCTCGCGTTCGTCGCGAGGGCCGAAGTTGACGTGGCCGCCCTCGGTGCCCAGCGCGATCCAGCCTTCACCGGCCGGGATCAGGCCGGACACGCCCAGGCCGGTGCCGGCGCCCAGCAGGCCGATGACGCTGGGCCGCCTCGCCTGGCCGCCGCCGACCTGGTGCACATCGACCTCCGCCAGCCGGGGCAGGGCCATGGCCAGCGCGGTGAAGTCGTTGACGACGACGAGGGTGTCCAGGCTGAGGCGCTGGCGCATCTCGTCGATGGAGAACTGCCAGTGGTAGTTGGTCATGCGCACCCGGTCGCCCTCGACCGGGTTGGCGATGGCGATGGCTGCGTGGGCAATCTGCTGCGGGCCACCGTCCTGCCAGCTCAGGCCGGCCAGGTAGGCGCGCACGGCGGCGTGGAAATCGGCGTGGTCGGCGCAGCGCAATGAAGCCATCTGCGTGAATTCGCCCGGGCCGATCTCCAGCGCGAAGCGGGCATAGGTGCCGCCAATATCGGCAAGCAGGCGGGGGCTGTCGAAACGGGGCATGGGCGCTGGCTGACCTGGAAAAGGGGACGGGCGATTATTCAGCAGGCCCAAGGGCCCTCACGACAGGCCCGCCCCAGGGTAGGGCGGGCCTGCTCCAAAACTGGTTGTAGCTTCACTACAGCCCCTCGGCAATCGAGTTTCCCCAGGGCGAGGTGCGGGTTGTCGACATTTGAAAGCGTTTTCGCCGCCGTAAATCGAAACCTGGGGTGAGCTTGTATTGTCGTTTGTATGTAGTTTTGCTACCGTCCGCCGCGACCGTCATTTCATCTTTTTGAGCCCTGTGTTTGCCATTGCCCGACTCCTGAATATCCGCAGACTTTCGTCCTTCCTTGTTTCGGGAGTTCTCGCATGAGCGCCGCCTACCCCTGGCTGGTGGCCGATGTGGGCGGCACCAACGCCCGTTTCGGCACTGTGGCCGGCCCGGGTGCGCCGGTGGAAGACGTGCGGGTGCTGTCGGTGGCGGGCCATGCCGGCCCGGCCGCGGCGGTGCGTGCCTATCTGGAAGGCCAGCCCGCCGGCCAGGTCAAGCCGCAGAGCGCGGCCTTCGCGCTGGCGACGGCGCTGGATGGCGACCACATCGAGCTGACCAACGGCGCCTGGAGCTTCTCGCGCGCCGGCACGCAGGCCGAGCTGGGCCTGAAGACGCTGCTCTGCCTGAATGACTTCGAGGCCCAGGCCCTGTCGCTGCCGCGCCTGCGGGCTGACCAACTCCGCGCCTGGGGCGCGCCGCCGCCGGCGACGGGTGATGTGGCCGTCGGCACCGTCATGGCCGTCATCGGCCCGGGCACCGGCCTGGGTGTGGGCGGCGTCGTGCGGGCGCCGGACCGCTGGCTGGCGCTGCCGGGCGAGGGCGGCCATGCCACGCTGGCGCCGGCCGACGATTTCGAGAGCGCCGTGCTGAGCCACGCGCGCCGCGAGTTCCCGCATGTGTCGGCCGAGCGCTTCCTGTCGGGCATCGGCCTGCCGGTGCTGTGCCGCTGTGTCGCCGCCGCGCTGGGGCAAGGCGAGGACGTCAGCGCCTTGCCGACCGAGCAGATCGTCGCGCGCGGCCTGTCGGGCGAGTCGCCGGCCTGCTCGCGCACGCTGGATGTGTTCTGCGCCATGCTCGGTGGCTTTGCCGGCAGCGTCGCGCTGACGCTGGGTTCGCGCGGTGGCGTCTTCATCGGTGGCGGCATCGTGCCGCGCCTGGGCGAGCGTTTCTTCCAGTCGGAATTCCGCAGCCGTTTCGAGGCCAAGGGCCGCTTCCAGTCCTTCCTGGCGGGTATCCCCACGGCCCTCATCACCGACACGCTGGCAGCCCTCTCCGGCGCCTCGCTGGCGCTCGAGCAGGCCGACGCCTGATCCGCCGCGCGCGGGTCCGCGCGCCGGCTTTCTCCTCCCGTCCCGACGCCACGCCGGCCGCATTCGCGGCCGGTGCGCCTGCGCCTGGCCCGCTCTCGCCATGCATACCAGTGGACGGTCTGGAGGCTTCGCCGGGGCTGTCGTGCGCATTTCGTCACGCTGCCCGACCCTGTTGTTAACCCCTAAGTTGATGGTGTAGTTGCGCTACAAGTTTTGACTTCTGATGAGGTTGCCAAACAGGGAGGTTGGCCAGAAGTATCAATTCCATGCTGGTTTACCCGTGGATTTGGGTCGAAATCAGGTCGCTTCTGCGCAACGTCTAGGGTTTACGCAGGTGCGGAAAAAAATCTAGTTTTGATACAAACACGGTCGAGACGTTGGGTTCTCGCCCACGAGACGCAGGCCGCTCACCCCGGCAGCGCCGTTCGGGCCAACCGTTTTCCAATGAACTAGAGGAGACATTCATGACCATGAGCCAAGACAAGCGCGGGTCGGGCACCGCGGCGTCCTTCCGCATCAATCCGGTCGCCATCGGCTGCACCCTGCTGATCGCCGCCACCGGCGCGATGGCACAGCAGCAGCAACCCCAGCAGTTGGAAACCGTGACCGTCACCGGTATCCGCAAGGGCATCGAGGACGCCATCTCGGTCAAGCGCAACAACGATTCCATCGTTGAGGCGATCTCCGCCGAAGACGTGGGCAAGTTGCCCGACACGACGATCGCCGAAGCCCTGGCCCGTTTGCCCGGCGTGACGACCCAGCGCACCCGCAGCGGCGCGGCCTCCAACATCTCCATTCGCGGCCTCGGCCCCGACTTCAACGGCTATTTGCTGAACGGCCGTGAGCAAACCAGCACCGGTGACAGCCGCGCGGTGGACCTGAGCGTCTACCCGGCCGAACTGATCGGCAGCGCCACCGTTTACAAGACGTCCGACTCGACGGTGATGGGTGCAGGCCTGGCCGGCACCATCGACAACCGCCTGATCGACCCGCTCGCCTTTGGCCACCGCGTCATCGCCGGCAGCATCGAAAAGATCAAGACCGGCCTGAGCCTGCCAGTGACCGGCACCGGCCACCGCAAGAGCCTGGCCTATATCGACCAGTTCGCCGACCGCACCATCGGCCTGGCCCTGGGCTTCGTGAAGGCTGACGGCACGACCAATGAGCTCGGCACGGGCGGCTGGGGCGAGGCCACCGTGGCCGCGACCGCTCCGGGCGGCGCGTCGCTGGGCAACGTCAAGGTGCCGGGGCCTTTCGGCGCGGGTATCGACTACAAGAACCGCCGCGTCTCCGATGACCGCACGGGTGCGGCCGCCATCCTCTCGTTCAAGCCGAACAAGAACTTCACCAGCCAGCTCGACGTCTTCTATTCCAAGATCGACAGCGCGGCCAAGGAAGCGCGCATCCAGGCCGGCCTGGGCGGCCCCATCACGAACGCCACCGTCGTCAACGGCGTGGCGACCAAGGGCACTTTCGCGCTGGCTGCCAACGGTGGTGGCCTGATCGACCGCGCCGAGAATATCTTCGACAACGACAAGTTGCAGTCCTACGGCTGGAAGAACACCCTCAAGCTCGACGGCGGCTGGACGGCCGCGCTGGACCTGAGCCACAACACCGCCAAGCGCGTCGAGCGTGACATCGAGGCCTATGCCGGCATCCTGGGCGCGGACACGCTGACCTTCGACACCACCGGCGGCGGCACGGTGCAGTTCTCGCTGGGCAACCCGACGGCTTACACCGACCGCACCAAGATCTTCGTGCGCGACCAGCAGGGCTGGAGCGGCGTGAACGACCCCGTCGTCCCTGGCAAGAGCCTGGCCCAGGCCGGCTATTCCAAGGGCCCGACGATCAAGGACAAGGTCGATGCCTTCCGCTTTGACCTGACCAAGGATCTCGGCGATGGCACGATGTTCTCAAGCCTGCAGTTCGGCCTGAACCACAGCAAGCGCACCAAGGACCGCACCACCGACGAAGGCGTGTTGCAGTCGGCGACGAACAACGGCTTCGACCCCTTCCAGTTCCCCGACGACGCCTATGTGTCGACCAACATCGGCGGCACGGGTCTGGACATGCTGACCTTCGACCCCAAGGCCGAGCTGTGGCAGGGCGCGAAGCTGGTTCGCAAGTACAACGACGACATCCTGTCCAAGACCTGGGGCATCCAGGAAAAGGTCACGACGCTGTTCGCCAAGGCCAACATCGACACCGAGTGGGGTGGCATTCCCATCCGCGGCAATGCGGGCCTGCAGGTCGTCAATACCGACCAGTCGTCGACCGGCTACCGTGCCGGCGTGGGTTCCGGCGTGGTGCTGAACAACCCGGCCGTGGGCCTGTCCAAGGACGGTGAGAAGTTCACCGACGTGCTGCCCTCGCTGAACCTGAACGGCGACCTGGGCGCCGGCAACGTGGTGCGCTTCGGCCTGTCGCAGCAGATCGCCCGCGTCACGCTGACCGACCTGCGCAACTCCTTTGCTGCATCGCTCAACACCGACGCGCCGGTGGGCAGCTATGTCCGCGACCGCTTCGTCGGCTCGGCAGGCAACCCGCACCTCAAGCCCTACAAGGCCTGGGCGCTGGATCTGTCCTATGAGAAGTACTTCGGCAAGAAGGGCTATGTGTCCGCCGCGGCCTTCTTCAAGAAGCTCGACACCTACATCGTTCCGCAGACGACCATCGGCTACGACTTCACCCAGTACGCCCAGGCGCTCAATCTGACGCCGGGTTCCAAGGGCTACGAAGGCATCTTCACGCAGACGGTCAATGGCAACGGCGGCAATGTGCGCGGCTATGAACTCGCCGCGTCCGCGCCCTTCAGCATGATCACGGACTGGCTGGATGGCTTCGGCGCCTACGGCAGCTACTCGAACACGAGCAGCTCGGTCAACTTGCCTGACCTGCTGGGTCTGAATCCGGCGCAGCAGGTGCCGGCCGCCGGCAAGATGGAGCTGCCGGGCCTGTCGAAGAAGAACGCCAAGCTGACGCTGTACTTCGAGAAGTGGGGCTTCAGCGCCTTCGTCGCGCAGAACTACCGCTCGACCTACATCGGCAGCGTGGCCAACGACGCCATCGGCGGCTACCCGACGCTGCGCCGCATCAAGGGCTCGAGCTGGGTGTCGGCCCAGGTGGGTTACGAGATCCAGGAAGGCATGTTCAAGGGCCTGAGCTTCCGCGTCGAAGGCAACAACCTGAACGACCCGAGCTATGTGCAGCTGCGTGCCGACGGCACGGTGGATTCGGAGAACAAGACCGGCCACACCCTCATCATGAAGCTGAGCTACAAGCTCCAGTAATCGCCTTCATGGGCCAGCCCCCTCGCCAACCGGCCTGGGGGCTTTGTTTTTTCTGCGCTGCTTTGCGAAATACTCCGGCCAGCGCAGCTTCGAGAGAGCGACAGACGTGGAAGCGAACAAAGTCAAGCAGATCGTCATCGTTGGCGGTGGCACCGCTGGCTGGATGACCGCCGCGGCCTTGGCCAAGGTGCTCAAGGGCAAATACCCGATCAAGCTGATCGAGTCTGACGAGATCGGCACGGTGGGCGTCGGCGAGGCCACCATCCCGATGATCCAGCTCTTCAACCGCATCCTCGAACTCGACGAGGATGAGTTCATGCGCAAGACGCAGGCCTCTTTCAAGCTCGGCATCGAGTTCGTGAACTGGGGCAAGCTGGGGGATCGCTACATCCACGGCTTCGGCGTCATCGGCCAGGACAACTGGACGGTGGACTTCCACCAGTACTGGCTCAAGCAGTACATGGCCGGCAAGGCCAAGGACCTGGCGCACTACTCGATCAACACCGCGGCCTGCCTGCAGAACAAGTTCATCCGCGCTCAGCCCGGCATGCCGAATTCGCCGCTGTCTCAGATAGCGCATGCCTTCCACTTCGATGCATCGCTCTATGCCAAGTTTCTGCGTGAATACAGCCAGGCCCGCGACGTCGAGCGTGTCGAGGGCAAGATCGTCGAGGTGCGGCAGCGCGAGGGCGACGACCATGTCAGCGGCGTCGTGCTGCAGAACGGCCAGTTGATCGAAGGTGACTTCTTCGTCGACTGCTCGGGCTTCCGCGCGCTGCTCATCGAGGGCGCGCTGAAAACCGGTTACGAGGACTGGTCGCACTGGCTGCCCTGCGACCGTGCGCTGGCCGTGCCCTGCGTGTCGACCCAGGAGCTGACGCCCTACACGCGCGCCACGGCCCGCCAGGCCGGCTGGCAATGGCGTATTCCGCTGCAGCACCGCGTCGGCAACGGCCACGTCTACTGCAGCAAATACATCAGCGATGACGAAGCCACGGCCGTCCTGCTCAGCAACCTCGACGGCGAGCCGCTTGCAAGCCCGCGGCCCATCAAGTTCCTGACCGGCAAGCGCCGCCAGGCCTGGAACAAGAACGTCGTCTCCATCGGCCTGTCCAGCGGTTTCCTGGAGCCGCTCGAATCGACCAGCATCCACCTGATCCAGATGGGCATCGGCCATCTGCTGACCTACTTCCCGGCCGCTGGCTTCGATGACGCGGACCGCAACGAGTACAACCGGATCATGGATCAGGAGTACGAGTGGGTGCGCGACTTCATCATCCTGCACTACAAGGCCACCGAACGCACCGATTCGCCGTTCTGGAACTATTGCCGCACGATGGACATCCCCGAGTCGCTGGCCCAGCGCATTGGGTTGTTCGAGTCGCGTGGCCGCGTCTATCGCGAGGGCAACGAGCTGTTCACCAAGATCAGCTGGCTGCAGGTCATGCATGGTCAGCGCATCCGTCCAAAGTCCTATCACCCGCTGGCCGACCTGTTGCCCGAGGACGAGATCCAGAGCTATCTCGAAGAGGTCGAGCAGGTCATCAGTGCCTGCGTGGACGTGATGCCTTCGCATGCCAAGTTCATCGCCGAGAACTGTTCTGCGGCAAAAATGTGATGTCACCGCAACCAGGGAGTTCGCAATGAGTCAATCCACCTTCACCATCCTTGGCCTCGCGCTGTCAGCGCTGCTCGTCGGCTGCGCAGCACCCGGCAAGTCCAACCAGGGCCAGCTGACCTACGAGACCAACCCCGAGGGTGCGCAGCTCTTCGAAGCTGGCCAGGCCATCGGCACGGCACCGGTCACGCGTACCTACACCAGTGACGGCAAGGCGCCGCAGATCACGACGCCCGAAGTCACGGCGGTGTGGCCCAGTGGCGCCAAGGCCAGCTTCTGGACCAAGATCGACATCGGCTCGGACCGTGCGACCACCATCGAGCGGCCTGCCAAGGCGCCCAACCTGCAGGCCGACCTGGACAACGCCTCCAAGTTCAAGCTGGCACGTGAGCAGGAGCAGCGCCGCGAGAAGGAAGATGCGCGTCGCGAGCAGAACCGCAACTCGGCACGCTGCAAGGCGCAGCAGTCCGGCCAGACCAAGGGCGTGCTGGACGACTGCAACTGACGCGCGCAGCGCCTGCCCATGAGCCTGCCTTTGCCCTATCCGGCCGGCCATGCCGGTCGGTTCTTCAATCCGGCACCGCGTGTTGAAGAGATAGCGCTTGCGCAGGGGCAGCGTTGCCTGGTTGTCGATGACGCCCTGATCGATCCGGACGGCCTGGTCGACTGGGTGGACAGTCATCGCTTCGAGCCTGCCGAGGCGAACGCCTATCCCGGCCAGCTGATGGAGTCGGTCCCGGTACTGGAGCAGAGCCTGGATGGCTTCTTCACCCAGCACATCCGTGGCCGCTTCGGCGCGCGGCGTACGCTGGGCATGTATGCCCGCTTCAGTCTCGCGACGCTGCCGCCCCAGGCTTTGCAGCCGGGCCAATGGCAATGCCACCGCGATCGCGTGGCCATCGCGCCGGCGCTGTGTGCGGCCTCGGTGCTCTATCTCTTTCGCGACGCTCGCCTGGGAGGCACCAGCTTCTACCGCCCGCGTGGCACGCCGGAGCACACCGAGCGCCTGCTGGAAGATGCACAGGAGCTTTCCGCGGCCGAGTTCAGCGCTCGCTACGGTGTCAACCCGGGCTATATGACCGCGAGCAACGACCACTTCGAGCAGACTGCCCATGTGCCCGCGGCCTGGAACCGGCTGATCTTCTACGACGGTGGCCAGTTCCACTCCGGACACATCGCCCATCCCGAGTTGCTCAGCGACGATGCCCGTCGGGGTCGCCTGACCTTCAACGGCTTCTTCGCCTGCAAGCGTGGCGCGAGCTGAACCCAAAGAGCATCTTCATGAACCTGCACCGTCGCACCGTCCTGACTGCCGCTGCAACCCTCGCCCTGCCCGCCATGAGCGCCCCCACCGCCGCCCCTGCCAAAGACATGCCCCATCTGCCCTGGTCCCGCCAGGCCGTCATCTACCAGATCAATGTGCGCCAGTTCTCGCCCGAGGGCACGTTCAAGGCGGTGCAGTCGGACCTGCAGCGGCTGAAAAGACTGGGCGTGGACATCCTGTGGCTGATGCCCATCCAACCCATCGGCAAGCTCAACCGCAAGGGCACGCTGGGCAGCTATTACTCGATCAGCGACTACACGGCCGTGAATCCGGAGTTCGGCACGCTGGCCGACGCCAAGGCGCTGGTGAGCGCGGCGCATCAGCTGGGCTTCAAGGTCATCCTCGACTGGGTCGCCAACCACACCGCCTGGGACCATGGCTGGGCCACGGCGCACAAGGATTGGTACAAGCTCAACGCCAAGGGCGAGATCTATCCCGTCACCTTCAACGAAGGCCAGCCGGGCGAGGAGCATTGGGACGACGTCGTCGCGCTGAACTACAAGAGCGCGGGCCTGCGCACCGCGATGATCGACGCGATGAAGTTCTGGGTGCGCGAGACCGGCCTCGACGGCTTTCGCTGCGACGTGGCCAGCCTGGTGCCGACCGAGTTCTGGGTGCGCGCCCGCAAGGAGCTGGACGCCATCAAGCCGATGTTCATGCTGGCCGAGTCCGATGCCGTCGACCTGCACACCAGCGGCGCCTTCGACATGACCTATTCCTGGGACCTGGCCGACCAGGTGTTCAAGAAGATCGGCAAGGGAGAGGCGGGTGCGCCACTGTTGCGCGAGTGGCTGGCCAAGCAGCAGAGCCCGGCAAATGGCTACCCGCAGCATGCCTACCGCATGCGCTTCACGAGCAACCACGACTTCAACTCCTGGCACGGCACCGACGCCGATCTCTACGGCGACGCCTACCCGGCGCTGGCGGTGCTGAGCTTCACGCTGCCCGGCATGCCGCTGATCTACAACGGCCAGGAGTCGCGACTCACGAAGAAGCTGGAGTTCTTCGAGAAGGATGCCATCGACTGGAAGATCTACGAGCTGAGCGAGTTCTACGCCAGCCTCGCCGCGCTCAAGCACCAGCACCCGGCGCTGGCGGCCGGCCAGTACGGCGCGCCGGTCAAGCTGGTGGAGAGCCCGCCCGACATCGTCGCCTTCGAGCGCCGCCTCGACCAGGACCTGGTGCGCGTGGCCGTCAATCTGTCCAACACCGAACAGCTCTGGCAGGGCCACAAGCTGCGGCCGTGGGGATGGCAGTTGTCGTGAACGACCCGCTCGGCTATCGGCCCGGCTACCACTTCGCCGCGCAGAAGAACTGGATCAACGATCCCAACGGCCTCGTCTTCGACGCGACCACGGGGCTCTACCACCTGTTCTTCCAGCACAACCCCTTCGGCGACGAATGGGGTCATATGAGCTGGGGCCACGCCACCAGCCGCGACCTGCTGAACTGGACCGAGCTGCCGCTGGCCATTCCCGAGGACGAGCGCGCCTCCATCTTCTCGGGCTCCATCGTCATCGATCACGGCAACACGGCCGGGTTCGGCGTCGGGGCCTGGGTGGCCTGCTACACCGGCTGCCTGCGCCGCGCTGAAATCTCGAACACGGGCGGCCAGGCCCAGGAGATCGCCTACAGCCTGGACCGCGGCCTGACGTGGACGAAGTACGCCGGCAACCCGGTACTGGACCTGGGCCTGCGCGAGTTTCGCGACCCCAAGGTGTTCTGGCATGAACCGAGCGGACGCTGGACCATGGCCGTCGTGCTGCCCGAGGAGCGCCGCGTCGCCTTCTACGCCAGCGCCAACCTGCGCGAGTGGACGCTGCTCAGCCATTTCGGCCCGACCGGCTGCACCAGCGCGATCTGGGAATGCCCCGACCTCATCCACTTTGCCGCGCAGGGCGAAGCGACGGGCCGCTCCCTAGCTTCGCCCACCCCCTCGGGGGGCGGCGCATTGCATGGCAATGCGCCTGGGGGCGCCACGTCCCTGTGGCTGCTCAAGGTCGACACCTTCGAGGGCCACCCGGCCGGCAGTGGCGCGCAGTGCTGGGTCGGGCGCTTCGACGGTGAGAGCTTCACGGCCGAGACCGAGGCCTTCTGGGCCGACCATGGCAGCGACTTCTATGCGGCGCTGTCCTTCGCCGGTCTGCCCGCCGGCCGCGCACCCGTCTGGCTGGCCTGGATGAACCAGCATGCCTATGCCAGGCACACGCCGACCTCGCCCTGGCGCGGCGCGATGAGCCTGCCGCGCGAGCTGTCCCTGGTGCAGACGCCGGCGGGTTGGCGCCTGGGCCAGGCGCCGGTGGCGACCGACAGCTTGCGCGGCCAGGCGCGCCACCTCGTCGGTGCCGGCCTCGTTGCCGAGGCGGGTGCGAGTTGCGAACTGCTGTGGGAGATGGACCCCGGCGAGGCTGAGGCTTCGACGCTGAGCGTCCGTTGTGGCGCGGGCGGTGAATGCACCGAAATCGGCATCGATCACCGCCGTGGCGTGATCTGGATAGACCGCAGCCGCAGCGGCACCGTGGTCGATGCCGAACACTGGGCCGGCCGGCGCGAGCAGGCCTGGGCGGGTGCGCGCGGGCCGCTGGTGCTGCGTGTCCTGGTCGATCGCTGCTCGGTTGAAGTCTTCTCGGGCGATGGCCTGGTCGCGCTGACGGAGGTCGTCTACCCGGCCAGCACAAGCGGCGACGTCGCGGTGCTGGCGCTGGGCGGCGCCTGGGTGCGCTCCGTACTCACTTGCTGGAAATTGAACGCATGAAGATCCTCATCACCGGCCTGAACGGCACGCTGGCACCCCGCCTGGCCGAGGCCGCGCGCGCGGCGGGGCACGAGGTCATCGGCTGGGACCGCGCCGCGGTGAATCCCGACGACGAGAAGCTGTCCGCCGCCTGGTTGTCGGCGCAGGCCGTGGACGCCGTGGCCCATTTGGGCATGGCCTCGGCGCGCTTCGCCGGCTGGCTCGCATCGCGCTGCCCGAACTTCCTGTTCACGAGCACCGTCATGGTCTTCGACCACCTGCCCGACGGCCCTCATGACCTGGCCGACGCCCGCAATGCCAAGGACGACTACGGCCGCTACAAGGCCGAATGCGAAGACGCCGTGCTGCTGGCCAACGAGCGGCCCGTCATCGCCCGCATCGGCTGGCAGATCGACGAGACACGGCCCGGCAACAACATGCTGACGACGCTGGATGAATGGCAACAGCGCGATGGCCGCGTGGCGGCGAGCCATGCCTGGACGCCGGCCTGTTCCTTCATGGCCGACACGGCGGCGGCGCTGCTGACCTTGATCGAGCGGCCCTTGCCCGGCGTGCATCACCTGGACAGCAACGCGGAGGAGGCCTGGCGTTTCGACCAGGTGGCGCGCGCCCTCGCGAGCAGGTTCGGGCGCGACTGGCGCGTCGAGGCGAACGAGGACTACCGCCACGACCAGCGCCTGGTCGGTGGCACCAGCCGCCTGCCGCCGCTGTCGGCGCGCTTGCCTGGATTGACCCGTGATTGAGCGCTGGCCCATCAATGGCAGGGGGCGCAGCCGGACCGTCGCCTATGGCGGCCTGGTCTGGACGGTGGCCAACGCGACCGACTTCACGGCCGGCTTCGACGTCCAGGTCAGCCAGAGCCTGCAGATGCTCGAAGCGCATCTGCAGCAAGCCGGCTCGGCGCGCACGCATCTGCTGTCGCTGCAGGTCATCCTGACCGACATCGCCAACCGCGACGCCTTCGACCGGCAATGGCAGGCCTGGATAGGGCCCGATCCCGCGCATTGGCCGCAGCGGGCCTGTTTCCAGTCGGGCCTGGCGCCGGGGCTGCAGGTCGAACTGGTCGCCGTCGCGGCGCCGGTTTCGGCGGGGCATCGACAATGGGGCGATGAAAGCACCCGTCCGCCTGCAGGCACTGATTGATGAAGGCCTGATCGACAGCGTCGTGCGGCAGTTGAAGAGCGGCAAGGAAGCCGACGTCTATGTCGTGCGCTGCGGCGACGACACCTGCGCCGCCAAGGTCTACAAGGAAGCCAACAAGCGCGGCTTCCGCCAGGCCGTCGACTACACCGAGAACCGCAAGGTCCGCAACAGCCGCCAGGCGCGCGCCATGAGCAAGCGCACCGCTTATGGCCGCCAGCAGCAGGAAGCCGCGTGGCAGAGCGCCGAAGTGGATGCCCTCTACCGCCTGGCCGCGGCCGGCGTGCGCGTGCCGCAGCCGGGCAACTTCCACGACGGCGTGCTGCTGATGGAACTGGTGGCCGACGGGGACGGCGACGCCGCGCCGCGGCTGAACGATCTGAGCTTCACCGAAGCCGAGGCGCGGCAGCACCATGCGACGCTGATCGACGAGGTGGTGCGCATGCTCTGCGCCGGCGTCATCCATGGCGACCTGTCCGAATTCAATGTGCTGCTGGCCGCCGACGGGCCGGTCATCATCGACCTGCCGCAGGCCGTGGATGCGGCCGGCAACAACCACGCGCCGCGCATGCTGATCCGCGACGTGAACAACCTGCGCAACTTCTTCGGCCAGCACGCGCCAGCCCTGCTGGCCACGCAGTACGGCCCCGAGATCTGGGCCCTCTATGCCGCCGGTCGGCTGGTGCCCGACATGCCGCTGACGGGGCGCTATGAACACAGGCCCGGCGAGGTGGACCTGTCGGCCGTGYTGCGCGAGATCGAGGACGCGCAGCGCGAAGAGGCGGATCGCCTGCTGCGCATGAGCTAGGCCTCTCCGGGTTGTATCCACAACTCCTTGCGCTGGATCGGTGTCTCGGGCGGCAGCAGCGGGTTGCTCAGGCGCAGCACGCGGTCGGGCGAGATCGGATGGGCCTTGAGCACGGCGCCATAGAACTCGCGGTGCAGACGCTGGAAGCTGCCGTCGGCCACGGCCGCCTCCAGCCCGGCCTTCAGTTCGGCCGCCAGGTCGGGGCGGCTGGGGCTGACGAAGAGATAGGCCGCCGCCGGGTAGTGCAGCATCAACCCGGGCGCGATGGCGAGCTCGGGGTAGCGGCCGCCCGCCATCTCGGCGTCGATCTCGAGGATGGAGCGCGGGAAGTAGTCGATGCGGCCGGCGGCCAGCATGCGGAAGAGGGCGTCGTAGCCGCTGCTGGTGCCGACCTGCAGGCCGTTGGCGCGCAGGATGGCCGTATCGGGCCAGTCATGGCCCTGGCCGGCGAGGCGCTCGCCGAGGTCCTTCAGCGTGCGCACGCGCTGCCACTGCGCCAGCTCGCTACGCCTCACCAGCAACAGCCGCCAGCCCAGCAGGCCGCGGTCGATGGGGACGCGCACCGGCAGCAGGCCACTGGACTCGCGCTGCGTATCGGTCATCGTCCACATCAGGTCGATGGGGGCGTGGCCGGCGGCCAGCTCTACGAGGGTGCGGCCCTGCGTCATGTCGAGGTCGACCGGCTGGATGAGGGGGCGGTTGCCGCCACGGTTCAGGGCTAACTCGACGATGCGGCGCACATAGACCAGCTGCGGGTCGGGCATGGTGATGTGGCGCGGCAGGCGCACAGTCTCGCCCGGTTGGGCCAGCAGCGGCCGCGCCGCCAGCAGCAGGGGCAGGCTCAGCAGGGCACGGCGCCGGGTCGGCGTGGGGAAAGCGCGCATCGGCCCGCATCATGAAGCAGCCGGTGAAACGTCGGGTTATCCCTGGCTCAGAGCTGGTGGCGCTCGGCCTCGAGTTCGCGCTCGCGCAAGCGGGCCAGCAGGGTGTCGTCGTCCAGCGCAGCGTCCTCGGCTGCGAGCGCGCCGCAGTCGCGCAGGGTGCGGCCATGCTCGCGCAGTGCCTGTTGCAGCCATCGGGCACGCCGGAGCGTGCGCGGCGTGCAGGAACGGCCGCGCAGGTCATCGTCGAGGTCGCTGCCGTGGGCCTGCCAGGCATCGGCCAGATAGAGCTGAGCCGGCGCATGGGCGAGTGCATGTCGCCAGCGGGCGGCCAGGCCGCGGTAGTGATGCAGCACGCGCTCGGTGGCGCCGCGCGCCGCGAGGCGGTCGGCGAGATCGTCATAGGCCTGCGCAGCCAGGCGCTTGAAGGCGAGGAAGTGCGGCAGGGCTGCGTCATCGCTGCCGGCATCCAGCAGGGCGCCGAAGAGGTGGCGGCCTTCGATGCGCTCGGCCAGATGGTGCTGGGGAGCTTCCAGGCCATGGCCGGCGCTGTTGTACTGCGTCAGCGGGTCGAAGCGGTAGCAGTAGCCGAAGTCGTAGAGCCAGAGGCGTTCGCCATCGTCCAGCAGATTGCCGGCGCTGTAGTCCCATTCGAAGAAGCCGTGTTCGATCAAGGCGCAGCCGGTTTCGAGCAGGGCGCGAGCCTGGCGCTCGTCCAGCACGCCGGGGTGGCGGCCGCTGATCCAGGGCGACACGACGAGGCCGGCACGCAGGGAACCGTAGACGGGCGCGATGACGCCGGGCAGGGCCAGCGGCGCCAGCTCGGCGTGGCGTTGCAGCTCGTTGAGAAAGGAGGTCTGGCCGTCGGGGTTGCGCACCCGGCATTCGGCGCGGGCGCGCTTGACGGCCCAGCGGCGGCCCGCGTGGTGCAGGCAGATGACCTCGGCGGTCAGGCCACCGTCGTGGACGGCTTCGACGCCCGGGCTGGCTGCAGTCAGCGCTTTCAACTCGGCTACGGGCAAGGGCAGGGCGGCCGCATCGCCAAAGGCGAATTCAGCGCCGCTGGCGATGAAGGCCAGGTTGGCCTGCTGGCGCCGGGCGTCCAGCGTCAGATCAGGCCCGGCCATGCGTCGGCGTGGCGGTCGAAGCCGGCGCGGATGCTGACGACGAGTTCGGCCGGCAGCGGGCCGCGGGCGATGGCGTCGAGGTTGCGGCGCAGATTGGCCGGCTTGGCCGTGCCGACGATGGCGCTGGCCGCTCCCGTGTGGAAGGCGGCGAAGCGCAGCGCCACGTCCGCCCAGTCCTCGGCACCGGTAAGGCCCATGGCCTTGAAGCGATCCCAGTACTGGCCTTCGGCGAAGTCGCCAGGCCGCTCGGCATGGCGCCAGACGGCACCGGCCAGCGGGCGCTTGGCGATGACGCCGATGCCGGCATGGTCGGCCCGCGCGGCGCGGGTCTTCAGATGGGCCTGGTCGCAGAGGCTGACGGAGGTCTGCAGGCTGCCGAAGGCGCCGCTGTCGATCGCGAAGTCGATCTCGGCGTTGTCGCCCGAGTAGGCGGCCACGCGCAGCTTGCCGGCGGCGCGGCAGTCGTTCAGCGCACGGGAGACCTCGCCCTGCTGCAGCACGGGCAGCGGGCAGGAGTGCAGATGGACGATGTCCAGCCAGTCGGTCTTCATGAGCTTCAGCGCGCGCTCCACGCCCTGCACGATGCAGTCGTATGTCCAGTCGGGCACGCCTTCAACGCCATAGCCGACCTTGGTGGACAGCACGAAGTCCGTGCGGCGGTGGGCGATGTGGCGACCGATGCGCTCTTCGCTGAGGCCATAGCCGCGGGCGGTGTCGATGAGGTTGATGCCCTGGTCGAGCACATGGTTGAGCAGGGTGCCGGCTTCGGCTTCGGACGTGCGCTCGTCGTTGATGTGCATGGCACCGAAGCCGAGGGCCGAGACGCGCAGGCCGCTGTGGCCGAGGGGATTCAGGATCATGGGGTGATGAGGACGCGGCCGAACAGGGGCGGCACGGTGAGTTGGATCCAGCCTTCCTTGACGGTCACGGCGTCGCCGCCGAGGGCGTCGCGCAGCTTGTCGGCCGGGAAGGGCAGGCCCACCTTGACGGTCCGGGCCTGGGGGCTGTTGTTGGTCGCCGTGACGGCCCAGCTCTTGCCGTCCTGGCGGGCCAGCACGACGACGTGGTCGTCCACATGCAGCGGTTCGCTCAAGCGACCGTGGCGCAGCACCGGCAGCTCGTGGCGCAGCTGGGTCAGGCGCTTGAAGTCGGCCAGCAGGGCCTCGTCGGGCTTGCCACCTTCGTCGGCCCAGGGGTAGGGCGCGCGGTTGTAGGGGTCGTCGCCACCGCCCAGGCCCACCTCGTCGCCGTAGTAGATGGTGGGCGAGCCGGGGTAGGTCATCTGGAAGAAGACCGCCAGGCGCAGGCGCTGCTTGGCCAGGGCCAGATCGCGGTCCTCGCCGAAGTGGTGCAGGGCGCGCGGCTGGTCATGCGTCGACAGCAGGTTCATCAGCGCCGAGAAGGCCTGGGGCGGATAGGCCTCGCGCATCAGCTCCAGATTGGCGGCCATCAGCTTGCCGCTTTTGCCCGCGGCGTAGTCCAGCACGGCATTGCGGAAGATGTAGTTCATCGTGCTGTCGAACATGTCGCCGAGGAAGTACTTGCTCGAATCGAACCAGGTCTCGGCCACCGTCAGCGCATCGGGCTTCTTGGCTTTCACGGCCTGGCGCCATTCGCGCCAGAAGTCGTCGGGCACCCAGGGCGCCACGTCCATGCGCCAGCCGGCCGCGCCGCGGTCCAGCCAGAGGTTGGTGACCGAGTCCTTGTCGCGATAGGCATAGGCGCGGAAGGACGGGTTGTTCTTGTCGATCTCGGGCAGGTCGCTGACGCCGACCCAGCCCTGGTATTGCTTGTTCGGATCGGTCTCTTCCGGCTTGAACTTGAACCAGCCGTAGTAGGGTGAGGCGGGGTTGGGCTTGCCGTTGTCGAAGGCACCGCCGGCCGGGAAATTGCCGTAGCGGTTGAAGTAGGGCGAGTCCGCGCCGACATGGTTCAACGAGGTGTCGGGGATGACGCGGATGCCGCGCTTGGCAGCTTCGGCGCACAGGCGCGTGAAGTCGTCGTTCGTGCCGAAGGCCGGGTCGATCTGCTTGTAGTCGGCCGCGTCGTATTTGTGGTTGCTGGGCGCGCGGAAGACCGGCGTCAGATAGATGGCGTTGGCGCCCAGGCTCTTGATGTAGTCGAGCTTTTCGATGATGCCGGCGAGGTCGCCACCGAAGAAGTCGTTGTTGTAGAGGGCGTCGGAGCCGTCGCCGGTGTTCGGCTTGAAGGGCCTCTCGTTCCACTGGGCGTGGCGCTCGACGTCGCGGTCCTGGTAGCGGTCCTGCGGCCGGCCGCCACCGGGGCGCGGGTCGTTGGCCTTGTCGCCGTTGCGGAAGCGTTCGGGGAAGACGTAGTAGTAGACGATGTCCTGGGCCCAGGCCGGCACCTGGAAGCCGGGCGCATAGACGGTCTGGCGATAGCGGCGCACGCGGTTCAGGTTGGACGGCAGGCGCTCGACCGAGGCCCCGCCCATCGACCCTTTCTCACGGGTCCAGTAGATGGCGTCCTTGTTGTTCTGCAGCGCGTATTTGCCCTGGGCGGTCTCGATCTCGAACCAGTAGCCGTAGACGCCGGTCGCGTCGAAGCGGTAGCTGGCCATGAAGCCGGTACCGAGGCCGTGCGATTGTGGCGTCATGGGGATGCGGGCCAGCGGCTCGTAGCTGAGCTGCTCCTGGTTGCCGCTCATCTGCCGGCGCTCGATCACGAGGGTGGCCTGCTTCAGGCCGGGCACGTCGTTGCCGATGCTGAACTTCACTTCGGTGCCCGCCGGCTGGGCGCCGAAGGGCGACTTGAACTCGTCGTTGCGCGAGTCGAAGTGGGTCGTCAGCGCGGCCTTGTCGGTCAGGGGCTTGGGAGGCGTGGGCTTGAAGCGCTTGGGGCCGACGTCCAGTGTCGGGCGGCCATCGGCGGCGAAGCTCAGGCGCAGGGTGTGCTCGCCGCTGAACTCGCGTTTGATGTTGCCGGCAGCACCTCGCGCGGGCTGGCCCTTGGCGTCGCCTCCGATGGTCAGCGCGGGCGTCCAGTCCTCGTCGGCGAGCTTGAACTCCTGCGCGCCCTTGGCCTTGAGGTTCAGGTAGTAGGCGTCGCAGTGGTACTGGAAAGCCTGCTCGTCCTGGGCGGCCCAGTTGTTCAGGCCGCCGCGCAGATAGAGCGTGGCTTCACCGAGCGGGGGCTTGGTGCAGGCTGCGTAGGAAGCGGGGACGAACGAAAGCAGCGCTGCGCACAGCGCGAATGACTTCAGCATATGAACCTCAGCCTTTGACGCCGCCAGCGGTCAGGCCGGACACGATCCAGCGCTGGGCGAGCAGGAAGACCAGCGTGATGGGCAGGCCCGACAGCACGGCCGCGGCCGCGAAGTCGCCCCACAGAAAGCGCTGGTCGTGCAGGAAATATTTGGAGCCGACGGCCAGCGTCAGATTGCCCTCTTCGCGCAGCAGGATGGAGGCCACCGGGTACTCGATGATGGTGCCGATGAAGGCCAGCACGAAGACCACCATCAGGATGGGAATGGCCATCGGCAGCAGCACGCGCGAGAAGGCCTGCCAGTGCGTCGCGCCGTCGACCTTGGCGTTCTCCTCGATCTCGACGGGGATGGTCTCGAAGTAACCCTTGATGGTCCACACATGCGTGGCGATGCCGCCCAGGTAGGCGAGCACCAGGCCGGCGTGCGTCTCGATGCCCAGCGCCGGCACATAGGTGCCGATGGTCTCGAAGATGGCGTAGATGGCGACGAGCGCCAGCACCGGCGGGAACATCTGCAGCAGCAGCATGCCGTTGAGCACCGGCTTGTCGAAGCGGAACTTCATGCGCGCAAAGGCATAGGCCGCGCTGGTGGAGATGGCGACGATGAGGAAGGCCGAGATGGTGGCAATCTTGATCGAGTTCCACAGCCAGGTCAGCACGGGGAAGGGCGGCTGCACCAGGCTGCCATCGGCGGCCTGGTAGGGGATGCCGAGCGCCAGCTTCCAATGCTCCAGGCTGATCTCGGTCGGAATCAGGCTGCCGGTGGCGAAGTTGCCAGGGCGCAGCGAGATGGACACGACGGCCAGCAGCGGGAAGATGGTGATGGCGATGAAGATCCACATCACCGCGTGGCCGGCGATGGTGCGCCAGCGGGCTTGTTTGCCGAGGACGATGGCCATGATTACTTTTGCGCCTTTGCGGACATGCGAAGGTTGATCAGCGACAAGACCGCCACCAGGAAGAAGATCAGCGTCGAGATTGCCGCGGCGAGGCCGAAGTCGGAGCCCGAGTCGCGGAAGGCGATGCGGTAGGTGTAGCTGACGAGGATGTCGGTCTGGCCCGCGGGCAGCTTGGTGGACAGGAAGTCCGGCCGGCCGTCGGTCAGCAGCGCGATCAGCACGAAGTTGTTGAAGTTGAAGGCGAAGGCGCTGACCAACAGCGGCGCCAGCGGCTTGATGATGAGCGGCGCGGTGATCTTGAAGAAGTTGGTTGCCGGAGAAGCGCCGGCCAGGGCCGAGGCCTCGTACAGGTCGGCGGGAATCGCCTTCAACAGGCCCGAGCACAGGATCATCACGTAGGGGTAGCCCAGCCAGACGTTGACGATGACCAGCATGGTCTTGGCCAGCAGCGGGTCGGCGAACCAGGCCGGCTTGACGCCGAACAGCGCGTTCAGGATGGCGTTGATCTCGCCGAAGTTCTGGTTGAACAGGCCCTTGAAGACGAGGATGGAGATGAAGCCCGGCACCGCATACGGCAGGAAGAGCAGGGTGCGGTAGGTGGTGCGGTACTTCATGCCTTCCCAGTTCAGCATCACCGCGAACAGCATGCCGATGGCCGTTGCGAAGAACACCGTCAGTGCCGAGAACAGCACCGTCCACGTGAAGATGGACAGGAAGGGCCCGCGGAACTCGGCGTCGAACAGCATGCGCGCGTAGTTCGCCACGCCGATGAAGGCCTTGAAGCCGGGCTGCAGCACCTCGCCCGAGGTGGCCTCGAAGAAGCCGGTGTCGCGGTTGGGCTTGAAGGCGGCGCCGTCCGCGGTGCGCGTGAGGCTGCCATCTGCATTGGCCGTCCACTGCGGCTTGACGGGGCCGAACTCGCGCAGGCCGAGGTAGTGCAGCTCGGTCTTGTCGGGCATCACCAGCACGAGCTTGGAGAGCGCGTCGCGATGCTTGATCAAATCGGGCAAGGGCAGGGCGGCGTCGGTCGGCGTCGTTGCAGCGTCCGATGTGGCGACGTCAACGCGCAGCTCCTTGCCCGCACGCAGCGCCAGCGGTGGCGACACCCAACGCGGCGCGGCCTCGCCCTCAGCGCGCAACACCAGGCGGTATTCGGCGCCGCTGGCATGCAGGCTGTAGGCCAGCACCTGGTCCTCGACGGCGTCGTGCTGCTCCAGCAAATACTCGCGCACGCGGCTTTCGCTGAGCAGATGGGTGCTGGAGTAGTTGGTGAAGCCTATCTGCGCCGTGTAGACGAGCGGAAAGGCGATGAAGATCAGCATGCCGGCGATGCCGGGGAAGAGGTAACGCCAGGCAAAGCCGCCACGGCTCAGGTAGACATAGAAGCCGGCCGTGAACAGCACAAGCAGGCCCGCGGCCCAGGCGGCCTGGCCGGTCGTGTAGACGACGAAGACGAGATACAGCGCGGCCACGATGGCAGCCACAGCCAGCGGCCAGTGCAGCCACTTGGCGAGCTTCTCGGTCAGCGTGGGCGGCAGCGTCGTGTAGCTGCCCTGGCCCAGGGTGGAGGTGGCAGCGTTCATTTGTTCAGCAGCATCCGTGCGGCGGCGCCGTCGAGCGCGTCCTTCGGTGATTGCAGTCCATTGGTGATGGCTTCCAGCGCCGCGTCCATCGCGGTCCAGAAGCGGCCCACCTCGGGGATGTTGGGAATGGGGGCGCCGTTGCGGGCGTTGGTCATGCTGRCCGCGATCAGCGGGTTGACTGACAGCTCGGCATAGAAGGCCTTGTTGGCCGGCACACCGATGGGCACGTTGGCGTCCAGGATCTTCAGGGCCTCGGGGCGCATCAGGTGGTTCTCGATGAACTCCTTGGCGATGTCCTTGTTCTTGCTGGGCGCGGAGATCATGCAGCCCAGCACGCCGACAAAGCTCTTGCTGGGCTTGCCGGCGACGACGGCGGGAATGGGCGCCACGCCGATGTCGATCTTGGCCTTCCTGGCGTTGTCCCAGGCCCAGGGGCCGGAGATCATCATGGCCACCTCGCCGCGCGCGAAGGCCGCTTCCATCTCGGAGTAGCGCGCGCCCTTGGGCATGTGGCCATCCTTGATGAGGCGCTCGATCATCTGCGCACCGGCGAGCGCGCCTGCGTTGTTGACGTCGACCTTCTTCGGATCGAAGTCGCCCTGGGCATCGCGGCCGAAGATGACGCCGCCGGCGCCGGCAATCATGGGCCAGCTGAAGAAGCTCTTGTTGTAGTCCCACAGCACGGCATGCTTGCCGCTGGCCTGCAGCTTCTTGTCCAGCGCGATCAGCTCGTCCCAGGTGCTGGGCGGCGTGGGTACCAGGGCCTTGTTGTAGATCAGGCCGGTGGTCTCGATGGCGATGGGGTAGCCCCAGATGCGGCCGCGGTAGCTCAGCGCTTGCCAGGCCGTCTCCTCGGACTCGGCCTTGAGCTTGGCAGAGGGGCGCAGTGATGTCAGCAGGCCGGCCTTGGCCCATTCGCCGACGCGGTCGTGCGGCCAGCAGAAGATGTCAGGGCCCTTGCCGGCACCGGCGGCCTGCTGGAACTTGTCCGTGGGGTCGACCGGGTGTTCGACGACGACCTTGACGCCCGAGACCTTCTCGAAGGCATTGCCGACGGTCTGCAGGCCGCCATAGGCCTTGTCGCCGTTGATCCAGACGAGCAGCTTCGGGCTCTCGGCCAAGGCCGGCGCTGCAGCGAGTGCGGCCACGAGGGGGAGCCACTTCATGCGTACAGCTCCGGCGCGGCCAGGCGGCGCAGGGCGAGGCCATTGGCGTCGAACACATAGAGGGCCTCGGCCGGCAGGTGCAGGTCCAGGGCCTGGCCGTTGCGCAGGCGGTCGCAGCCGTTGCGGCCCTCGAACTGGCAGGTCAGCGGCTCTTCCAGGCCGGGGTAGGGGCAGTAGGCAAAGGTGATGCCGCCCAGCGACTCGACGAATGCCACCGTGCTCTGCAGCAGATTGCCTTCGCCGCCCTGGCGGATGTGCTCGGGCCGCACGCCCAGGGTGACCTTGTCGCCTACCCTGGCGGCGTTGCCGTCGACCTTGGCCTGCAGCACCACGCCGCTGCCGTCCAGCTTCACATCCACATGGCCGGCCTCGATGGCGACCAGTTCGCCGGCGATGAAGTTCATCTTGGGGCTGCCGATGAAGCCGGCCACGAACAGGTTGCGCGGGTGCTCGTACAACTCCAGCGGCGACCCGACCTGCTCGACCTTGCCGGCCGACAGCACGACGATGCGGTCGGCCAGCGTCATGGCCTCCACCTGGTCGTGGGTCACATAGATCATCGTGGTCTTGAGGTCCTCGTGCAGCTTGGCGAACTCGTAGCGCATGCGCACGCGCAGCGCTGCGTCCAGGTTGGACAGCGGCTCGTCGAACAAAAAGACCTCGGGCTTGCGCACGATGGCGCGGCCGATGGCGACCCGTTGGCGCTGGCCGCCGGAGAGGTCCTTGGGCTTGCGGTCCAGCAGGTGTTCTATGTGCAGGATCTTGGCCGCGTTGCGCACGGCGGTCTCGATCTCGGCCTTGGGCACCTTGGCCAGCTTCAAGCCGAAGGCCATGTTGTCGAACAGATTCATATGCGGGTAAAGCGCATACGACTGGAACACCATGGCGATGCCGCGCTCGCTGGGTGGCACGTCGTTGACGACGCGCCCGCCGATGGTCAGTTCGCCGCCGGTGATCTCTTCCAGGCCGGCGATGGAGCGCAGCAGCGTGGACTTGCCACAGCCCGAGGGGCCGACGAAGACCATGAACTCGCCGTCGCGTATCTCCAGGTCGATGCCGTGAAGGATGCGGATGTCGCCATAGGCCTTCTCCACGCCGGTCAGTCGAACGTCTGCCACTTCTAACCTTTCAGTCGCCGGGGGTCCTGTCGTCGAACTGCGCCGGCTTGTCTCGTCGGGAGACGGCTAAATTTCTCTTGTTTGGCCGTCTTTGTAGACAATATACATTTGCGGCGTCGCGACAACAACAGCGACTTCCCGGTTGAATCTTCATGAAACCCTTATAGATCAACGGTTTGCAAAACGTCGCGGGTTTTCCCGATGTAGTCAAACTACACAACGGGTCGGAGCTGTCCGATACTTCGTCCAGCGCTGCCCTTCGAGTAGCATTCTTGCCCCCGTCGCTGGGGGCCGGCACTGATGAACACCCCAACCCGCCTTCCCGTTCAACGCAAGCCCAGCCCCAAGGCCTCCACCGCGATGAAGAAGCCGTCCGCCCTCTCTGCCGAAGACAAGGCGCTGCGCGCCGCCTTCGAGACCGCCTACGAGCGTGAGCTGTCCCAATCCAGCCATGGCGCCACGCCCCAGGCGGCCCTGCATGCCGCGGCCATCGCCTGCCGTGAGACGCTGGCGCGCCGCTGGGCCAAGACGCAGGCCGCCGATGCCCAGCGCGGCGACAAGGCGCCCGTGCGCCGCGTCCACTATCTGTCGATGGAATTCCTGATGGGCCGCGCGCTGTCCAATGCGCTCGCCGCCCTGAAGCTGACCGAGCCGCTGGAAGCCAAGCTGGCCGAGCAGGGTCTGGCCCTGGGCGATGTGCTGGAGCGCGAGCCCGATGCGGCGCTGGGCAATGGCGGCCTGGGTCGCCTGGCGGCCTGCTTCCTGGACAGCTTCGCCGAGCTGGAGCTGCCGTCCTTCGGCTACGGCCTGCGCTACCGCTATGGCACCTTTGCCCAGGTCATCAGCCAGGGCCGCCAGCTGGAGCAGCCCGACGACTGGACGCGCGATTCGCCCGCCTGGGAGCTGCCGCGCCATGACGTGCGCTTCCATGTCGGCTTCGGTGGCCGCGTCGAGGCCGACGCCTCTGGCGTGCGCCGTTGGATGCCGGCCGACAGCATCGAGGCCCAGGCCTTCGACTTCGTCGTGCCCGCCCACCACAGCGACCGCGTCTCGACGCTGCGCCAGTGGCAGGCCACGGCCGCGCCCATCGCCTTCAAGCCCTTCTGCGAGGGCGACTACGCCCGCGCCGCCCGCCACCAGGTGCTGGCCGATGCGTTGAACTGGGTGCTCTACCCCGACGACAGCACCGAGCAGGGCCGCGAGCTGCGCCTGAAGCAGGAAGCCTTCCTCGTCAGCGCCTCGCTGCAGGATCTGATCGCCCGCCATCTGCGCGAGTTCGGCTCCCTGCACAACCTTGGCAAGACCAACGCCATCCATCTCAACGACACGCATCCGGCGCTGGCGCCTGCCGAGCTGATGCGACTGCTGCTGGACGAGCATGGCCTGGGCTGGGACGAGGCCTGGAAGATCACGCGCCAGGCGGTGGCCTACACCAACCACACGCTGATGCCCGAGGCGCTGGAGACCTGGCCCGTGCGCATGTTCGAGAACCTGCTGCCGCGTCATCTCGAGATCATTTACGAGATCAACCATCGCTTCCTTGAAGAAGTGCAGGCGCGCTTTCCCGGCGATCACGCCTTCGCCGCGGGCGTGTCCCTCATCGATGAAGGCAGCCACGGCAGCGAGCGCCGCGTGCGCATGGCGGCCCTGGCGCTGGTCGCGTCGCACCGCGTCAACGGCGTGGCCGCGCTGCACTCCGAGCTGATGGTGCAGACCATCTTTGCCGACTACGCCCGCATCTGGCCCGAGCGCTTCCACAACGTCACCAATGGCGTCACGCCGCGGCGCTGGCTGCAGCAGGCCAACCCGGCCCTGTCCGCGCTGCTGGACAGCCGCATCGGCGAAGGCTGGCGCAAGGACCTGGCCGAGCTGGGTGAGCTCAAGGCCCTGGCTGCCGACCGCGAACTCGGCGAAGAGTTCCTCGTCGTCAAGCGCGCCAACAAGGAGCGCCTGGCCGCCGTCATCCGCCGTGAGCTGGGCATCTCGGTCAATGTCGACAGCCTGTTCGACATCCAGATCAAGCGCATCCACGAGTACAAGCGCCAGCTGCTCAACCTGCTGCACGTCATCAGCCGCTACCAGGCCATTCGCGACAACCCCGACGCCAACTGGGTGCCGCGCACCGTCATCATTGCCGGCAAGGCCGCTTCGGCCTACCAGATGGCCAAGAGCATCGTGCGCCTGGCGCACGACGTCGCCCGCGTCATCAACAGCGACCCGCGCGTGGGCGACAAGCTCAAGCTCGTCTTCCTGCCCAACTACAGCGTCACGCTGGCCGAGAGCATCATCCCGGCGGCCGACCTGTCCGAGCAGATCTCGACGGCCGGCACCGAGGCCTCGGGCACCGGCAACATGAAGTTCGGCATGAACGGCGCGGTCACCATCGGCACCTGGGACGGCGCCAACATCGAGATGGCCGAGGCCATGGGCGTGGAAAACATGTTCGTGTTCGGCCTGCGCGCCGATGCCGTCGCCAAGATCAAGCAGCTGGGCTACGACCCGCGCCTGTATGTCGAAGAGAATCGCCAGCTCAAGCGCGTCATCGATGCCATCGCGGCGGGCGTCTTCAGTAACGGCGATACCGAGCGCTACCGCGGCCTCGTGGACAGCCTGTTGCACCGCGACGTCTACCTGCTGATGGCCGATTTCGCCGATTACGTCGCCACCCAGGCCAAGGTCGATGCGCTGTTTGCCGACCGTGCCGCCTGGGCTGAACGCGCCTTGCGCAATATCGCCGGCATGGGCCCGTTCTCGTCCGATCGCACGATCAACGAGTACGTGGACCGTGTCTGGTCCGTGAAGAGTTTGAACAGCTGACGATGCTCACTGACGCCGACGTTGATTCCCTGCTGGCGGGCCGCCATGCCGATCCCTTCGGCCGGCTCGGCCTGCACGCGGATGACAACGGCCGGCTGTGGGTGCGCGTGCTGCTGCCTGGCGCTGACGAAGTCGCGCTGCTGGATGCCGGCAGCAAGAAGCACATCGTCGACCTCGAGCAGCGCCGCGGCGGCTTCTTCGAGGCCCAGGTGCCGCGGCGCAAACATCGCTTCGACTACCGGCTGGCCGTGCGCTGGACCGGCGGCGGGGAGGGCGTCTATGCCGACCCCTACAACTTCTACCCCCAGCTCGGCGACGAGGAGCTGAAGGCCTTCGCCGAGGGGCGCAACTTCCGGCCCTGGCTGAGCCTGGGCGCGCACGTCGTGCAGTATGGCGACGTCGGCGGCGTGCGCTTCGCCGTCTGGGCGCCGAACGCGCGGCGCGTCAGCGTCGTCGGCAACTTCAACAACTGGGACGGGCGACGCCACCCCATGCGGCTGCGCCACCAGGCCGGCGTGTGGGAGATCTTCGTGCCCCACGCCATCGAAGGCGATCTCTACAAGTTCGAGATCGTCAACGGCAATGGCGCGCTGCTGCCGCTGAAGGCCGACCCCTATGCTCGCCGCGCCCAGCTGCGGCCCGAGACGGCCAGCATCGTCGCGGCCCTGCCTGAACCCACGCCGCTGCCGCGCCAGCGCGAGCGCGCGAACCGGCGCGAGTCGGCCATCAGCGTCTACGAGGTGCATGCCGCTTCCTGGCGCCGCGGCGTGTCCGGAGAGTTCCCGACCTGGGACGAACTCGCCGAGCAGCTGCCCGCCTATGTGGCCGACATGGGCTTCACGCATGTGCAGCTGATGCCCATCACCGAGCATCCCTTCGACGGCTCCTGGGGCTACCAGACGCTGGGCATGTACGCGCCCAGCGCCCGCTTCGGCCCGCCCGAAGGCTTCGCGCGCTTCGTCAAGGCTTGCCATGAGCAGGGCCTGGGCCTGCTGCTGGACTGGGTGCCGGCCCACTTCCCCGCCGACGCCCACGGCCTGGCCGAGTTCGACGGCACGCGCATCTACGAATATGCGGACCCCAAGGAAGGCTTCCACCGCGACTGGAACACGCTGATCTACAACTTCGCCCGCACCGAGGTGCGCGAGTTCCTGGTCGGCAGCGCCACCTACTGGATAGAGCGCTGGGGCGTGGACGGCCTGCGCGTGGACGCCGTCGCCAGCATGCTCTACCGCGACTACTCGCGGCCGGCCGGCGAATGGATTCCCAACATCCGCGGTGGCCGCGAAAACCTCGAAGCCATCTCCATGCTGCGCGAGATGAACGAGCATGTCGGCGAGATCGAGGGTGCCATCTCGGTCGCCGAGGAGAGCACCAGCTTCCCCGGTGTCTCGGCGCCCACCTACACGGGCGGCCTGGGCTTCCACTACAAGTGGAATATGGGCTGGATGAACGACACCTTGCGCTATATGGCCGAGGACCCGATCAACCGCCGCTGGCATCACGACAAGATGACCTTCGGCCTGATCTATGCGTTCAGCGAGAACTTCATGCTGCCCATCTCGCACGACGAGGTCGTGCACGGCAAGGGCTCCATGCTGGCCAAGATGCCGGGCGACGACTGGCAGAAGTTCGCCAACCTGCGCGCCTACTACGGCTTCATGTGGGGCCACCCCGGCAAGAAACTGCTCTTCATGGGCCAGGAATTTGCCCAGCGCCAGGAGTGGAACCACGCCGAGAGCCTGCCCTGGGGCCTGCTGGAAGACGACCGCCACGCCGGCGTGCAGCGCCTGGTGCGCGACCTCAACAAGCTCTACCGCGAGCACTCCGCCTTGCACCGGCTGGACTGCGAGCAGGGCGGCTTCGAGTGGATCAGCGCTCACGACGCCGAGCATTCCATCTATGCCTGGGCGCGCCGTGACGGCACCGGCCGCATGGTCATCGTCGTCTGCAATATGACGCCGGTGCCGCGCGAGGGTTACTCGCTGGGCGTGCCCGACGGCGTGACCGCCTGGCGCGAGGCGCTCAACACCGATTCGGCCTATTACGGCGGCAGCAATATGGGCAACGGCGTCGCCGCCGCCGGCCTGCCGGTGCAGGCGCTGCCGGCGCATGGCCGACGCCTGTCCATCACGATCAACCTGCCGCCGCTGGCCACGCTCTTCTTCGTTCCGATATGACGTGCCCCTCGCCCGGCCTCGCGTCGCTGCACGCGAGCGAGCCCAGTCGGTCCCCCGAGGGGACGGCGATGCGTGCAACTTCGAGTCGCACGCACATCGCCAGGGCGGGCCGGCTTGGGAGCGGCCCGGCGCTCGGCCCGCAATGCAGGGATAGCTGATGGCCCACCTACCCGACCTCCAACCTGGCTGGCACGAGCCACTGGGTTCGCTTGCCCGCGATGGCGGTGTCAACTTCGCCGTCGCCAGCGACAACGCGACGCGCATCGAGCTCTGCGTCTTCGACGGCGAAGGCCAGCGCGAGCTGCGCCGCTACACGCTGGATGGCCCGCATGACGGCGTCTTCCACGGCTTCCTGCCCGGCGTCGGCCCTGGCCTGGTCTACGGCTTGCGTGCCCATGGCCCCTATGTGCCGGAGCAGGGCCACCGTTTCAATCCGCACAAGCTGCTGCTGGATCCCTGGGCCAGAGAAATCGTCGGCCACTTCGGCTGGCGCGCCGAGCACCACGGCTACGAGCTGGGCCACCCGGACGGTCCGCGCTCGCTGGATGTGCGCGACAACGCGACGCAGGCGCTGAAAGGCCGCGTCGCGCCTCCGCCCGTCGCTCACGCACGCGCCCACCGGCCGCGTCGCGCTGCGGCCGACGTCGTGCTCTACGAGGTCCACGTCAAGGGCTTCTCCAAGCTGCTGCCCGGCGTGCCCGAAGACCTGCGCGGCAGCTATGCCGGCCTGGCCCACCCCGCCTCCATCGCCCACTTCAAGCGGCTGGGCATCACGACGCTGTCGCTGCTGCCGGTGCACTACTGCATCGACGAGCCACACCTCGCCGAGCGCGGCCTGCACAACTACTGGGGCTACAACACGCTGGGCTTCTTCTGCCCCGACCCGCGCTGGGCGCATGCCGCCCATCGCAACGACCCGACCGCCGTGACGGCCGAGTTCCGCCAGATGGTGAGCGCCTTGCACGAAGCCGGCCTGGAGGTGGTGCTGGACGTCGTCTACAACCACACGCCCGAGGGCAACGAGTTCGGCCCGACGCTGTCTTTCCGCGGCCTGGACAACAAGACCTGGTACCGGCTGGTGGCCGACGACAGCAGCCGCAACGAGAACCTGACCGGTTGCGGCAACACCGTCAACTGCGCCCACCCGCGCGTGACCCAGTTCGTGCTGGACTCGCTGCGCTACTGGGTGGCCGAGATGGGCGTCGATGGCTTCCGCTTCGACCTCGCGCCCGTGCTGGGCCGCACGAATCACGGCTACGACGCCAATGCCGCTTTCTTCACCGCGCTGCGCCAGGACCCGGTGCTGGCCGGCGTGCACCTGATCGCCGAGCCCTGGGATGCGGCCTACGACGGCTACCAGGTCGGCCGCTTTCCGGGCCGCTTCCTGGAGTGGAACGACAAGTTCCGCGACGCCGTGCGCGGCTACTGGCTGGGCGCTGGCCCGGGCGTGGGTCGTGGCGAGCTGGCGCGGCGCTTCATGGCGTCCAGCGATGTCTTCCACCACGGCCAGCGACTCCCCACCGCCTCGGTCAATTTCGTCGCCGTGCACGACGGCTTCACGCTGGCCGATCTGACGAGCTATTCGACCAAGCACAACCACGCCAACGGCGAAGAGAACCGTGACGGCCGCGACGGCGAGCTCTGCGCGAACTTCGGCGCCGAGGGGCCGACCGAGGACGCCGCCATCAACGCCACCCGCGAGCGCGTGCGCCGCGCGCTGCTTGCTACGTTGCTGCTGGCGCAAGGCACGCCCATGCTGTGCGCGGGCGACGAGATCGGCAACGGCCAGGGCGGCAACAACAACGCCTATTGCCAGGACAACGTCATCACCTGGCTGAACTGGGACCAGGCCGAAGGCCGCACCACCGAACTGGTCGCCGAGCTGCTGGCCCTGCGCGCCGCCGAGCCGCTGCTGCGCCACTCGCGCTGGTTTGCCAGTGGTCCCGGCGAGTGCAGCATTGCCTGGTACGCGCCCAGCGGCCACGAGATGACGCCGCATGACTGGCACGACGCCGGCCAGCGCGCCTTCGGGGCCCAGTTGCGCGAGGCCGATGCCGCCGCGCCGCGGCTGATGATCGTCTTCAACCCCGACCCGGCGCCCTTGCCCTTCCTGCTCTGCAACGGCCCCTGGCAGCTGGTGCTGGACAGCAGCGGCGAATCGGCCGCCCCCCTCGTTCTTCCCGGCCAGCCGCTCAATGTGCCGGCCCGATCTCTTCTTGTGCTGAGGCACCAATGAACCTGAACCAACGCTCCTCCGGTGTGCTGCTGCACATCACCTCGCTGCCCGGCCCGCATGGCATGGGCGACTTCGGCCCCGATGCCTACCGCTTCGTCGACTGGCTGCAGTCCGCCGGCCAGAGCGTCTGGCAGCTGCTGCCGACGACGCCCATCGGCCCCGGCGACAGCCCCTACCAGGGCGTGTCGGCCTTTGCCGGCAGCCAGTGGATGGTGGCGCTGGAGCCGCTGATCGCCAAGGGCTGGCTGACTCAACCCCAGGTGCCGGCGTTCAACGGCGCACTGGTCGACTACGGCACCGTCACGCCCTGGCGCGAACAGCAGCTGCGCGCCGCGGCCAAGGGCTTTTTCGCCAATGCGGCCGACGCCGACCGCATCGCCTTCGCCAAGTGGTGCCTGGAAGCGCAGAGCTGGCTGGACGACTACGTCCTCTTCATGGCCATCCGCTCACCGCTGAACGGCCAACCCTGGTGGGAATGGAGCGAAGGCCTCAAGAAGCGCGAGCCCGCGGCACTGGCGGCGGCGCGCAAGGAATACGCCGACGAGATCGCCTTCTGGCAGTTCGTGCAGTGGCAGTTCGACGTGCAGATCCAGGCGCTCAAGGCCTATGCCAACGAGCGCGGCGTCCACCTCATGGGCGACCTGCCCATCTTCGTGGCCCATGACAGCGCCGATTGCTGGTCGCGCCCCGACCTCTACTACCTCGACAAGGACTTCCAGACCACCGTCGTCGCCGGCGTGCCGCCCGATGACCTGGGGCCGCTGGGCCAGCGTTGGGGCAACCCGCTCTACCGCTGGGACAAGATGGCCGAGGAGGACTACGCCTGGTGGACGGCACGCATCCAGCGTGCGCTGAGCCAGGCCGACGTCTTCCGCATCGACCATTTCCGTGGCTTCGCCGGCTATTACGAGATCCCGGCCAGCAGCCCCGACGCCAAGCAGGGCCAGTGGCTGACCGGCCCGGGCATGGCGCTGTTCGACGCCATCAAGAAGGCCCTGGGCCCGCTGCCCATCGTGGCCGAGGACCTGGGCTTCATCACCGACGACGTGCACGAGCTGCGCGACGGCTGCGGCTTCCCCGGCATGAAGATCCTGCAGTTCGCCTTCGGCGCCGAGGGTGACCACGAGTTCCTGCCGCATATGTGGCCCACCACGTCGGTGGCCTATACCGGCACCCATGACAACGACACCGTGCGCGGCTGGTGGGACCAGGCCAAGCCGCGTGAACGCGCGTTCGCGGGCTCCTACCTTCCCTGCAACGAGCAGGACGTGCACTGGGCCATGATCCGCGCCTGCGCCAACTCGGTGGCCAATATGGCCGTCTACCCGCTGCAGGACGTGCTCGGCCTGGGCAGCGCCCACCGCATGAATGTGCCCGGCGTGCTGGGCGGCAACTGGGGCTGGCGCTTCCATTGGGGCATGCTGGGCAGCGAGCCGGCGCGCGTGCTGGGCCTGATCACCGCGGCGTCCGGCCGTGGGCCTTTTGAGCTGTTGAAGTTGCCCGGCTGACCGCTAAGAGCCCCTTTCCCCCGCAGATCGGGGGGCGTTTTCGCCCCCCTAGGATCATCATTTCTGCGGGGTGGATTGAATTTCTTCCGGTTACCTTGACTAGCATTGCCGGGTTTCCACGGGGCACCTGCGCCCGGTTGTTTTTCAGGGAAAGTTCAATCATGCAAATCAAGACGATCGCCGCCGCAGCAGCCCTGCTGGTTTCCGGCCTCGCTTCGGCGACCACGACGCTCAACGCCGGTTCCTATTCCGTCACCTACGACGAAACCACCGCCGGATTCGGCTGGATCACGGACTGGTCGTCGGGCAGCTTCGAGTGGAGCCTGCAAGGCGCCGTGCAGGTTCAGTCCTTTGCCGGTGGTGCCGTGACGGCGACCTTCGTGCTGCCGAGCTTCACGCTCACCGCCAACCCGGGTTACACGCTGAGCGGCGCCCTGACCGGCAGCGTGGGCAATGTGACCTACTTCGAAGCCGGCCCTGCCGCCTCGACCAACATGGCTGCCGGTGCAACGCTGACCGTCGGTGCCAACCCCCCCGTCGTCATTCCCGTGGCGGCGCTGACGCAGAACCCGACGAGCGCGAACTCGGGCTGGTTTGCCGGCTCGGCCTCGGCACCGATCGGCACCGTCAACAGCTTGAGCGTCACTGGCGGCACCCTGGTGCTGACGGCGAATGCAGGTGCCGGCAGCTTTGCTGCCATCACCGGCCAGCCGCAGAACAAGCTGAAGTTCGAGTTCACGGCCCAGGCCGTGCCTGAACCCGAAACCTATGCGCTGCTGCTCGCCGGTCTGGGCGTTGTCGGCCTGCTGGCACGCCGCCGTCGCCAGTACTGATTGGCGATTGCCTCGGCAACAGACAAGGGCTCCGCAAGGAGCCCTTTTTTGTTCAGCGCGAGATTTCCAGGATCAGGGGGCTGCGCGCCGGCACGGACAGCGTGGCGCCGAGTGGGAAATCCCGGCCGCTGAGCACATCGCGGGCGCGGTCGCCGCTGGCCACACGCTCGCTGAAGCGCGACAGCACGAGCTCGACCGGCTTGGTCCCCTTGTTCAACGCGACCATGACGGTGCGGCCACCGCCGTAGCGGAAGAACACATAGCAGCCCTCCAGCGGCGCGTACTGCATCAGGGCGCCATCGTGGACGACCGGCACGGCCTTGCGCCAGTTGAACAGGCGGCGCGTCCAGTCCTGCATGTCGCGCTGCTCGGCGGTCAGGCCTGCGCCGGTGAAGGCGTTGACCTTGTCGCCGGGCCAGCCGCCGGGCATGTCGGCGCGCACGCGGCCGTCGTCGCGCTCCACGGGGCTTCGCATCAGCAGTTCGCTGCCGTAGAAGAGCTGCGGAATGCGGCGCGTCGTCGCGAGGTAGGCCAGCGCAATCTTGGTCAGGCCGACGTCGTTCTTCAGCAGCGAGAAGATGCGCGGCGTGTCGTGGTTGCCGTCGAACAGCACGAGGTTGGCCGGGTCGGGGTAGACGAAGTCATGCGCCAGGCCCTCGTAGAGCTTGGTCAGGCCGGTGTGGGCACCGTCGTCCTCGGTCAGCGCGGCCAGCAGATTGCCCTGCAGCGGGAAGTCCATCAGGCTGGGCGCGTACGACACATAGCCGTCATGGTTCTTCTTGCCGCGCTGCCAGTAGGACACGACGGCCGGGTGCGGGCTCCATTCCTCGCCGACGATGTTCAGGCGCGGGTACTCCTGCATGACGCGGGCCGACCAGCGGGTCAGGAAGTCTCGGTCGGAGTAGGAGTAGGTGTCGGTGCGGATGCCCGACAGGCCGTAGCGCTCAATCCACCACAGCGTCATCTGCGTCAGATAGGTGGCCAGCTCGGGGCGGCGCTGGTTGAGGTCGGGCATGCCGGGCACGAACCAACCATCGGTGAAGCGCAGGCGGTCGCTGGGCGAGGCGTAGGGGTCCTGCAGCGTCATGCGCGCGTGGTGGGTCTCGGTGTAGCCCGCAGGCCACTGGTTGACCCAGTCCGGCGCCGGCAGGTCGGTCATCCACCAGTGCCCGCCACCGATGTGGTTGAGCACGATGTCCTGGATGACGCCGACTCCCTGGGCCCGAGCCTCGTTGGCGAAGGCGCCGAAATCGTCATTGCTGCCGAAGCGCGGATCTACACGAAAGAAGTCCGTCGCCGCATAGCCGTGATAGCTGTACCTGGCGCTGTTGTTCTCGACCAGGGGCGTCGGCCAGACCTGGGTGAAGCCCAGGCCGGCGATGTAGCCCAGGTGCTGGCGCATGCCGGCCAGGTCGCCACCGTGGCGGCCGCCGGGGTCGTCGCGGTGGATGCCTTCCTTCATGTCGGCGGGCTTGCCGCTGCCGCCCTGGGCGAAGCGGTCCGGCACGACGAGATAGATGGCGTCCCTGGGGCCAAAGCCCTGGCGCTGCGCCGAGCCCGGCGCGCGGGCCAGCAGCGGGTAGCGCAGCGTCGTGCCGGCGACGTCCAGCACCAGTTCGCCCGGCTTGGCGTCGGGGCTCACGTCGAGGTCGATGAAGAGGTAGTTGGCGCTGGTGGCGCGGTGGCTGCCTTTCAGCATCACACCGGGGTAGGGCGCCAGCGTCGGCTGGGCGCCGGCAATGCCGCTGCCATGCAGCATCAGTTGCAGGGAGGTGTCGCGCATGCCGACCCACCAGTTGGGCGGTTCGACATGCTGCAGGCCGGCGGCCATCGTGTTCAGACTCATCAGCAGGGCAGTAGCTAGGGTGATCAGGGCTTTCATGGCGCTTGCAGTCGATAGACGCGCACGGACAGCGGCGGCAGCGTGGCGCCGCCGCCCTTGGGATAGAGCGCCCGGGCACGCGCCGGCAGTTCGATGGTGGCCGATGTGTCGCCGTAGTTGATGGCGACGAGGACGCGCTCCTTGCCCTGCACGCGCTGGAAGCTCCAGACGGCGCCGTCGACGCGGTCGGACTCGTAGCGGCCCGACGTCAGTGCCGGCGACGCGCGGCGCAGGGCGATCAGCTCACGGTAGAAGTTGAACAACGAGCCCGCGTCGCGCTGCTGGCTTTCGGCGTTGTGGGCGCTGCGGTTCAGGGCCAGTGGGCGGAAGGGCTGGCTGCTCGTCGTGAAGCCTCCCGCGGCTGTCCAGCTCATCGGTGAGCGCAGCGGATCATCGCCCTTGCCGTCGATGCCGGCCTGGCCGATTTCCTCGCCGTAGTAGACGAAGGGCGTGCCGGGCAGCAGCAGATAGCTCGCGGCCGCGAGGCGGTAGCGGGCCTCGTCGCCATGCAGCTGATCCCAGACGCGCTGGCCGGTGAAGATGTCGTGGTTGTGCAGAAAGGTCGCCATCGTCGGCGACATGCTGCGGTAGTAGTCGGCCACCTTCTGCACCGCCGCAACCTCGCCCTTGGCGGCCTTGATGATTTCGTAGTTCTGGTTGAAGGCGAAGGCGCCGCCGCAGAGGTCGGGGTTGCCGTAGGCGATGGGCTCGGCTGTGGCCTCGCAGACGACGTAGCGGCCAGGGTAGCGCTTGATGAGGTCCTGGAAGTTCTTGGTCAGCACGCGGCTCTCGGGCTGGTCGTTCCAGTCCTTGGCGTTGTTCTCGATCAGGTGGGGCACGGCGTCCAGGCGGTAGCCGTCCAGGCCGCGGTTGAGCCAGAAGCGCAGCGAGTCCTCGTGGTACTGCACGACGGTGGGGTTGCGCAGGTTGAAGTCGGGCATGTGGGGCCCGAAGGTGCCGAAGAAGATGTCGGGCGAGCCGGGCGTGATGGGCGGCATGTCCTTCCATTCGCCGGTCCAGGTCCAGGGCTTGGCGGCCGCGTCGTACCAGGGATATTTGCCCCAGATGTCCCAGCCCGGGCCGGGATTCGTGTTCCAGACAAACCAGCTGCGCCAGGGACTCGCGCGGTCGGCCACGGCCTGCTGGAAGGGCGGGAACTGCCAGGACGCGTGGTTGATGACGTAGTCCATCACGATGCCGATGCCGCGTTTGTGCGCCTCGCGGATCAGCTCGTCAAAGTCGGCCAGCGTGCCGTATTGCGGTTCGATGCCGCGGTAGTCGGTCGTCGCATAGCCGTGGTCGTGGTCGGAGCTGGCGGTGATGGGCATCAGCCACAGGCCGCTGACGCCGAGCTTCTTCAGATAGTCCAGCCGCTTCGTGAGGCCGCGCAGGTCGCCGATGCCGTCGCCATCGCTGTCCTGGTAGCCGCGCACGAAGACTTCCATGAAGACACCGTGCTGCCAGTCGGCGGGCAGGGTGCTCGCCTGCGGCCGGGCAGGCACGGGTGTCGTGTCGATTTGTGCCGCTGCAGGCAGGGCCAGTGCGGTGGCGAGGGCGGTGCTGATGAGGGTTCTGATTTGCATGTTCAGCGAACGACGTAGACGCGCAGGCTTTGCGCGGGCATGGCGATGCGGACGGTGCCGGTGGCGTCGGCCGTGGTGTCGGTCGCGCCGAGCCTGCCCTGCAGCGCGGCGTTGGCCGGCAGGTCGGCGCTGCTGGCCTGGGCCGTGCTGCTGCCGAAGTTGATCGCAACCACGACCGTCTGGCCAGCACTGCGGCGTTGATACGTCAGCACCGTGTCGACGGCGCTGGCGTTGGTGTAGCCGCCATCGCGCAGCGCGGGCAGGGACTTGCGCAGGTCGAGCAGGGCGCGGTAGTGGTTGAGCAGGGAGTCGGGGTCGGCCTGCTGGGCGGCGACGTTGTTGCTGGCCGCGTTGGCGGCCAGGGCGCGGTAAGGCGCTGCGGTCGAGAAGCCCGCATTGGCGGCCGTGGACCAGCTCATCGGCGTGCGGATGGCCGCGTCGCCGCTCAGCGAGGCGGCGCCGCGCATGCCGATCTCTTCGCCGTAGTAGATGAAGGGCGTGCCGGGCAGCAGCAGATAGGCGCTGGCCGCCAGCTTGAGCTGGGCGAGATTGGCGCCCAGCTGGTCGGCCGGGCGCAGGCCGGCAAAGCTGTCGTGGTTGGACAGCATGGGCGCCATGCCGGGGGTGGCCGTCTTGAAGTAGTTGGCCAGGTTGCTGACCGCAGACGCCTGGCCGCGGGCCGAGCCCATCAGCGCGTTCTGCAGGTCGAAGGCGAAGGCGCTGCCGCAGGCCGCGGGCGCGCCAAAGCCCTGCGGGTCGGCCGGGCCCTCGCAGACCATGTGGCGGCGCGAATAGCCGTTCAGCAACTGGCGCACCTCGTTCATCAAGGTGTAGTTGCGCGGCTGGTCTTCCCAGGCGCTGGGCCCGTTCTCGACGAGGTTGCCGACGGCGTCGAAGCGAAAGCCATCGACGCCGCGATTCAGCCAGAAGCGCAGCGCGTTCTTGTGGAAATCGACGACCTCGGTCTTCAGCAGGTTGAAGTCGGGCATCTGGTCCCAGAAGGGCGCGTAGTAGGCACCGTTGGCCGTGCTGCGCCAGGGGTTGCCGCCGTAGATGCTCCAGCCCGTCGGCGCCGGGTTCTGCCAGACATACCAGTCGCGCCAGGGGTTGGTGGCTGAGTTGCTGGCGTTGACGAACAGCGGGTGCTGGCCGGCGCTGTGGTTCATCACGTAGTCGAGGATGACGCCGATGCCGCGCGCATGGGCCTGCTTGATCAACTCGTCCAGGTCGGCCAGCTTGCCGTAGGCCGGCTCGATGTCGCGGTAGTCACTGACGGCATAGCCATGGTCGCCGTCCTGGCTCTTGGTGACGGGCATCAGCCAGATGCCGCCGACGCCGAGGTCCTTCAGATAGTCCAGGCGGCTGATCAGGCCACGCAGGTCGCCGATGCCGTCGCCGTCGCTGTCCTGGTAGCTGCGCACGAAGATCTGCATGAAGGCGCCGCGCTGCCAGCCTTCGGGCAGCGCGCTGCCGGGATCGGCCGCGGCGACGGTGCTGACGTCGGGCGCCGGCAGCGGAGCGGGCGCCGGTGCGGGCGCTGGAGCAGGGGCGGGCGAGGGCGCTGGGGCGCTCGATCCGCCGCCCCCGCCGCAGGCCGTCAGGGCTGCTGCAGCGAGCAGGGTCGCGGCGGTCGAAAACTTGTCTTGGAAGCGATTCATGTAATCAAACTACTCATCAAGTCGCCGGCGAGCATACCGATGCTCCAGGGTGATGCGCCATAGGTGTTTCGATGAATGTAGTTTTGCTACTATTCGAAAATAACAAGGAGACCTTCGTGCCCTCTCGCCTCATGCTGCCGACGTTGTTGAGCCTGGCGCTGATCACCACCGCTGCGCGGGCGGCCGATCTGGACGATTGCAATGCCGAGGTGCCGGTCCCGGCGCCCGCCGCCAAAGTGGCGGCCGAGGCCTATTGGCTGGATGCGCGCACGCTGCAATGGCCGGGTCTGAAGTTGCAGGCCGGCGAGCGTGTGCGACTGCATCGGGCCAGGTCAAACGGGCCGGGCGAAACGCTTGAACTGCTGCCGAGCACGACCGCATTGCCGATCCGTTTCCGCTTCATCGGCGACGGGCCGCGCTTCGCGCTGGCTGCCGGCACGGACACCGCGGCGCTGCTGCGTGACCCGCTGCAGCTGGTGCACGAGGCCGCCGACGGCCGCGCCATCGCGTCGACAGGCGTCCAGATCGCGGGCGCGCTCGACGACCTCTACGCCGCGGCCGAAGGGGTGACCGACTTCGGCGCCCATCCCGCCAAGGCGCAGACGCGCTTTGCCGTCTGGGCCCCCACGGCACAACGCGTACTGCTGTGCCGCCACGCCGGCCCCGAATCACCCGCCGTCGCCGTCGATGCGATGCGCTTCGATGCCGCGACCGGTGCGTGGCGCGCGGAACTGCCGGGCAACCTGAGCGGCCAGGCCTATCGCTACCTCGTCGACGTCGTCACGCTCACCCACGGTCGGGTGCGCAACCTCGTCACCGATCCCTACTCCGTTGCGCTGACGGCCGACTCGCGGCTCAGCATCGTGGCCGATCTCGCGTCACCCGCTTTGAAGCCGCGCGGCTGGGACGCCGCCCCGCGCCCGACGCGTGCGAAGGCTGCCACCGACCAGGTGATCTACGAACTGCATGTGCGCGACTTCTCCGTCAGCGATGCCTCCGTGCGGCCCGCCTGGCGCGGCAAATACCTGGCCTTCACCGAGGGCTCGTCCCACGGCATGAAGCACCTCCAGGCGCTTTCCAAGGCCGGCCTGACCGACGTGCATCTGCTGCCCGTCTTTGACCTCGCCAGCGTGCCCGAACGTGGTTGCAAGACGCCCACCGTGCCGGCGGCGCCTGCCGACAGCGAGGCCCAGCAGGCCGCCGTCATGGCCGTGGCGGCCGACGACTGCTTCAACTGGGGCTATGACCCCTGGCATTTCAACGTGCCGGAAGGCAGCTACGCGACCGATCCGCTGCTGCGGGTGATCGAGTTCCGCGCGATGGTGATGGCCCTGCACCAGGCCGGGCTGCGCGTCGGCATGGACATGGTCTACAACCACATGTCGGCCGCCGGCCAGGCGCAGAAGTCCGTGCTGGACCGCCTGGTGCCGGGCTATTACCACCGCCTCAACGCCAGGGGCGAGATCGAGCGCTCGACCTGCTGCGACAACACGGCCACCGAGCACCGCATGATGGCCAAGCTGATGATCGACTCGGCGGCGCTGTGGGTGCGTGAATACAAGATCGACTCGATGCGCTTCGACCTGATGGGCCACCAGCCGCGCGAGGCGATGGAGAGGCTGCAGAAGCGCGTCAACGCCGAAGCCGGCCGGCCCGTGCAACTGCTGGGCGAGGGCTGGAACTTCGGCGAAGTGGGCAACGGCGCGCGCTTCGTGCAGGCCTCGCAGCTGAGCCTGAACGGCAGCGGCATCGGCTCCTTCAGCGACCGTGGCCGCGACGCGGCGCGCGGTGGCGGTGCGGGTGAGGGCGGTGACGATAGCGTGCGCCGCCAGGGTTGGCTCAATGGCCAGGTCTATGCGCCCAATGCGCTGGGGAATGCCAAACCCGAGGAACTGCTGACCGCCGCCGACATGATCCGCGTCGGCCTGGCCGGCTCACTGCGCGGCTATGAGCTGACGACCTGGCGCGGCGAGAAGAAGCGCCTGGATGCCATGCCCTATGGCGACCAGCCGGCTGGCTTCGTCAGCGAGCCCAGCGAGGTCGTCAACTACGTGGAGAACCACGACAACCAGACGCTGTTCGACATCAACGCGCTGAAGCTGCCGCGCGACACCTCGCGCGAGGACCGCGCCCGCGTGCAGATGCTGGGCGCGGCCGTCGTCGCCTTCAGCCAGGGCATCGCTTATTTCCATGCCGGCCAGGACATCCTGCGCAGCAAGAGCATGGACCGCAACAGCTATGACAGCGGCGACTGGTTCAACCGGCTGGACTGGAGTTATCAAAGCAACCACTTCGGCACCGGCCTGCCGCCGAAGCAGGACAACTTTGGCAAGGATGGCCGCGATTGGGAGCTGGCGCGGGAGCGGCTGGCGGATGCATCCATTGCGCCGGGTCCGGCCGAGATTGCCTGGGCGCGCGACGTCTTCCGCGATCTGCTGAAGATCAGGGCCAGCACGACGTTGCTGCGGCTGCCGAGTGCGGCGGAGATCAGCAAGCGCGTCAGCTTCCCGGGCAGCGGTGCGGGGCAGAACCCGGTGCTGGTCGCGACGCGCATCGACGGCCGTGGCTTGGCAGGAGCTCGCTTCAAGGCGGTGATGACGCTGATCAATGTGGCGCCGACGGCGCAGACGCTGAAGCTGACTGAAGAGGCTGGTGCTGCATGGAAGTTGCATCCGGTGCAGCGTGGCGCGAAGGCGGCGGACCAGCGCGTGGCGCGTGAGGCCAAGGCAGTCGCGGGGGTGTTCCAGGTACCGGCGCGCAGCGCGGTGGTGTTCGTGCTGGATTGAGCAAGGCTGGGCGCTTGAACCGGACCCAGCCAATCTACGAAGCGGCCGCTGGCAAGGCATCCAGCGGGCTGCGTACTGCGCCTCCGCCCAGCTTGAGTACGTGGGTGTAGATCATCGTGGTGCCTACATCGGAGTGACCGAGTAGTTCTTGGACGGTGCGGATATCGCTACCGGCTTGCAGAAGGTGAGTAGCGAAGCAATGCCGCAGCGTGTGCGGCGTTGCAGGCTTGTCGATGCTCGCGGCCTCAACGGCGCGCTTGAATGCGCGCTGAAAAGTCTGGTCGTAAAGGTGGTGGCGGCGCACCACGCCGCTGTGCGGGTCGGTTGAGTGATGGCCTTGCGGGAACAGCCAGAACCACGGCCAGCTCGAACCCATGCGTGGGTATTTGCGGTCCAAGGCATGCGGCATCTCCACGCCCGCCATGCCGGCCTCGACATCACCCGCCCACGTCAGCCTAGCCTGTGCAATCTGGGCGCGCAAGGCGGACGTCAGCGACTGAGGCAGCATCACGACGCGGTCCTTGGCGCCCTTGCCCTCGCGCACGATCAGCGCGCGCTGACCGAAGTCGACGTCCTTGACTCGCAATTGCAGCGCCTCGGCGATCCGCAGGCCTGTGCCATACAGCAATTGCGCCAGCAACAGATGCTCGCCACTCATGCCTCGGAGCACCCTGGCCACCTCGTCGACGCTCAGCACCACCGGCAGCCGCCGATGCCGGCGGGGATGCCCGATCTCCTTGAGCCACGGCAAGTCATGCGCGAGCACCTTGGTATAGAAGAACAGAAGGGCCGACAGGGCCTGGCTGTGCGTTGACGGGGCCACCGCGCGGTCATTCGCAAGGTGCATCAGGAAGGCCTCCACTTCGGGGCCACCCATCTCCGACGGATGCCGTAACCCATGAAAACGGATGAAGGCCTTCACCCAGTACGCATAGACCTCTTCGGTACGCAGGCTGTAGTGCAGGAGCCGGCAGCGCTCGCGCAACTGATCGAGCACGCGGACGGACCGCAGGGGCGGCAACTCCGTCGTCGACGGCCGTGGTCGCAGGTTTCCCCGAGGTGGCAGGTTCAGCAAATGGACTGGCATCATGAGCCTTCCAGCGGCACCACCTCTGTTCGAGAGAACTTGTAACGGCGCGCCGCTTTTGGTGGAAATTTAATGCTGTACGTTTATACAGTCAATGAAAAAAAGTTGATGATGAATCAATCGCTTGAGTTCGCCAGTCGGCGCCGAGCTAGGGCGCAGCTTCCTTGCCTAGGAGGCGATGGCTGTCTCCACAGAACACGTTGAACTAAACCGCTGACGCGGTGGTGTGCTGGCTGGGAAGCCAGCAGGTTGAACGGCGTACCTTGACCGATGCGGGCATGTGCCCGAGCGGATCAAGGAGAGCCGTCATGGCTGCCATCACCCCGACCCAGATCAGCCCGCTGCGCCAGCG
>NZ_JBFUAB010000028.1:0-115940 GCF_056406535.1 Roseateles sp. P1_C1_2
AGCCGGGGCTTCGGATATCGGGCGATGTTGTCRCCCGAACTGCCGACCTTAGGCGGCCAGCGGCGTCACGACGACCGTCGAGCGGCTGTTGGCGCCCTTGACGGTGAAGCTGACGTGGCCATCGACCAGCGCGAACAGCGTGTGGTCCTTGCCGATGCCGACGTTCACACCGGGGTGGAACTTGGTGCCGCGCTGGCGAACGATGATCGAACCAGCGGAGATCAGTTCACCGCCGTAAGCCTTGACGCCCAGCATCTTGGGCTTGGAGTCGCGGCCGTTCCGTGTAGAACCGCCGCCCTTTTTCTGTGCCATGTTTAGCTCCTAGAAATTAGCGAAAGAAGAGGGATCAGCCGTTGACCGCGCTGATTTCCAGCTCGGTGTAGTTCTGGCGATGGCCCTGGCTCTTCTTGTAGTGCTTGCGACGGCGCATCTTGAAGATGCGAACCTTGTCGTGCTTGCCGTGGCTGACGACCTTGGCGCTGACGGTAGCGCCGGCGACCAGCGGAGCGCCGACCGTCAGGCCGTCACCGCTGCCAACTGCCAGCACCTGGTCGATGGTGACCTCGGCGCCGACTTCCGCGTCGAGCAACTCGACCTTGATCTTTTCACCAGCAGCAACCTTGTATTGCTTGCCGCCGGTTTTGATGACCGCGTACATATTCATCCTTCCGTACCTCGGGGGTACATTCACCCGGCTCCAGCGGCTCAGGTGCCAGCATCACGCTGAGCACCGCCGCCCTCGTCGGGCCTTTTTGTCGGTTTTGATCTCTCGGCAGATCACACACCAAAGGCGCACGAGCCGCAAAGAGCCCACGAGTATACCCTGAGCCTCAACCGGAAGGCAATTGCGCCGCCGCCAGGGCGCGTGCAAGCCCCGTGACAACTGCCCACAACGCCAAGCCCGTGAGGGGGCAGACAGCGTTTCTATAATCGCCGGATTCCTTGACTGAGAGTCCAGAGTGAGCGTCGAGTCTGCCTCGCCCCCGTCCCAAGTTGCCGAGGTACTCGCCCTGCTGGCCGCCGAAATGGCCCAGGTCGACGCTGTCATCGCCCAGCGCCTCTCTTCCGATGTGGCGCTGATCGACCAGATCGCCCACTACATCGTGCATGCCGGCGGCAAGCGCATGCGCCCCAAGCTCGTGCTGCTGTTTGCGAATGCCCTCGGCTTCGACAAGCCCGCGCGCTTCGAACTGGCCGCCGTCGTCGAGTTCATCCACACGGCGACCCTGCTGCACGACGACGTCGTCGACGAGTCTTCGCTGCGCCGCGGCAAGCCGACGGCCAACGCCCTGTTCGGCAACGCGGCGAGCGTGCTGGTCGGCGACTTCCTTTACTCGCGCGCCTTCCAGATGATGGTGTCGGTCGACCGCATGCGCGTGCTGGAAGTGCTGGCCGAAGCCACCAACGTCATCGCCGAGGGCGAGGTCCTGCAGTTGATGAACATGCACGACCCCGACATCACCGTGGAAAGCTATCTGCGCGTGATCCGGTTCAAGACCGCCAAGCTCTTCGAGGCCAGCGCCCGCCTGGGCGCGGTGCTCGCCAATGCGTCGCCCGAGGTCGAAGAAGCCTGCGCTGCCTACGGACGGGCCTTGGGAACAGCCTTCCAGCTCATCGACGACGTACTGGACTACGAGGGCGATGCCCTGGAACTCGGCAAGAACATCGGCGACGACCTGCGCGAGGGCAAGACGACGCTGCCGCTGTTGATCGCGATGGAGCGCGCAACGCCCGATCAGCGCGCCCTGCTGCGCCACGCGATCGAGGAAGGCGAACAGGAAAAGCTGCAGGACATCGTCGCCATCGTGCGCTCGACCGGCGCGCTGCAGTCGACGCGGGAGGCCGCCCGCACCGAAGCGCGGCACGCGGCCGACTGCCTCAGCCATCTGCCTCCAAACAAGTGGACCGAATCTCTGCTAGAATTCGCAATTCAGTCGGTTGAGCGTCACTCCTGAAAAAGAGGAGCTCAGCGGAAGACATCGGGGTGTAGCTTAGCCTGGTAGAGCGCTACGTTCGGGACGTAGAGGCCGGAGGTTCGAATCCTCTCACCCCGACCAGATCTTCCATCATTGCCCCTCGGGACGAGGGTCGTGAAAACCGACACAGGCGCCGCAAGAGTGACCTGAAATCCTGACGTTATCCCTGGAAATCGTTTGCCGCGAGTGCGGCTTGCGGCTGGCACAATCAGCAGACTTCGCTCTTTCCGTCGTCGACGCAACTGCCTGTGGAAACCACGCTCGCCGAGCCGCTCCAGTCCTCCCTGTCGGGGGTTGCGCGCATGCTGGTGCATGCGGGCAAGCTCCCAGCCAAGGCGGCCGAAGATCTCGTCAAACAGGCGAGAGAAAAGAAGACCAGCTTTGTCAACGCGGTGATCGCGAGCGGCCAGGTCTCGCCCGTCGATCTCGCGCACACGCTGTCCAGCGCACTGGCCTTGCCGCTGCTGGATCTGTCCGCGATGGACCCGCAGCGCATGCCGCAGAACGTCATCGACGCCAAGCTGGCCCTGCAGTACCAGGTTGTCGCCCTGTCCCGGCGCGGCAATCGTCTCTTCGTCGGCGGCGCCGACCCCACCGACCTGGAAGTCATCGAACGCATCAAGTTCGCGACCCAGTTGCAGCCGGAATGGGTCATCGTCGAGCACGACAAGCTGGCGAAGATGCTGTCCAGCACCAGCGCGAGTGCCACCGAGTCGCTGGAGAGCATCGCCGGCGGCGACTTCGACTTCGACATCGCCGAGGAAGATGCGACGCCGCAGCAGGAGTCGGCGGAGCTGGCAGACGTCGAGGACGCACCGGTCGTGCGCTTCCTGCAGAAGATGCTGGTCGACGCGATCAATCTGCGCGCCTCGGACTTGCATTTCGAGCCCTACGAATTCCATTACCGCGTGCGCTTCCGCGTTGACGGCGAGCTGCGCGAAATCACGCAGCCGCCCATCGCGATCAAGGACAAGCTGGCCTCGCGCATCAAGGTGATTTCGCGCCTGGACATCTCCGAGAAGCGCGTGCCCCAGGACGGGCGCATGAAGCTGAAGTTCGGCAGCAAGTCCATCGACTTCCGCGTCAGCACCCTGCCCACCCTCTTCGGCGAAAAGATCGTCATCCGTATCCTGGACTCCTCCTCGGCCAAGCTGGGCATCGAGGCGCTGGGCTACGAGAAGATCGAGAAGGATCGCCTGCTCGCCTGCATCTACCGCCCTTACGGCATGGTGCTGGTGACCGGGCCGACGGGTTCCGGCAAGACGGTGTCGCTCTACACCTGCCTGAACATCCTGAACCAGCCCGGCGTCAACATCGCGACCGTGGAAGACCCGGCCGAAATCAACCTGCCCGGCATCAATCAGGTCAACGTCAACGACAAGGCCGGCCTGAACTTCGCGGCCGCGCTGAAGTCCTTCCTGCGCCAGGATCCGGACATCATCATGGTCGGCGAAATCCGCGACCTGGAGACGGCCGACATCGCGATCAAGGCCGCGCAGACCGGCCATATGGTCATGTCGACGCTGCACACCAACGACGCACCCAAGACGCTGACCCGCCTGCTCAACATGGGCGTGGCGCCGTTCAACATCGCGTCCAGCGTGCTGCTCATCACGGCCCAGCGCCTGGTGCGCCGGCTGTGCGAGAACTGCAAGCAGCAGGCCGACTATCCGCGTGAGGCCCTGATCAAGGCCGGCTTCGTCGAGGACGACTTCGACGGCAGCTGGAAGACCTACCGTGCCGTCGGCTGCAGCAACTGCACAAATGGTTACCGCGGCCGTGTCGGTCTTTACCAAGTCATGCCGATCACGGAAGACATTCAACGCATCATCCTGGCTGAGGGAACGGCGATGGACATCGCCGATCAGGCCAAGAAGGAAGGCGTGCGCGATCTGCGCCAATCCGGCTTGGTGAAGGTACGCCTCGGCGTTACGACGCTGGAAGAAGTGCTGGCCGCCACCAACGAATAATCAGTCTCGAGGAGAGCGCATGGCTACTGCCACCGCTGCAGCAAAGGGCGTCAAGGACTTCGTCTTCGAGTGGGAAGGCAAGGACCGCAACGGCAAGATCGTCAGAGGTGAACTGCGTGCCGGCGGCGAAGCCATGGTCAGCGCCACCCTGCGCCGCCAGGGCATCCTGGTCAACAAGGTCAAGAAGCGCCGCGCCAGCGGCGGCAGCGCGATCAAGCAGAAGGACATCGCCATCTTCACGCGTCAATTGGCGACGATGATGCGCGCCGGCGTGCCGCTGCTGCAGTCCTTCGACATCGTGGCTCGTGGCGCGACCAACCCGCGCCTCACGCGGTTGCTGAACGACATCCGCCAGGACGTCGAGACCGGCACCAGCCTGTCGTCGGCCTTCCGCAAGCACCCGATGTATTTCGACGCGCTGTACTGCAACCTCGTCGAGGCGGGTGAGTCGGGCGGTATTCTGGAAGCGCTGCTGGACCGGCTGGCCGTCTATCAGGAAAAGACCGTCGCCATCAAGAACAAGATCAAGTCGGCGCTGACCTACCCCATCGCCGTCATGGTCGTGGCCTTCATCGTCGTCGCCGTCATCATGATCTTCGTCGTGCCGGCCTTCGAGGACGTATTCAAGTCCTTCGGCGCCGACCTGCCTGCACCCACGCTGTTCATCATCGCGCTGTCGAAATTCTTCGTCTCCTACTGGTGGGCCATCTTCGGCAGCATCGGTGGCGGCATCTATTTCTTCCTGCAGACCTGGAAACGCTCGGTGCCGATGCAAAAGCGCATGGACCGCCTGTTGCTGAAGGTGCCCGTCTTCGGCGACCTCATGTACAAATCGGCCATCGCGCGCTGGACCCGCACGCTGTCGACGATGTTCGCGGCCGGCGTCCCGCTCGTCGAGGCTCTGGACTCCGTGGGCGGCGCGTCGGGCAACGCGGTGTTCGCGGAAGCCACCGAGCAGATCCAGCGTGACGTCTCCACCGGCGCCGCGCTGACCACGTCGATGCAGACGACGGGCATCTTCCCGACCATGGTGCTGCAGATGTCGTCCATCGGCGAGGAATCCGGCTCGCTGGACCACATGCTGGCCAAGGCCGCCGAGTTCTACGAGGACGAGGTCGATGAGGCGGTCAAGGCCCTGTCCAGCCTGATGGAGCCCTTCATCATCGTCATCCTGGGCGGCCTGATCGGTGGCATCGTCGTGTCGATGTACCTGCCGATCTTCAAGCTCGGCCAGGTGGTTTGAGAATGGTGGTTGACTACAGCCAGCTGCTGTCACCCTGGGCCCTTGGCCTCTTCGGCCTGTGCATCGGCAGTTTCCTGAATGTCGTCATCCACCGCCTGCCGCTGATCCTGGAGCGCCAGTGGCTGCATGAGTCGGCCGCGCAGCTGACCGACGCGCCGGCGATGGCGCGCGTCGCCGGCGTGCCCCTGCCCGAGGCGGAAAAGCTGGCCAAGGCCGTCGACGCCTATGGCACCAAGATCGAGGCCCTGCCGCCCTTCAGCATCGCCGCGCCGCGTTCGCGCTGCCCCCACTGCGGCCACCAACTGCGCTGGCATGAGAACCTGCCCGTCGTCGGCTGGCTGCGCCTGGGTGGCAAGTGCGCGTCCTGCAAGGCGCCGATCTCCAAGCGCTATCCCATCGTCGAGGCCGTCACCGGCATTGCCTTCGCCGCGCTGTCATGGCGCTTCGGCGCCCAGCCGACGACGCTGCTGTGGTGCGGCTTCGTCGCCGCTCTGATCGCGCTGGCGATGATCGACTGGGACACCACGCTGCTGCCCGATGCGATCAACCAGCCCCTGCTCTGGGCCGGCCTGATCGCCGCGCTGATGGGCTGGACCATCCCGCTGGACAAGGCCCTGATCGGCACGCTGGCTGGCTATCTGTCGCTGTGGTCGGTCTACTGGGTGTTCAAGCTCCTCACCAAGAAAGAGGGCATGGGCTACGGCGACTTCAAGCTGCTGGCCGCCCTGGGCGCCTGGCTGGGCTGGCAGATGATCCTGCCCATCGTGCTGGGCGCGTCGGCCATAGGCGCCGTCATCGGCATCATCATGAAGATGAATGCCGGCCTGCGCGAGGGCCGCTATGTGCCCTTCGGCCCCTTCCTGGCAGGCGGTGGCCTCGTCGTGCTGTTTGCCGGTCAGCCGACCGTGCTGGGCTGGCTCGGCTGGACCTGACGCCTTGATGAGGGTCGGCCTGACCGGCGGTATCGGCAGCGGCAAGAGCACTGTTGCCGGTTTTCTGCGCGAAGCCGGGGCCGCCATCATCGACACCGACGCCATCTCCCGCGCGCTGACCGCTCCTGGCGGCGCCGCCATGGCCGCTGTCGCCCAGCAGTTCGGCGCTGATTTCGTCGGCGCCGACGGCGCCCTTGACCGCGACCGCATGCGCGCCCTCGCCTTCTCGGACGCGGCCGCCAAACGTCGGCTCGAGTCCATCCTGCATCCGCTGATCACCGCTGAAGCGCTGGCCCAGGCGGATGCCGCCACGGCACCCCTGCTCGTCTTCGACGTGCCCCTGCTCGTCGAATCCACGCGCTGGCGGCCTCGCCTGGCCCGCGTGCTCGTCGTCGATTGCTCGGCACAGACCCAGTTCGAGCGCGTGCAACAGCGCCCGGGCTGGACGCGTGAGCGCATCGCGGGCGCCATCGCCGCGCAGACGACGCGGGAGGCGCGCCGCGCCGCGGCCGACGCCGTGCTGCTGAACGATGGGATGCCGCTTGTTGCGCTCAGAAACGAAGTTCTCGACCTGGCCGAGCGCTGGGGCTGTGGAACAATCGCCCGGCCCTGACCGCAGTCCATCCCGAGGCCCCATTGGTCCTGTACGAGTACCCGTTCAACGAAAGCATCCGCACGATGCTTCGCCTCGAGCATCTGTTCGACCGCCTCGGTACGCTGATGTCGCGCGAGTCCGCGCTGGACCATCATTTCGCCCTGGTCACGCTGTTCGAGATCATGGACGTCGCCTCCCGCGCCGACCTCAAGAGCGACCTGCTCAAGGAGCTCGAGAAGCACAAAGCGCAATTCGTGGGCTACCGCGGCAGCCCCGGCCTCGATGAGGCCCGCCTGGACGAAGTCGTCGCCCGCATCGATGGCGCCTTCCAGCGCCTGAACGCGCTGTCCGGCAAGGCCGGCGCGACGCTGACGGGCAACGAGTGGCTGATGAGCATCCGCAGCCGCATCAGCATCCCCGGCGGCACCTGCGAGTTCGACCTGCCGGCCTACTACAACTGGCAGCAACTGCTGCCGGTGCGCCGCCGCAAGGATCTGATGACCTGGGCCCAGACGCTGATGCCGCTGGCCGAGGCCCTGCAGGTGCTGCTCGGCCTGCTGCGCGACTCCGGCGCGCCGCACAAGGTGGCGGCCACCGCGGGCCAGTTCCAGCAGAGCCTGCCGGCCGGTCGCGTCTACCAGCTGCTGCGCATGCGCATCGACCCCAGCCTCGGGCTGATCCCCGAGATCTCCGGCCACCGGCTGATGATCTCCATCCGCCTGATGCGCCAGGACGAGGAAGGCCGGCTCAAGCTGGCCCAGGAAGACAGCGGCTTCGAGCTCGCCCTTTGCCAGTAAAGAGCCCATGAAGACGAATGCACAAGGCGAGCGCATCGTGCGCTGCCCCCAATGCGGCGGCGACAGCGTGTTCGCGCCCAGCAACAAGTGGCGGCCTTTCTGCAGCGAGCGCTGCCGTCAGATCGACCTCGGCGCCTGGGCCAGCGAGTCCTTCCGCGTGCCGGCCACGCCGCCTCAAAACCCCGATGAATACGGGCCGGACGGCGAGCCGCTGGTGCACTAAGCGTTCAGCAAGCGCCGCGACACCAGCTCACGCCGCGCACTCGCGGCATCGGTGAACAAAAAGGCCTGCCAGTCGCGCGCCAGGGCCGCATCGACATTGGCCGGATGGTCGTCCAGGAACAGCAGCTCCTGGGGCGGCGCATTGAAATGACGCTCGGCCATGGCGAAGATCTCCGCGCCAGGCTTGATCTGCTTGGCGCGGCCCGAGAACAGACCCGACTCGAACCATTCGTTTAGCGGAAAGGTCCTGCTGAGATGGTCCGCATAGGGCTCGGGCATGTTGGACAGGAAGTGCAGCGTGTGCCCCGCCGCACGCAGGTCGCGGATCAGCACGACGGTGGCCGGGATGGCCATCAACTCATCCGGCACGGCACGCACCACGGCCTCGACCTCGCCGCGCGGCCAGCCGGTGCGGGCCGAGATGCGGCGCACGACCTCGGCCGCACCGATCAGGCCCTGGTCGAACAGGCCCCAGTCACCACCATAGTTCTGGAAGAAGGTTGCCGCGGCAGCGGCGCCCTGCTCCAGCGTCTCGATGCGGTGCGGCCAGAGGCGCGCGAGGAAGCTTGCCGGGTGCCAGCGGAACACCACGCCGCCGAAATCGAAGACGATCTTCATGCGGCCACCAAGCGCTTCAGCAGACCGGCCGTCGAGCCGTCCAGGCCCGCCGTGTCGCCGGACTCGAGGCGCGGCAGCAATTGGTTGCACAGCGCCTTGCCCAGCTCGACGCCCCATTGGTCGAAGCTGTTGATGCCCCACAACGCGCCGGTCACGAAGACACGGTGTTCGTAGAGAGCGATGAGCGCACCGAGCGAACGCGGCGTCAACGCGTCCAGCACGAGGGTCGTGCTCGGGCGGTTGCCGGGGAAGCTGCGGTGGCGGGACAGCACCTCGCGGTCCAGCGTGGCGGAGGCGGTCGGCGCCTTCTCGGTCAGCGCCTCGGCGGCCGTCTTGCCCTGCATCAAGGCCTGGCTCTGCGCCAGACAGTTGGCCAGCAGCTTGCGATGCTGGTCGGCCAGCTTCTCGGCCAGCTCACCGCTCACGCCGTGGTTGGGACGCTTCACGGCGATGAATTCGACCGGGATGACGTCGGTGCCCTGGTGCAGCATCTGGAAGTAGGCATGCTGGCCATTGGTGCCGGCCTCGCCCCAGATGACCGGCGAGGTGCCGATAGCCAGCGCGTTGCCGTCCAGGTCCACGCCCTTGCCGTTGCTCTCCATCTCCAGCTGCTGCAGATAGGCCGGCAGACGGCGCAGGCCCTGGTGGTAGGGCGCGACGCTGCGGCTCGTGAAGCCGTGGAAATTGCGGTACCAGATGTCGACGAGACCCAGCAGCACGGGCAGGTTCTGTTCGAGCGGCGTGGACGCGAAGTGCTCGTCCATCGCATGCGCGCCGGCCAGCAGCGCGCGGAAGTTGTCGGCGCCGACGGCAATGGCGATAGGCAGGCCGATGACCGACCACAGCGAGTAGCGGCCGCCGACCCAGTCCCAGAAACCGAAGGCCGTGTCGATGCCGAAGGCCGCGGCGGCGGCCGTATTGCTGCTGGTCGCGACGAAGTGGCGGGCGATGTCCCTGCCGCCCGCGGCCAGGAACCAGGCCTTGGCGGCCTGGGCGTTGGCCAGCGTCTCCTGCGTCGTGAAGGTCTTGGACGCGATGACGAACAGCGTGTGCTTCGCATCCAGCCCCGCCAGCACGGGCGCCAGATCATGGCCGTCGACGTTGGACACGAAATGCAGTTTCAGGTCGCGCCGGCCGAAGGCCTGCAGCGCCTGCACGACCATGGCCGGACCCAGGTCGCTGCCGCCGATGCCGATGTGCACGACGTCGGTGATCTCACCGCGCTCACCAGCCCGCACGCTCTCGGCAAAAGCCAGCATCGCGTCAAGCGAGGCCTGCACCTCGGCGTTGAAAGGCGCGTCGCTGCCGGCCGGCGCGCGCAGCGCCGTGTGCAGCACCGCGCGGCCTTCGGTGTGGTTGACCGGATCGCCGCGCAGCAAGGCATCGCGGCGCGCCTCGAGGCCGCAATCGCGGGCCAGCTTCAGCAACAGGGCCAACGTGGGCGTGTCGATGCGGTTCTTGGACAGATCGGCGAAGACCTCGGGCGCTTCGAAGGACAGCGCGCCGAAGCGACCCGCGTCAGCCTTGAAAGCTTCACGGATGTCGAAGCCGCGACCCGTCGCGGCATGGTGGGCTTGAAGTTCGGCCCAGACGGCAGACAGGTCGCAGCGCTTCATGATCAGGCGGCCTCGATGAGCTTGTCGAGCTTGCCGGCGTCGACGGCGAACAGGCGGATGCCCTCGGCCAGCTTCTCGGTCGCCATCGCGTCCTCGTTGAGCGCGAAGCGGAAGGCGGCCTCGTCGAGATGGATGGCCGGCGTCGCAGCCGTCTTGGCCGGGTCGAGGGCGCGCTCGAGCTGGGCATCCGTCGCCTGCAACTGGGCCAGCAGATCGGGGCTGATGGTCAGCAGGTCGCAGCCGGCCAGCGCCTGGATCTGGCCGATGTTGCGGAAGCTCGCGCCCATGACCTCGGTCTTGATGCCATGCTGCTTGAAGTAGGCGTAGATCTGGCTCACCGACTTCACGCCCGGGTCGTTGACGCCGGCCATTGCAGCTTCGTCCCACGCAGCCCCGGCCGACTTCTTGTACCAGTCGTAGATGCGGCCCACGAAGGGCGAGATCAGCTGCACCTTGGCTTCACCGCAGGCCACGGCCTGGGCGAAGGCGAACAGCAGCGTCAGATTGCAGCGGATGCCTTCGCGCTCCAGCTCGGCAGCGGCCTCGATGCCTTCCCACGTGGACGCCAGCTTGATCAGCACGCGCTCGCGGCCAATGCCGGCGGCTTCGTACAAGCCAATGATGCGGCGGGCACGCGCCAGGCTGGCGGCCTTGTCGAAGCTCAGGCGCGCATCGACCTCGGTCGACACGCGGCCCGGCACGACCTTGAGGATCTCCAGGCCGAAGCGCACCAACACCCGGTCGACGATCTCGTCGAGCGCCTTGCCACGATGGGCTTCGACGGTTTCCTTCAGCAGCGGCGCGTAATCTGGCGACTGCACCGCCTTCAGGATCAACGAAGGATTGGTCGTCGCATCCCGCGGCGCGAACTGCGCGAGCTGCAGGAAGTTGCCGGTATCGGCCACCACGGTGGTGAAGGATTTGAGCTGGTCGAGCTGGTTCATGACGAGGGTCTGTTCAGATGACGGGGTTCGGTGCGAGAGGGTTAGCGCGGGTGCAGGGCTAGGCGCCGCGCTGAAGCCCGGGCTGGTTGCCCGGGCAAGGCGCGCAACGACGTCGTGCGCCCGCGCCAACCCTCTCCCGAAGGGTTGGCACTCAAAAGCCTGCGTGCGGCGTTGCGAAACCTCGCTGGGGCGGCACCCCAGCTTCGTTTCGCGCCTTGCTCGCAGGCTTTTGAGTGGCAACGCATCCGATCCCCGTCATCTGAACAGGCCCCGGCCGGATTGACCCGGCGAAGAAACTGCTGCATAGTATTTCACGAAACTTAGTTACACAACGGTTAGCCTCTCATGGGAGATGCTGGCCTGGAGACCCCGCAAATGTCTTTCGATCTCGTGTTCTTTGGCGGCACCGGCGACCTGACTTGGCGCAAGCTGATGCCCGCGCTGTTCCAGGCCTTCCGGCACGGCAAGCTGCCCGAAGGCGGTCGTATTCTCGCCGTCGCGCGTGACGACCAGACCGACGAACGCTACCGCGAATGGCTGAAGGAGCGCTTCCGCGAAGTGGACGGCGCCAAGCGGCCGAGCGACGAGGAATTCGAGCGCTTCGCCGCGCTGATCCACTACCGCCGCATGGACCTGTCCCAGCCCGAGCACTACCAGGGGCTCAAGGACTGGCTGGATGCGCGCAATGCCGACACCGTCGTGCTCTACCTCGCCACCAGCCCGCATCTGTTCACCGGCATCTGCCAGCAGCTCGGCGCCGTGGGGCTGAACCACGCCAAGGTCCGCGTCGTGCTCGAGAAGCCGCTGGGCCACGACCTGGCCAGCGCCCAGGAGATCAATCGAGCGGTGCGCAGCGTGTTCGCCGAAAGCCAGGCCTTCCGCATCGACCACTACCTCGGCAAGCCCTCGGTGCAGAACCTGATGGCGCTGCGCTTCGGCAATGCGCTGTTCGAGCCGCTGTGGCGCCGCGAGAGCATCGCCAACATCCAGATCACGCTGGCCGAGCGCCTGGGCGTGGGCACGCGGGGGGCCTTCTACGACGGCACCGGCGCGCTGCGCGACATGATCCAGAACCATGCGCTGCAGCTGCTGACGATGATCGCGATGGAGCCGCCGAGCAGCAACGACGCCGACGCCATCCGCGACGAGAAGCTCAAGGTGCTGCGCTCGCTCAAGCCCTTCACGACCGAGAGCGTGGCCCGCGACGTCGTGCGCGGCCAGTACCGCGCCGGCAACATCGAAGGCCAGGCCGTGCCGGGCTACCTGGAAGAGGTCAAGGTACCGCCGGAAAGCCCCTGCGAAACCTTCGTGGCCCTGCGCACCGAGATCAACAACTGGCGCTGGGCCGGCGTGCCCTTCTACCTGCGCACCGGCAAGCGCCTGGCCGAGCGCGACGCACAGATCGTCGTCAACTTCCGCCCGGTGCCGCACAAGATCTTCGCTGGTGGCAGCCAGCCCAACCGCCTCGTCATCAAGCTGCAGCCCGAGGACGGCCTGGAGCTGCAACTGCTGGCCCAGAAGGGCGCAGGCGCCGGCGAACAGCTGACGCCGGTGTCGCTGGACCTGGACTTCGACAAGGCTTTTGCGACCCAGCGTGTCGGCGCCTACGAGCGCCTGTTGCTGGACGCCATCGCCGGTCGCCTGAATCTCTTCGTGCGCAGCGACGAGCAGGAACAGGCCTGGCGCTGGGTCGAACCCATCCTCGATGCGTGGGCGGCCGATGCGAGCGGCCCGCGTCCCTATTCCGCCGGCTCCTGGGGCCCGGCGGCTGCAAGCGCCTTGGTGGCGCGTGATGGTTTCAGCTGGGCGGAAGAATCATGATGGCCCCCACGCAAACTTCGTTTGCTGCCCCCCGGGGGGGCGCAGACCTCCCTAGGGGCGGCCCGTCGGAAGGTCTGGTATGAGCATCCTCGAACGCGTCAAGGCGGCCCTGCCCGCCCTCCCCCCGGCCGAACAGCGGGTCGCCAAGCTGTTGCTGGCCGATGCGCGCAGCTTCGCCAGCCTGCCCGTCAGCGAGCTGGCCGATCGCTCGCATGTGTCCAAGCCGACGGTGGTGCGCTTCTGCCGCAGCGTCGGCTATGACGGGCTGGCCGACTTCAAGCTGAAGCTGGCCGGCAGCGTCAACGAGGGCGTGCCCTTCGTGCACCGCGCGGTGGACGAGGACGACAAGACGGGCGACATCATCGTCAAGGTGGTCGACAACGCTGTTGCCGCCCTGCTGCACTACCGCAACGACGCCGCCAGCCACGCCTTCGAGCGCGCCATCGACGCGCTGGCCGATTCGGCCCGCCACAACAAGCGCATCGAGTTCTACGGCGTCGGCAACTCCGGCATCGTGGCCCAGGATGCCCAGCACAAGTTCTTCCGCCTCGGCGTGAACACGGTGGCAACCAGCGACGGCCATGTGCAGCTGATGAGCGCCACCATGCTGACGCCGGGCGATTGCGCCGTCATCATCAGCAACTCGGGCCGCAGCCGCGACCTGTTGGACGCCGCGGAGATCGCGCGCAAGAAGGGCGCGACCATCATCATCATCACGGCCAGTGCCTCGCCGCTCGCGCAGATCGCGCTGGGCCCCAGCCAGATCCTGCTGGCGGTGGACCACCCGGAGGACTTTGACCGCTACAGCCCGATGGTGTCGCGGCTGCTGCACCTGATCGCGGTGGACATCCTGACCACGGGCGTGGCGCTGAAGCTGGGCCAGCACCTGCGGCCCATGCTGCAGGAGATCAAGAAGAACCTGCGCGCCAAGCGCTACGCAGGTTAGGGCTACCCTGGGCTGATCAAACCGCCACGGCAGGCGGCCAGAGCAGCTCGGCCACGCCGTAGACGCGCGCCAGTTCGCGCAGCTTGTCGGGCGCGTTTTCGAGCTTGAGCGTTGCGCCCTGCTCGGTGCATTGCCGCCCGGCCGACAGCAGCACGCTCAACGCCGCGGAATCGAAATCCGTCAGTTCGGCGGCCGACAGCCTGACCTCACGGCCGGCCGCGGCCAGCACCTGGGCAGCCTCGGCGCGCAGGGCCGGCGACATCTGCGCCCAGGCGGCGCGGGCACCGTCCAGGCGCAGCCGCGTGGGCAGCTTCAGACCGCTCAAGATCAGCTCTTGGCAGTCGAGCCGGCCTTGGCATTCTTGTCGGCCAGGCTCTTGATCAGGCCGTCGATGCCGTTGGCGCCGATCTCCTGAGCGAAGCTGTTGCGGTATTGATCCGCCAGCCAGATGCCCAGCACGTTGACGTCATAGATCTTCCATTCGGCGCCGGCCTTCTCGAGGCGGTAGTCGAGCTGGATGGCGTCACCCTTGCCGCGGATCTCGGTGCGCACGACGACTTCGGTATCGGTCGGCTGGGCACGCAGCGGCTTCAGGCCGATGGTCTGGTCCTTCACCTGGGTCAGCGCGCCGGCATAGGTGCGCACGAGCAGGGTCTTGAACTCGGCCTGCAGCTTGGTCTGTTGCTCGGGCGTGGCCTGGCGCCAGAAGCGGCCGACGGCGGAGGCCGTCATGCGCTGGAAGTTCACGTGGGGCATCACCTTGGCATCGACCAGGGCAATGATCTTGTTGACGTTGCCGCCCTGGATGTCCTTGTCGGCCTTGACGGCCTCGATGGTCTCCAGGGACAGCTGGCGGATCAGCTGGTCGGGCGCGCCGGCATCGGCCGCGTGGGCGGCGTGCACGAGGCCGAGGCCAATCGTGGCCACGGTGAGCAGTCGGCGCAGGGAGGTCAGCAGAGTCATGGTGTCACTTTCACTGGACGGGACGGGACGGGCGCTCAACGCCGCAGCCCGGGTTTTGGTTGGCTCTCGGCACGTAACCGTTGGTGGCACATCAGGTCAGCGGGACGCCGCGGAGGCGGGTTCGGCCGGCTTCTTCACGCTGGCTGCGGGTTCTGAGGCCGCGGGCTGAGCGGCCGAAGCCGCCGAAGCGGCGGCAGCCGGCGCCGAGGCCCCATTGCCCGGCACCAGCAATTCGATCTCGTCGTCATCATCGAAGCTGCCGCGCCTTTGCAGATAGGCATCGCGGTAAAAGGTGTATTTGTCCAGCGCGATGCCTTCCAGCATCTCGCCGGCGCGCAGGAAGTTGGCGCGGGTGTTGATGATGTTCAGCGACGTGATCAGCACCTTCTTGCTGCCGTCGTCGAAGACGACCGCAGGCGACGCCTTCCAGTCCATCGGCAGGGCCAGCGAGTCGCGCACCGAGGACGGACCGAACAGGGGCCAGACGATGTAGGCGCCGGTGCCCATGCCCCATTTGCCCAACGTCTTGCCGAAGTCCTGGCTGTTCTTTTCCAGGCCTGCCTCGGTCGCGACGTCCAGCACGCCGACCAGGCCGATCGTCGAGTTGACGGCGAAGCGCATGCCCTGCTCCACGCCGGCCTTGAAGCGCCCCTGCAGGAACAGGTTCACCGCCGACCAGGCGTCGCCGATGTTGCCGAAGAAGTTGTCGATGCCGGTGCGGATCGGTGAGGGCACGATCTCGGAATAGGCGGTCGCCACGGGCTTGAGCACGTTCGCATCGAGGCTTTCGTTGAAGGCGAAGACCTTGCGGTTCCACGACTCCCACGGGTCCAGCTTCTGGCCCTTGGAGCCCATGACCTTGTCGACGGCGCGCTCGATGCGCGTGCCAACGCCCTTCACGGTCTGGCAGCCGGCCAGGCTCAGCGCCAGCACCAGCAGGGCCAGCATGCGCAGGACCCGGCTCACGGCTTGCCCCCCGACGCGGTCGCCGCGGGCGCCGCGCTGCCCATGTCGGACGCCTTGCTGTTGATGAACTGGCCGATGAGGTTTTCCAGCACGACGGCGCTCTGCGTCTGCTTGATGACGTCACCGCTGGCCAGGTTCTTCTCGTCGGCACCCGGCTCCAGGCCGATGTACTGCTCGCCCAGCAGGCCCGAGGTCAGGATCTTGGCCGAGCTGTCCTTGGGGAACAGCGTGTTCTTGTGCATATTGAGCAGCACCTTGGCCTGGAAGGTCTTGTCGTCGAAGCTGATCGACTCCACGCGGCCGACGACGACGCCGGCGCTCTTGACCGCCGCGTTGGGCTTGAGGCCGCCGATGTTGTCGAAGCGTGCCGAGACCTGATAGGTGGCGTCGAAATTGAGGCTCAGCAGATTGCCGGCCTTGAGCGCGAGGAACAACAGGGCCGCGCCGCCGATCAGCACGAACAGGCCCACCCAGGCGTCATATCGAGAGGATTGCATCCTTCCTTCTCCCTAAATCGAAAACATCATGGCGGTCAGCATGAAGTCCAGCGCCAGCACGGCCAGCGACGACACCACGACGGTCCGCGTGGTCGCCGCCGACACGCCTTCCGGCGTCGGCTTGCAACCATAACCCTGCAGCAGCGCGATGAAGGTGACTGTCACACCGAACACCAGGCTCTTGACGACGCCGTTGCCGACGTCCTTGAACACGTCCACGCCGCCTTGCATCTGCGACCAGAAGGCCCCGGCGTCGATGCCCAGCAGCGGCACGTCGACGAGCCAGCCGCCCATGATGCCAAGCGCCGAGAAGACCGCGGCCAGCAAGGGCATCGCGATGAAGCCGGCCCAGAAGCGCGGCGCCAGCACGCGCTGAATCGGGTCCACGGCCATCATTTCCATCGCGGTGAGCTGCTCGCCGGCCTTCATCAGGCCGATCTCGGCGGTCAGCGACGTGCCGGCGCGGCCCGCGAACAGCAGCGCCGTCACCACCGGCCCCAGTTCGCGCACCAGGCTGAGCGCCGTCAGCAGGCCCACGGCCTCGCGGGAGCCGTAGCGCTGCAGCGCGTAGTCGCCCTGCAGGGCCAGCACGGAGCCGACGAAGAGGCCCGACACGCCGATGATGAGCAGGGAGCGGTTGCCCAGATAGAAGAGCTGCTCGCGCACCAGCACGAAGCGCATCAGCGCCCGCGGCGAACAGGCAAGCAGTGACCAGAACAGGCGCGCGGCGGCACCCCAGTCGGCGAGCATCTGGCGCACGCCCAGGCCCACCTTGGCGGCCACAGCCATCATGACGCCACCCCGAAGTCCTCGGCCACGGGCCGGGCCGGTTGATGGAAGCGCACCGGACCGTCGGCCTCGGCACCGACGAACTGGCGCACCAGCGGGTCGTCGCTGTGGCGCAATTCATCCGGCGTGCCCTGAGCGACGATGCGGCCGTTGGCCACCATGGCCACCTCGTCGGCGATCTGGAAGGTCTCGTGCAGATCGTGCGAGACGATGACGCTGGTCAGGCCCAGCGCGTCGTTCAGGTCGCGGATCAGGCGGGCGGCGACACCCAACGAGATCGGGTCCAGGCCCGCGAAGGGCTCGTCGTACAGCACCAGGTCGGGGTCCAGCGCGATGGCGCGGGCCAGCGCCACGCGCCGGGCCATGCCGCCGGAGATCTCGCTGGGCAGCAGGTCGCGCGCGCCGCGCAGGCCGACGGCATTGAGCTTCATCAGCACCAGGTCGCGGATCATGGCCTCGGGCAGGTCGGTGTGCTCACGCAGCGGGAAGGCCACGTTCTCGTAGACGCTGAGGTCGGTGAACAGCGCGCCGAACTGGAACAGCATGCCCATGCGCCGGCGCACGGCGTACAGGCCGTCCAGGTCCAGCGGCGCCAGGTCCTGGCCGTCGAACAGCACCTCGCCGCCCAAGGGTCTGAGCTGGCGGCCGAACAGGCGCAGCATGGTGGTCTTGCCGCCACCCGAGGTGCCGATCAGCGCCAGCACCTTGCCGCGCTGCAGCTTCAGGTTGACTCCATCGAGGATGACGCGGTCGCCATAGCCGACGCTGACGTTGCGCAGTTCGATCAGGGGAACAGGTGCCGAGGGATTCACGCGATCAGGCCAAAGCCGGGCGGGAGAAAGGGCGCCATGATAGGGGAAACACCAAGCCTTCCCGCACAGCCGGTCTTCATGGCGGAGCGGCGACTTTGTCCGACTCGAAGCTCACCTCGATGCGTACCCAGGACTTGACCGCCTGGCCATTCAACTGCCCGGGGCTGAAGTCGGTGGCCATGAAGGCCTGCCGCGCCGTCTCGAACAGCGGCTCGGGCAACACGGCGTCGCCATCGGGCTCGACGCGCTCGACCCGACCCTGCTCGTCCAGGTAGAGCCTGAGGATGGCCGTGTAGGAACGCCGCAGCGGCCAGTTGGGGGGCCACTGCAGCAGCACGGCCGTGCGCGCCACGGGCCCCACGCTGAGCAGCGCCCGCGGCACATAGACGGCTGGCTCGACGGTGGGCACCGCCACCGGTTCAGGTGAAGGCGCAGGTGAAGGCTCAGGAGGTGGCTCAGGAGGAGCCGTCGCCTCTGTCGCCGGGCCGGGGGTGGCGGCCACCGGCGGTGCCTGCTCGGCGGCCGGCGCCACCCGCAAGTCGGCAGGCGCAGCCACGTACCGGACCGTCAGCGCCGCCGGCGTGTCGCCGGGCTTGGGCAGCAGCAGCTCCCGCTTCCAATCGCTCAGGGCCTGAGCCCCGGAGGCGAGCAGCGCGAAGTGCACCAGCGCCGCCCCGGCCAGGCACCACCAGGGCGGGCCGGCGCGCGCGCCCTTCAGTTCATCAGCTCGCGCCATGAGGTGCGGCGCAGGGTGCCTGGCGGCACGGTGATCGGGTCGGCACCTGCGCGCGAGATGTTCTTGCCATCGACCTGCTGCACCAGGGTCAGCAGCTTGCCGGTGGAGCTGACGATGCTCGTGATACCTGCCACCAGCGTCGTGCTGGAATAGGTCAGCAGCGGCTTGCCGGAACCGACGTCCAGGTAGTACAGCCAGGAGGTACCGCCGGGCGAGCAGACCGTCGGCTGCGGGATGTTGCTGGCGACGATGAGCTGGTTGAGCTGCTGGTCGAAGTCGACGTTGACCCGCTCGCCGGCGCTGAGGCTGAGGTCGACATACCAGCCCTTCTGCGTGGCCCAGTTGATCGTCGCGCCGCTCACCAGGCCGCTGCGGTCGGCCTTCAGCGTCTGCTTGACCATGCCGGCATTGCTGCGCAGGGCGCCCAGGCCGGTCACGGTCAGGTCGTCCTTGAAGGTGTAGATGGACTGCAACGCGGTGTCGCCAACGTCCGTGGTGCCCAGATAGCGCCCCGTGGCCACCGACACGACCGGGTATTTGTAGTTGCCGTTGATGATCTCGGTCAGCACGGGCTTGGTCGTGATGGGCTGGTTGCTGCCGGTCGTGCCCAGCAGCATGCTTTCCTTGCCGGCCACGCCATAGTTGTCGTCGAAGTCGAAGCGCCAGACATTGCCCAGCATGTCGGCGCCATAGACGCGCGATGCGACGGCAAGCTCGTCGTCATCCACCCAGGCGTTGATCTTGCCCAGGTTGCTGGGCGTGGAGGGGCTGCCCGCCGCGGTCGCGATCTTGCTGCTGGCGTCCACCAGCGCGCCCGTCACGGCGTCCAACACATACAGATAGCCCACGCCCGAGGTGTTGTTGTAGCCCGAGGTGAACATCACGACCCAGCGGCCGGCCTTGTTCTTGGTGATGATGGGGTTGCCGTAGCTGTAGCCCAGGTCGCCGTCGCTGCTGTACTCCCACAGCGCCTTGGGGGATGCCGGGTCGGTGATGTCGAGGGCGTAGTAGCCCTTGCCGCCCTTGCCCAGGCCGCCCACCAGAATGGTGCGCCACTTGGTGCCGTCGTACACGTCGCCCACTACCGGCGCGCCGTCGACGAAGAAGCGGTGCTTGGATTCATAGGCGGCGTCGGCCAGCAGGTACATATTGGACATGACCATGGACGGCACATAGGCCCACAGCTCCGTGCCGCCGGTGGCGTCGGCCACGTTGTCCGCCACCTTGATGGCGTGCAGCATGCCGTCGTTGGCGCCCACGTAGAGCACACCCTGGCGGGAGGCCGTCGTCGTGACGAAGGCGCTGTAGCCGGGGTCGGCCAGGCTCATGGGCGACTTCTTCACGTAGACGGGCGCGCCGTTGACGATGTCGCCCATCGGGCCGGTGCGGGTGCGGAACACCTTGTCGGCATCGGCGTTGGCGGACTGCTCGTAGGTGGTCGTGCCGCGCAGGAAGTTGATGAGATTGGCGGCCGTGGCCTTGGGCTTGGCGCCCGCGTCCATCGTCACGCACTGGCTCAGCTTCTCCGCCCCCGTGGTGCACAGGTTCTGGAAGTTGCTGACCTTGCCGGCGGTGGTCAGGTTGGCCTCGGTGAAATCGACGAGGGTGTTGCTGCCGTTGTTGAACAGGATGGTGCGCGAGGCCTGGCCCTTGATGCGATCGGAGGCCGACCAGATCGGCGTGCCGGGGTTCAGCACAGCGCCCGTGCCGGTGTCGATCTTGAACGCATTGACGGTGCCGTCCCAGGTTTTGGTGGTGTAGAGGGGGATGAACAACCAGTCATCGCCCGCCGACGGCGTCAGCGAGCTGGTGGCCGCCGCGGCAGAGCTGCCGGTGGCCGCGTCGATGCGGGTCAGCGCATCCACGAGGCTGGCGGCCATCTCCGACGCGTTATTGGCGCTGTAGTAGGTGCCACGCCCGTTCACGGCAGCGTGCCAGAGGTCATCGACAGCCGTGAGCGTGTTGGACAGCGGCTCCGGCCACACCTTGTTGCCCTGCTTGATGTCGTAGAAGTCGCCGCTGCGCTGGGTTTCGTAGTTCTTGTCGTAGGTCAGCGTGCCGCTCAGGCCCAGGCCCAGCGTGAACGTGGTCATGTGCTGGGCCGAGTTGTTGTCCTTGGTGTCGACCGGCACGATGTTGTCGCAGACGTCCTGGTTGGCGACCGAGCCCGTGCAGTTGCCCAGGGTCGCGGTGCGCAGGTCGGTGACGTAGTAGTACTGCGCCACGTCGGCCAGTGTGTCGGCGTAGCCGGCGCCGCCGTTGGCCTCATCGCGCATCGGCCGTGCCACCGACGCGCCCGCATCGGTGTTGCCGATGCCCACGGTGCCGGCCAGGTCCTTGTGCGTGATGCTGCCCTCGTTCCAGTAACCGTCCGTCGACAGGATGGTGTAGTTGCGCTGGCAGGCGTACTGCATCGGATCCGTCTGCCCGGTTAACCGGTTGGCGAAGTAGCGGCCAGCCCGCGCCAGCGCTGGCCGCAGCGGCGTGGTGCTGTTGCCCGAGGTGCCATACAGACGGGTGAAGAAGTCGGTCTTCTGCGTGCCGCCATCGAAGTCGCCGACGTTCAGGAAGCCCGTGCTGTTGGCGCCGCCATTGGCGTACTCGCTGATCTTGGAGAAGCCGACGCGGAATCGCGTGGCGTCGATCCTGGCGAAGGCCATGCCGGCACCGGCCCGCATGGCCAGCATGCGGGTGCGGTAGTAGGAGAACCAGTTGGCGTAGTTCTGCTTTTGCGCGGCGGTCGCGTTCTGGGCGCGCACGACGTCGAAGTCGGGGCCTGCACAGCTGCTGCCCGTTTTCCCGGCCTTGGGCGTCGCCCAGAGGAAAGGGCCGTAGTCGCCTTCGGTCTTGGTCGTGGTGATGGTGGTCTGAAGGGAGCAGCTGTTTGCTACGCCGCTTTTGCAGGTCTTGCCGGGCGCATTGATGCGGGAGTAGGTCGTCACGACGGAAGTCGTCGAATTGCTGGGGCTGTCGTAGTTCGACGTGGTGGTGGTGCCCGGCACCGCACAGGCGTTGTCGTTTCTGGCGCCGCACACGGCCGAAGTGACCGACTGGCTGGGGTTGCCGATGGTCGCCCCGACGACCCCGGGTGTTTCGGGGTTGTCGTTGCTCAGATCGACGGTGCTCGACCCGCTCTTGTAGCCGTCATTCCAGGCGGCCGTGAAACTCGCATTCGCCATCGAAGTGCCATCGGATTTCAAGGGCACCGGATAGTTGCGGTTGGGGTCGAAGAAGATCTTGTTGGCGCCGACCCAGCCGAAGCAGACGTCGCCGGTGGGCGCGTCGTCGGGCAGGTAGTTGTCGTTCATGGAGCCCGAGTCATCGAGCACGAACATCAGGTTGGAGCGCACCAGCGTGCCATTGGCCATGCTGCTCAGCGGCCGGTCGGCCAGGTCGGCCGATCCGGCGCTCGCCGTCGCCGCGGCCAGCAGCAAGGGCAGGCCCCCGGCCAGCCACCGCAACCCAGGGAGAAAAGAGGTCGTTTTCATGCTTGATCTCCTGCGTGGCCTACAGCTGGACCATGGTTTCGGTGAACGAGACGGTGCCGCGTGCGCTGGTGCTGCGCACGACGATGCGGTAGTACTGGGAATTCGAGACGAGGGCCTGCGCCTTGCCCGCCTTGTAGTCCTGCACGCCCTTGTTGCCGCCGCCCGTGAGCGCCGAGCCGGTCGGCACCGCACAGTCGACCGCCGACGGCGCACCTTCAGCTGCGCAAAGCCGCGTGATGATGTAGCGCGCCGTGTTGGCGCCGCCATTGAGGCTGATGTCGGCGGATGGGCGCACGCAGGTGCCCCAGCTGCCCGCCGCGTAGAGCAAGCAGGTGCCGGTGCCGTTGCCGGTCCAGTCCACCACCGCCCGCGTGTTGGCGGTGGAACCCTGGCCGGTCACGTCCAGCGCGTCGCGGCTGGTGGCGTAGTAGCCGGCGGCTGCCTGGTCCGTGTGCAGCGTCGTGCCGGCGTTGGCGTTCAGGTAGGCGACGGCCGACTCGGCGGCCTGGCTGGCCGCCGACGTCGCGTCCTGCTTGAAGCCGAGGTTGCCGATGACCAGCGCGCTGGTGTCCACCGACCGCACCAGCGCCACCGCCGCCAGCGAGATGATGACGAGGGCGATCAGCGCGAATATCAGCGAGACCCCGCGCTGCCGGCGGGTCGGCGTTGTCGTGATTGCGTGGCAGTTCATCATTTCATCGTCCCCAGATCACGTTGCGCAGGGGTGCCGTCACCTCGAACACCGAGTAGCGGTAGTGCTTCCAGTCCGGTACACCGCTGATCGTCAGGTCGAGGCACCTGCTGGTGCCGCAAGTGGTGGCGCCGGTGACGGTGCCCACGGTGCCAACGTCCCACTTGGGCGCGGCGACGGTCACTTCGTCCTTCTGGTAGCTCCCGCTGCGTGCGACCAGCGCCAGCCGCACGGCCTGCACCTGCCGCCAGCCGGCATTGGTGGTGGGCGTCACGTTGTCGTAGGTGTCGACGACGTCGTCAGCGTTGGTGTCCTTGCCATACAGGGCACGCAGCATGACGATCTGCGGGAACAACTCCTGCGACTGCATGGCGCCCGTGGTCAGGTCCAGGGTCTGCTGCTGCAGGTTGTAGTTGGCGTCCACCGCGAAAGTGCGCCGCACCAGTTGACCCGCGTTGATCAGCCGGTCGCCCGCGAAGTAGCCTGCAGCCGGCGCCACCTGGGCGCCGCTGTTCCAGGGCGACGTTGTGCCATGCACGGCCTGGTTGCTGTTGGCGAGCGCCGTGACCCGGTAGGCGCCGCACCAGTTGGTGGCGGAGTAGCTGGTGGGCACGGCGATCACGATGTCGCCCGCCGAGATCCCCACCGCCGATCGCAGCGTGAATCGATCCGCCGTGGTCGGGTGGTCGACGCTGATCAACGCCGGCACGGCATAGGCGCGGCCTGACGACATGACCGTGATGCTGTCGGGGGCGCCGTTGGCTCCGGCGGTGATCACCAGGGGCACGAGCGGCCAGTTGAAGGCGCCGCCGGCGGTGTGGTTGGCAGAGATCGGGCAGCCGAGCGCGGACAGCTCGTTGATGAGGCCGTAGCCGGCCATCTGGATCTCGCGCTGCAGGGTGTAAAGCCCCAGCGAGCCGTTGACCTGGGCATCGGCGCCACCGGTCGTCACGCGCTTCTGCCCTTCGGCGAAGGACAGCACCTGGGCGGTCACCAGCACGACGACCAGGCCCAGCAGCAGCCCGATCATCAGCTCGATGAGCGTCACGCCACGCACGGCTGCACGGCCCAGCGCGCTGCGGCCGGGGTTCAGTTTGGAATGCAAGACCATCACGGGGCGGCCCTCAGTTGATGGACGAGGCCATGTTGAATCGACTCTGCGATTCACCGGCCGCCGTCCAGCGGATCTCGATGGACACCACCCCCGTGTTGGCCACAGTCACGGTGGATTGGCCGCCGGGAAGCCGGGCCGCCACGCGGGCTTGCCAGTCCGTGCAGGCGGCCCCGCAGCTGGCCGTGGCGTAGGCGTTCAGGTTGGCGCGGTCGGTCCACATCGCGCCGAGCAACTGCTGTGCGAGGAAGGCTGCCTCGGCCCGGAAGGTGGCGGACGTCTGGGCGCGCGTCATGGCCCCTTGCAGGCCCACGACGCCCAGCACGCCCATCGCGCAGATCAACAGCGCGACCAGGGCTTCGAGCATCGCAAAACCGGTGTGCCGGCCGCGGCCAGCCTTCAGCTTCGAGCTTGTTTTCATGCCTGGAACTCCATGATGCAGCGGGTCAGCACTTGCGCGGGTCACTGCTGGCGGCGACCTTGGGCTCGCACATCCGGACGGTGCCGCCGGTCCCGATGACGATGCGCAGCGCGCGGAAGTCATCGCCAGGGACCTTGTTGTCGATGTCCAGCGTCGTCAGAGTTGCTATCGCAGGCGACATGTCCACAGCGCGGCCGAAACCGTTGAACACGACGGTGTCGGCATCACCGCCACCAGAATCGGAGCTTGACACCACGACATTCTGGGAGCCGCTGCCGGCGGCCTGCTTGTCCAGGATACGGGGTGCCGTCGTGTCGCTGACCGCGGTCGCGCATTTGCCGCTCGGGTCGTCAAGGCTGATCACCCACGATGCGTTGTCTTCGTTAACCGAGCAGCTGTTGTCCATCACCGCCACGTTGCTCAGGGTCACGAGCGAGAAGCGCACATTGGTGTTGCGCCGCATCGCCTCGGCGCGGGCACGCTGCAGCCCGGTCTGCAGGGACGTGGCCACGTTGCGGATCTGGGTGTTGCGTATCCAGGCGCTGGCGCTGGGAATCACGGCCGCGAGCAGCAAAGCCATCAGGCCGACCACCACCACCAGCTCCACCAAGGTGACACCCCGCAGGGCCTGCCGCTTCATAGCCACCTCAGCACTCCGTGCCCTTGGCGAGCCAGCAGTTCTTGCCGCTCACAGCCGTGCTCTTGAAAGTGGTCGTGGTTTGCAGATTGGCTTGGTTGAGGGTGTACACATGCCCAACCGATACCGTACCCGTCTTGCCGGTGGCGGTGAGGGTGTAGCCCTGCCCGGAGGCGGTCAGGGTGCAGGCATAGGTGAAGTTCTTGGCGCCGTTGGGGACGAAGGTCTTCCAGCTCGGGGCGGCGGCACCGTCGGCGCAGACCGTGGTCCCGTAGGCGCGGTTGTCCTGGTAGTACTGCTCCATCTTGATCCGGTAGTCCGCCAGCTGCGAGAAGCTTTCGGGCAGGGTGCCGCGGCGCACATAGTCCTTGTATTGCGGCACCGCCACTGCGGCCAGGATGCCCACGATGGCCACCGCGATCATGAGCTCGATCAGCGTGAAGCCACGTTGAACCTGAGGAGGCGCGAATTGGGACATGGGCAGTTCCTGTGGTGCGAAGACGAGGCGATGAGCGCTCGCCAGAGGGACCATCAAGTGGTCGTTTCGGGGCATTCTGCGGCAGGGCCGGCGTGAATGTCGTGCAAAACTGCGCACCGCGGCGCGGCTTCTCGACGGGCGTTCGCGCCACTGCGACGAACGGCAGGCCCCGGTAAGCAATTGCTACGGCGCCATGAAAAACGCGACCCGGAGGTCGCGTTGCAGGGGGAAAGGCGGCGCTGCTTCAGCGCGGCAGCGTCGTCGAACCCATCAGGTATTCATCCACCGCGCGGGCCGCCTGGCGGCCTTCGCGGATGGCCCAGACCACCAGGCTCTGGCCGCGGCGCATGTCGCCGGCCGCGAAAACCTTGTCGACATTGGTCTTGTAGGCGTTGGCGCCTTCGGTGGCGGCCTTGCCGTTGCCACGCGCATCCTTGTCGACGCCGAAGGCCTCCAGGATGGTCGCGACCGGCGACACGAAGCCCATCGCCAGGAAAGCCATGTCGGCCTTCAGGATCTGCTCGCTGCCCTCGATCTCGGTCATCTTGCCGCCCTGCCATTGCAGACGCACGGTCTTGACGCCGGTCAGCTTGCCCTTCTCGCCGACGAATTCCTTGGTGGCGATGGCGAACTCGCGCTCGCAGCCCTCTTCATGGCTGGACGAGGTGCGCAGCTTGATCGGCCAATAGGGCCAAGTCAGCGGGCGGTCTTCCACTTCGGGCGGCTGGGGCAGCAGTTCGAACTGCGTCACGCTCTTGGCGCCGTGGCGGTTGCTCGTTCCCACGCAGTCGCTGCCGGTGTCGCCACCGCCGATGACGATGACGTGCTTGCCATCGGCGCGCAGCTGGTTCTTCAGCTTGTCACCGGCATTGACCTTGTTCTGCTGGGGCAGGAACTCCATCGCGAAATGCACGCCGGCCAGATCACGGCCGGGCACGGGCAGGTCGCGCGACTGCTCGGCGCCGCCGGTCAGCACGATGGCGTCGAACTGGCTCTTCAGCTCGTCTGCCTGAACAGTTTCCTTGGCCCAGTTGGTGACCTTGGATCCCTCGGGCAGGGACGCAACCATCACGCCGGTGCGGAACTCGACGCCCTCGGCCTTCATCTGCTCGACGCGGCGGTCGATGTGGGACTTCTCCATCTTGAAGTCCGGGATGCCGTAGCGCAGCAGGCCACCGACGCGGTCGTTCTTCTCGAAGACGGTGACGCTGTGGCCGACGCGGGCCAGTTGCTGGGCGGCGGCCAGGCCGGCCGGGCCGGCACCGACGACGGCGACCTTCTTGCCGGTACGCACCTTGGGCGGCTGGGCTGTGACCCAACCCTCGGCCCAGGCGCGGTCGATGATGGCGTGCTCGATGGACTTGATGCCCACCGCGTCGTCATTGACGTTCAGCGTGCAGGCTGCCTCACAGGGCGCGGGGCAGATGCGGCCGGTGAACTCGGGGAAGTTGTTGGTGCTGTGCAGCACGTGAATGGCGTTCTTCCAGTCTTCCGCGCGGCCCTTGTAGACCAGGTCGTTGAAGTCGGGAATGACGTTGTTGACCGGGCAGCCGCTGTTGCAGAACGGCGTGCCGCAGTCCATGCAGCGCGCGCCCTGCTGCTTCGCCTGGTCGACGTTCAGCGCGATGACGAATTCCTTGTAGTTCTTGACGCGAGCGGGGACGGGCTCGTAGCCCTCTTCCAGACGCTCGTACTCCATGAAGCCAGTAACCTTGCCCATGCTTGGCGCTCCTTAAGCCTTGACTGCTTCAGGCGCCTTGGCCTGAGCGATGGTTTGTGCGGCTTCCCTGGCGGCGTTGATCTCGCCCAGGGCACGGCGGTATTCGTTCGGGAACACCTTGACGAACTTGGCACGCGACTCGGCCCAGTGGTCGAGGATGTCACGGGCGCGCTGGCTGCCAGTCCAGCGGTGGTGGTCTTCCAGCAGCTTCTTCAGGATGGTTTCGTCGGTCTGGGCCTCGCGGTCCACGCCGTCGACACCCTTGGTGCGATGCCAGATGGCCTTGTCGACGCTGGCTTCCTGCTCGGTCGAGGTCGCCAGCTTCTCCAGCGACACCATGCTGGTGTTGCAACGCTTGGCGAAGTGACCGTCCTCGTCATAGACGTAGGCGATGCCGCCGCTCATGCCGGCCGCGAAGTTGCGGCCGGTCTTGCCGAGCACGGCAACGGTGCCGCCGGTCATGTACTCGCAGCCATGGTCGCCGGTGCCTTCGACGACGGCCGTCGCGCCCGACAGCCGCACCGCAAAGCGCTCGCCGGCGACGCCGCGGAAGAAGGCCTCGCCGCGTGTCGCGCCGTACAACGCCGTGTTGCCGACGATGATGTTCTTGGTCGCGTCGCCACGGAAGTCGATGCTGGGACGCACGACGATGCGGCCGCCCGACATGCCCTTGCCGGTGTAGTCGTTGGCGTCACCGATCAGATAGAAGCTGATGCCCTGGGCCAGGAAGGCACCGAAGCTCTGGCCGCCCGTGCCTTCCATCTGGATGAAGATGGTGTGGTCGGGCAGGCCCTCGGGCTTGCGGCGGATCAGCTCGCCGGACAGGCGCGCACCCACCGAGCGGCGCACATTCGTCACTTCCTGCATGAACTGCACCTTCTCGCCCTTCTCGAAGGCGGGCAGGCACTTCTCGATGAGCTTCACATCGAGCGCACGCTCCAGACCATGGTCCTGCACATCGTTGTGGATGCGGGCCACGTCGGCGGGAACGTTGGGGCGGTGGAAGATGCGGGCGAAATCCAGGCCCTTGGCCTTCCAGTGCGAGATGGCCTTCTTGGTGTCCAGCCAGTCCGAACGACCGATCAGCTCGTCGAACTTGCGCACGCCCAGCTGGGCCATGATCTGGCGCGCTTCCTCGGCGACGAAGAAGAAGTAGTTGACGACATGCTCGGGGCGGCCGGTGAACTTCTTGCGCAGCACCGGGTCCTGCGTGGCCACGCCCACCGGGCAGGTGTTGAGGTGGCACTTGCGCATCATGATGCAGCCTTCGGCCACCAGCGGCGCGGTGGCGAAGCCGAACTCGTCGGCGCCCAGCAGCGCGCCGATGACGACATCGCGGCCGGTCTTCATCTGGCCGTCGGCCTGCACGCGCACGCGGCCGCGCAGGCGGTTCAGCACCAGGGTCTGCTGGGCTTCGGCCAGGCCCAGCTCCCACGGCGTGCCGCAGTGCTTGATGGACGACCACGGCGAGGCGCCGGTGCCGCCGTCATGGCCGGCGATGACGATGTGGTCGGCCTTGCACTTGGCCACACCAGTGGCCACTGTGCCCACGCCGACTTCGGACACCAGCTTGACCGACACGTCCGCCTTCGGGTTGACGTTCTTCAGGTCGTGGATGAGCTGGGCCAGATCCTCGATGGAATAGATGTCGTGGTGGGGCGGCGGGCTGATGAGGCCGACACCCGGCACCGAGTGGCGCAGCATGCCGATGTATTCGGATACCTTGCCGCCGGGCAGCTGGCCGCCCTCGCCGGGCTTGGCGCCCTGGGCCATCTTGATCTGGATCTGGTCGGCGCTGACCAGGTATTCCGTCGTGACGCCGAAGCGGCCGGATGCAACCTGCTTGATCTTGGAGCGCAGGCTGTCGTTTTCCTTCAGCTCGTAGTCGACGGCGATGACCTTGCCGTCGATCACATCGCTGATCTTGGTGCCATCGGTGATCTTGATGCCCTTGAGCTCGTTGCGGTAGCGGGCCGGGTCTTCGCCGCCCTCACCCGTGTTGCTCTTGCCGCCGATGCGGTTCATGGCGACGGCCAGCGTGGCGTGGGCTTCGGTGGAGATGGAGCCCAGCGACATCGCACCGGTGGCGAAGCGCTTGACGATGTCGGCCGCCGACTCGACTTCCTCCAGCGGCACGGCCTTTGCGGGATCGAACTTGAACTCGAACAGGCCGCGCAGCGTCATGTGGCGCTTGCTCTGGTCGTTGATGAGCTGGGCGTAGTCCTTGTAGGTCTCGAACTTGCCCGAACGCGCTGCGTGCTGCAGCTTGGCGATGGCGTCCGGCGTCCACATATGCTCTTCGCCGCGGGTGCGCCAGGCGTATTCGCCGCCGGTCTCCAGCATGCTGTCCAGCAGCGGGTCATCGCTGAAGGCCGCCTCGTGCATGCGGATGGCTTCCTCGGCCACCTCGAAGACGCCGATGCCGCCCACCTGGGTGGCCGTGCCGCGGAAGTACTTCTCGACGAAGTCCGCCTTCAGGCCGATGGCCTCGAAGATCTGCGCGCCGCAGTAGGACATATAGGTCGAGATGCCCATCTTGGACATGATCTTGGACAGACCCTTGCCCACCGCCTTGATGTAGTTGTAGCGGGCCTGCTCGGCCGTCAGCTTGGCCGGCAGTTCATCACCCATGGCCTCCAGCGTCTCGAGCGCGAGGTAGGGGTGGACGGCTTCGGCACCGTAGCCGGCCAGCACGGCGAAATGGTGCACCTCGCGGGCCGTGCCGGTCTCGACGATCAGGCCGGCCGTCGTGCGCAGGCCTTCACGCACCAGGTGATGGTGGACGGCGGACAGGGCCAGCAGCGCCGGGATGGCGATGCGGTCGGCGCTGAGGTGGCGGTCCGTGATGATGAGGATGTTGTGGCCGGTCTTGATCGCGTCCACGGCCGAAGCGCACAGCGAGGCCAGCTGCGCTTCCACGCCGGCACGGCCCCAGTCGCGCGGATAGGTGATGTCCAGCTCGCTGGGCTTGAACTTGCCGTGGGTGGGCGCCTCGATGCCACGCAGGCGCGCCATGTCGTCGAAGTCCAGGATGGGCTGGCTGACTTCCAGGCGCATCGGCGGGTTGATGGCGTTGATGTCCAGCAGGTTCGGCTTGGGGCCGATGAAGCTGTTCAGCGACATCACGATGTTTTCGCGGATCGGGTCGATCGGCGGGTTCGTGACCTGGGCGAACAGCTGCTTGAAGTAGTTGTAGAGCGGCTTGTTCTTGCCCGACAGCACCGCCAGCGGCGAGTCGTTGCCCATCGAGCCAATGCCTTCTTCGCCATTGGCGGCCATGGGGGCGAGCAGGAACTTGATGTCCTCCTGCGTCGTGCCGAAGGCCTGCTGGCGGTCCAGCAGCGTCGTCGTGAAGCCCGGGCGGGCAGTCTCGGGCACGGCGATATCGTCCAGCTTGACGCGGACGTTCTCGATCCACTGGCGATAGGGGCGCGCGTTGGCAAACTGATTCTTCAGTTCCTCGTCATCGACGATGCGCCCCTGCTCCAGGTCGATAAGGAACATCTTGCCGGGCTGCAGGCGCCACTTCTTGACGATCTTGGCCTCGGGAATGGGCAGCACGCCACTTTCCGAGGCCATGACGACGAGGTCGTCGTCGGTGATGCAGTAGCGGGCCGGACGCAGGCCATTGCGGTCCAGCGCGGCGCAGACCTGGCGGCCGTCGGTGAAGGCCATGGCGGCCGGGCCGTCCCACGGCTCCATCATGGCGGCGTGGTACTCGTAGAAGGCGCGGCGGCGCTCGTCCATGCCCTCGTGCTGCTCCCAGGCTTCCGGGATCATCATCATGGCGGCGTGAGCGAGCGGGTAGCCGCTCATCGTCAGCAGCTCGATGGCGTTGTCGAAGGTGGCCGTGTCGGACTGGTGCTCGAAGCTGATCGGGTAGAGCTTCTTCAGGTCGTCGCCCAGCACCGGCGACTTCATGACGCCTTCGCGGGCGCGCATCCAGTTGAAGTTGCCCTTGACCGTGTTGATCTCGCCGTTGTGGCAGACCATGCGGTAGGGGTGGGCCAGCGGCCACTCGGGGAAGGTGTTGGTGGAGAAGCGCTGGTGCACCAGGGCGATGGCCGAGACGACGCGCGGGTCGGCCAGGTCCAGGTAGTACTTGCCGACCTGGTCGGCCAGCAGCAGGCCCTTGTAGATGACGGTGCGGCAGCTCATGCTGGGCACGTAGTACTCGCGGCTGTGCGTGAGCTTCAAGGCCTGGATGGCGCTGGAGGCGGTCTTGCGGATGACGTAGAGCTTCCGCTCCAGCGCGTCAGGCACGATGATGTCCGGGCCGCGGCCGATGAAGATCTGGCGGATCACCGGCTCCTTCTCGCGCACGGTCGGCGACATGGGCATGTCGCGGTCCACCGGCACGTCGCGCCAGCCGATCAGCACCTGGCCCTCGGCCTTGATGGCGCGGGCGAGTTCCTGCTCGCAGGCGAGGCGCGAGGCGGCCTCCTTGGGGAGGAAGATCATGCCGACGCCGTACTCGCCGGGCGGCGGCAGGTTGACACCCTGCTTGGCCATCTCGGCGCGGTAGTACTCGTCCGGGATCTGGATCAGGATGCCGGCGCCGTCGCCCATCAGCTTGTCGGCACCCACCGCGCCGCGGTGGTCCAGGTTCTCGAGGATCTTCAGCCCCTGCTGGACGATGTTGTGCGCCTTCTGGCCCTTGATATGCGCCACAAAGCCGAGGCCGCAGGCATCCTTCTCATTGCCCGGCCGGTAGAGCCCGTGCTCGGCAAGGTCTTGGATCTCGGCTTGAATCTGCGCAGCGTGGCTCATGGCGCCCTCCTGGAACACAACAGGGCGGAAGATTAATGCAGTGCAGCAAATGCGGCAACTTGATTAAATTAGGGTCAGAGTCAATTTAATTTTGTCTCCGTTGCTCGTGCAAGTTAATTGGGGCCATAGTCAAAGCAGCTAGCCGATCTCGCCCTGGGGCGACGGCTGTGTTGGTTTGCGTGGCCGCCCGCGCGGCCGCTTGATCGCCACTTTCGGGTGAACGTCAGCCAAAACGCCCAGGAAAGCCTCGCTGCCCACCGGTCGGCCACGCAGCACGGCTTCGGTGAACTGCGCCTGCTCCAGGGCCGTGGTGCCCTGCTCCATCAACTCCGCATAGGCATGCTCACGCTCGAAGGGTGTGTTGCCCAGCGACCAATACAGCTCGTGCTCGGTGACCAAGGCGCTGCGGGTGCGGCCGAGGTGATGCGCGGCACTCGACCAAGGCCACTGCGCCGCTTCCTGGCAGAGGCCCGCTCGCACCGGATTCAGCTCGATATAGCGCATGCAGGCCAGCAGGTGCCGCTCGCCCTCGATCAGCCCGGCTCGGAAGCGCCCTTCCCAAAGCGTGCCACTGCGCTGGTGGCGAGTGTTGAACCAGGCCACGTAGCGACGGCCGAGCGACTGCATCATGCGGCTGAGGGCGTCCACCTCCGGCGGCGTCAGCAGCAGGTGCAGGTGGTTGTCCATCAGCACATAGGCATGGATGGCCACCCGGTATTGCGCCGCAACCTCTGCCAGGGTGGCCAGCATGTGCTGGCGATCATGGTCGCTGAAGAAGATGGCCTGGCGGTTGTTGCCGCGCAGGATGACGTGGTGAGGCTGACCCGGCAGGATCAGTCGAGGGAGACGGGCCATGAATGCATCCCTATCGGCACAGCGGCCTTGGCAGGAGCATTCAGAATAATCGACTCCGACCCCAATTTGTGAGGGCGAATCAGAAAAGGCTTTTGCCGGTCAGCCTGAGGTGCTCGCGGATGGCGAAGCGGTCGGTCATGCCGGCGATGTAGTCGGCACAGGCGCGCTCGCGGTCGGGGCGGTCGGCGAAGTCGGCCGGCATCTGGCTGGCGTCGGCCGAGTAGGCCGCGAAGAGGTCGCGCAGCACCTGCTCGGCACGGTTGCGCGTCGACTGAACCTGGGCGTGGCGATAGAGATTGGCGAACAGGAAGCGCTTCAGCGCCGTGCTCTTGGCTCGCATCTCCGGGCTGAAGCGCAGCAAGGGCTTGTCGGCCCGGCGCACCGCCTCGACGTCGGCGGGCGCCGCGTCGGCCAGTGCGGCGCGCGTGGCGTCGATGATGTCGTAGACCTGCGCCGACAACATGCGACGGATGGTCTCGAACAGCAGACGCTTGCCCGCCAAGCCAGGATGGGCGTCCAGCGACGCCCGCCAGTGCTCGCGCACCAGTTCGACCTCCAGCAACTGCTCCAGCTCGATCAAGCCCGAGCGCACGCCGTCGTCGACGTCATGTGCGTTGTAGGCCACCTCGTCGGCGAGATTGCAGAGCTGGGCCTCCAGGCTGGTCTGGCCGCCGTTGAGAAAGCGCGTTGCGATGCCACCCGGTTCGTCAGCCTCGAGCAGTTCGGCGTTGCGACGTGAGCAGTGCTTGAGGATGCCTTCGCGCGTTTCGAAGCAGAGATTGAGCCCGTCGAAGGCCGGGTAGCGCTGCTCAAGTTGATCGACGACGCGCAGCGACTGCAGGTTGTGCTCGAAGCCACCATGGCCTTTCATGCACTCGTCCAGCACGTCCTGGCCCGCATGGCCAAAGGGCGTGTGGCCGAGGTCATGAGCCAGGGCCACGGCCTCGACCAAGTCTTCGTCCAGGCCCAAGCTGCGCGCGATGGAGCGACCGAGTTGGGCCACCTCGAGCGAATGCGTCAGCCGCGTGCGGAACAGGTCGCCCTCGTGATTGAGGAAGACCTGGGTCTTGTAGACGAGACGGCGGAAGGCCGTGCTGTGGATGATGCGGTCGCGGTCGCGCTGGAACTCGCTTCGCGTCGGCGCGGCCGGCTCTGCAAGGCGGCGGCCGCGGCTGCGCGCCGGGTCGGCGGCGTAGGCCGGGCGCAAAATCGACATCTCAGGCGGCCCCGTGTGCCACCAGCGTCTCGACGATGCGCGCGTCGGGCACAGCGTGCAGGCCGGCCCGGCCCAGCGCCTCGATGAGGACGAAGCGAATCTCGCCGGCCTCGGCCTTCTTGTCCACGCGCATCAGCGACAGATAACGCTCGGCCCCCAGCTTGGGCGGCTGCACCGGCAGCCCTGCCCTCTCGACCAGGCGGCGCAGGCGCTCGACGAACTCGGCCGGCATCAAGCCCATGCGCTGCGACAGGTCGGCCGCCAGCACCATGCCGCAGGCGACGGCCTCACCGTGCAGCCACGCACCGTAACCCATGCCGGCTTCGATCGCATGGCCGATGGTGTGGCCGAAATTCAGGATGGCGCGCAGCCCTTGCTCGCGTTCGTCCTGGCCCACCACGTCGGCCTTGATCTCGCAACTGCGGCGCACCGCGTAGCCGAGCACGGCCTTGTCTCGGGCCAGCAGCGCATCGAGGTTGTCTTCGATCCAGCACAGGAAGCCGGCGTCGGCGATGGGGCCGTACTTGATGACTTCGGCCAGGCCGGCACGCAGCTCGCGGTCGGGCAGGCTGTCCAGCGTGTCGAGGTCGGCGATCACCCGCTCGGGCTGGTAGAAGGCGCCGAGCATGTTCTTGCCCAGCGGGTGGTTGATGGCCGTCTTGCCGCCGACGGACGAATCCACCTGGGCCAGCAAGGTGGTCGGCACCTGCACGAAGGGCACGCCGCGCATATAGATGGCGGCCGCGAAGCCGGTCATGTCGCCGATGACGCCGCCACCCAGCGCAAACAGCACGGTCTTGCGGTCCAGGGCCTCGCCGAGCAGGTGGTCGCAGATGCGGTTCAGGTTGGCCCAGTCCTTGTGCTGCTCGCCATCCGGCAGCACGACGAGGTCGACGCGGCGATAGACAGCCTGCAGGCGTTCACACAGACGTGCGGCGTACAGCGGCGCCACGGTCTCGTTGCTGACGATGACGGCTGCCGCGGCCTTGGGCAGTTGCTGCCAGCTGGCGGGCTCGTCCAGCAGGCCGGAACCGATGCGAATCTCGTAGGCGCGGTCGTCAGGAAGCTGGATGCGGACGGTATCGGTAGCAGGCATGCCGTCGAGTGTAAGAGCGCCCCCCTGGGGCGGCCCTCCGCTTGCCGTCAAGCCGGCATCAAAGCGGCTCGGCCCCCACTGTCGCGGCCACGCGCGTCGGGTCGAGCAGACCAGCCAGCTCCAGTTGCATCAGCGCCATGTTGACGAGGGCGTGCACGGACGGGCGTGCGCTCTCGAGCACATAGTGGGCGCAACGGCGGTAGAGCGGGTCGCGCTGCTGGTGCAGCTCGCGCAGCTTGGCGAGCGGGTCGCGCACCTGCAGCAAAGGCCGGGTCGTGTCATGGCGCAGGCGCCGGAACAGATCTTCGGGGGTGGAGCGCAGATAGAGCACGGTTGCGCCCTCATGCAGCAGCTCGCGATTGCGCTCCCGCAGCACGGCGCCACCACCGGTGGCCAGCACGCAATCGCCGGGCCGGGCCATCAATTCGCCGATGACCTCGGTCTCGACGTCCCGGAATTCGTCCTCGCCATGGCGCTCGAAGAACTGCTTGATGCTGCCGCCGATGCGCAGCTCGATTTCATGGTCTGAATCGACAAAAGGCACGCCGATTTGGCGTGCCAGTTGTTTGCCGACGGTGGACTTGCCACCGCCGGGCATGCCCACCAGGGCAATCACGAACGGGTCCAGACTGCCCCCGGTGGCATCGTCAGTTGGGGTCGGAACAAGACGCGGATATTCCGTACGGGCTCTTGATGAACGGCGGCTTTGCCTGCGTCTTGATCACGGTGTCCGGGACCGGCGTGAGTTCCTTATTGCCCACCAAGGAATTCAGGGTGTAGCCCGGCGTGGCAACTCGCCCCCACACGGCCGGTGGACTCACCACGCCAGAAGCGGCGACACGAATGGAATATTCGACCCATTCACCATAGTTCTGCGGATACTCGATGCGAAGCAGGGCCGTGCCGTTCGCATCAGTCTTGGTCGTGCTGATCATGGCGATGGACACGTCGGACTTGCGGGGCTCCAACTGGCCGTTACCGTTCACATCCTCCGAAACACCGTTGAATGTCTCGATCGTGCCGTTGCGGAAGCCGTTGATTGAGCTGTCCTCCGCAATACATTTGGCCCTGATGATCTGCCCCCACTTCTGATCCGCGTCGCTGTAAACCCATTCGCCCTTCTGGTAGCTCGGCAAATCGAGGAGCGGTGTCAGCTGCACGTCCGACTTGGGATTGCCTGCGGCATCCACCACCAGAACAGTGAACTTAACGGTGTAGGTTTGGCCGTTCGCACCTACTGCGATTTCCTGGGCGGAACCGATGCTGATCGACAGCGGCTGCTCCACAACGGTCAGCGAAACCGACAGCTTGCGGCTGGCAGGGCAGGCGAGGATGGTCTCGACGCTGTCGTCCTTGGCGTAGCAGGCGTAGATCTTGACCTGATCGGTCGAACTGGCGCGCTGGCCGGGAATGAAGCTTGACACCGCCACGCCATTCGCGTCGGACGTGACGATGGCATCCTTGCCCGAACCGATGTCGCCATCCGTGCCGGCCGCGTTGTCTCCCAGGCCCAGACGCACTCGGACGTTGGGCACGGGCACGTTGTTGGCGGTCAGGAACAGCAGGCGCAGTTCGGCGCGGTTGTCCTTGGAGCCGACGGCATTGACGCTGACGACCGACGGGGCCACGGTGAAGGTGGCCGAGGCAATGTCGACCGCGGCCGGCACGTCGGACAGCTTGGCGTCGATCTGCACGGTGCTGGTGATGGTCGCACCGCCCGCCTGTGCGGAGATCGCCGTCGGTCCCGAGCCCGCTGCGACATAGCTGTAAAGGTAGCGACCGCTGCTGTCGGTCGTGCCTGTAGCGCTGGCGGTCGGACCCGGGCCGGACACCGTGAGGGTGACACCGACCATGGGATTGGCGTTCACGTCGGTCAAGGTGTACTGGACCTGACCCGGGTCGCCCACCTTCAAGGTGGCGGGCTGCAGCGTGGCTTGCAGCTTCGCACCCGTCACGCGGAACGAGGCTTGGCGCACGAAGGTGCCGCTCTTGGCCGTCACCGTGACGAGACGGTTGGAACGGTCGGCACCGATGGTGACCGAAGCCTTGGCCGTACCGTCGGCCGCGGTCTTCCCGTTGCCAACCACCAGGACGGCGTTGGAGTCCACGCTGAAGGTCACGTCGATGCCAGACACCGCGTTGCGGCCGCTGTCCACGGCCGTCACGGTCACGTCGACCGTGTCACCGCCGCCATTGCCGATGGTGGCCTTGTTCAGGCTCATCGACATGTCGGCCGCGGTAGGCGTCACCGCCGACGAATCAACCACATCGAAGCTGATGGAGCGAGACACGGTACCGCTGGTCGCGGTGACCTTGATCGTCCGGTTCGTCTTGTTGCTGCCCAACTCCACCGTGGCCTTGAGCTGGCCTGTGTTGGTGTCGGTCACCGCGCCGCCGCCCGCCGCGGAGACGAAGGCGGACTTGGCCGGATCGTCGACGGCGAAGGTCAGCGGCGCGCCACCCGCGGCGCCGCGTGACGCGTCGAGCGTGGTTGCGGTGAGGTTGACCACCTGGGTGCCGTTGTTCGGCAGCGTCGCCTTGTCAGACACCAGGGAAATGTCAGCCACCTTGCTGCCGGTGACGCTGTCCACGACGTTGAACGAGAAGGTCTGGCTGACGGTGCCGCTCGATGCCGTGACCGTGACAGTCCGGCTGGTCTTGTCCACCAGGCTGACCGTCGCCGCCAACGTGCCATCGCCCGTGCCGGTGCTGGTGCCGGCGGGCGTGACGACCGCCCCACTGCTCACCGCGAAATTGATGGGAATTGCCTTGCCGATCAGCGCTGTATTGCCAGTGGTCAACGCCGTCACCTTGATGGCGAGCGTCTCGGTCCCCGTATTGGGAAGGCTGGAATTGCCCGTGATCGACAGGGCCGTCAGACTGCTGGTGTCTCCACCACCGCCATTGATCGGTGTCCCGGCGGCGCCGCCACCACCACCGCAAGCGGTGAGGACGGCCGCGAGGGCTCCGCCCAACAGCGCACGGACCGCAATCCGGCTCCAAACATCAAACTTCAACATCTCTTTGCACTCCCGTGTGTAGCCAGCGCAGCTGACACATCGTCAATTCAGTAAAACCTCAGCGCACCGTCTGCCGTTCGCTGACGACCTTGGGCGTCAGGAAGATCAGCAGCTCGGTTTTCGAGGTCGTGCGGGTCTTGTTCTTGAACAGGTTGCCAAGGATGGGCACATCGCCCAGCAGCGGTACCTTGTTCACGGTCTCGCCTTCGTCCTGGGTGTAGATGCCGCCGATGACAACCGTACCGCCGTTCTCGACCAGCACCTGTGTCTGAACGTGCTTGGTATTGATGGCATAGCCCTGCGGCGTCAGCGTGCCGCGGCTGTCCTTGTTGACGTCCACGCTCAGGATGACGCTGCCTTCGGGCGTGATCTGCGGCGTCACCTCGAGCTTGAGGTTGGCCTTGCGGAACTGCACCGACGTGGCGCCACTCGCGGTGGCCACCTGGTAGGGCAGTTCTTCGCCCTGCTCGATCAAGGCCTTGACCTGATCGGCGGTGATGACGCGCGGGCTGGACACGACCTTGCCCTTGCCGTCGGACTCGAGGGCGGACAGCTCCAGGTTCAGGAAGCGGTTGGCCGTCGCGCTGAACAGGGACAGCGCCACCGTCGCCGCGTTGCCGCCGCTGAAGGCGTCGGACGAGGTGTTGGCCGCCAGGTTGACGAACTGCGTGTTGTTGTAGTTGTTGTCGGTGTTCAGCCCTGTCTGGTAACCCACGCCGTTGTAGTTGCCGCCGACGGTCACGTAGTTGCTGCCGCCGACGCTGTAACCCGGAATGCCGCCCTGCAGGCCACGCACGTCCGCGGCCCCGAGCTTGACACCCAGCGAGCGACCGAACTTGTCATTGGCCTCGACGATGCGCGCTTCGATCAACACCTGGCGCACCGGGATGTCGATCTTGGCGATCATGGCCTGGATCTCCTCGAGCTTGCTCGGGATGTCGGACACGAAGAGCTGGTTGGTGCGCGGCTCGAAGATGACGCTGCCGCGCGCCGACAGGATGCGGGTGCCGCCGCCGGAGCCATTGCTGCCGCCGCTGCCGCTGATGCCCTGGCCGGTCAGGCCCTTGGCGAGGTCCTCGGACTTCACGTAGTTGAGCTGGAAGGACTGGGTGCGCAGGGGCTCGAGCTGGGCGATGGCCGCCTTGGATTCGAGGTCCAGCTTTTCCTTCGCCGCGAGCTCGTCCTTGGGCGCGATCCACAGCACGTTGCCGGACTTCTTCAGGCCCAGACCCTTGGCCTGCATGATGATGTCCAGCGCCTGGTCCCAGGGCACGTCCTTCAGGCGCAGCGTGACGCTGCCGGTCACGGTGTCGCTGGTGACGACGTTGAAGTTGGTGAAATCGGCAATGACCTGCAGCAGCGCACGGACTTCGATGTTCTGGAAGTTCAGCGACAGCTTGTCGCCGGCATAGCCCGGCCCCTGGGTCAGCTTGTTGGGGTCGATCTTCTGCGGACGGACTTCGAGCACGAACTGGTTGTCGCTCTGGTAGGCGCTGTGCTCCCAGTTGCCCTTGGGCTCGACGACCATGCGCACGCGGTCACCCGACTGCGTGGTCGTGATCGTCTGCACCGGCGTGCCGAAGTCGACGACGTCGATCTTGCGGCGCAGGTTCTCAGGCAGGCTGGAACGCAGGAACTCGACGACCAGGCTCTGGCCCTGCTGCTGGATGTCGACACCGACCTGGTTGCTGGGCAGGTTGACGATGACGCGACCGGCATCTTCGGCGCCGCGGCGGAAGTCGATATCGCGCAGGGGCTGGGGCGCGGCGTTCAGGCTCTGCGCGAAATGGACAGGTTCGGTGTTGGTGGCCGGAGCCACCTGCGGCGCGCTGTCCAGCACCAGAACCAGGGAGCTGCCCTCCAGCTTGGCGCTGTAGTTCGAGGCATGGCGCAGATTCAGCACCACACGGGCGCGCTCACCCGCCTGGGCCACATTGGCCGAGCGCAGATTGCCCTGGTTGATCTCGACCTGGTTGCGACCCAGGGCATTCACGACCCCTGGCAGGTCGATGGCGATGCGCGGTGGCGTCTGGATCGTGAAACCCGTTGGCACGGCCTGCAAAGGCTCACTCAATTCGATGCGCACGACTTCCACACCCGCCTGCTGGCTGGTGTTGATCGCGCGTATCTGCGTCTGCGCCCAAGCCGCCGGCGTGGCCAGCAGCGTGAGCGCGAATCCCAGCAACCAGCCACGGCCCATCGACTTATTCTCCTGCGGTGTACTGTTCATCGTCCCTTCTCCTGTAGCTGGAGGGTACTGGTGCGCTCGATCCACTCGCCCGCAGCGTCCTGGACGACTTCTCGCAACGTGATCTCGGTTTCGCTCATCTTGGTGATGCGACCGAAGTTCTGACCGAGGTAGTCCCCGGCCTTGACCTGATACAACAAGTTGTCGACGCGCAACAGCGAATAGCGGCGGTTGTCGCGCGTCAGGCTGCCCACCATGACCATGCCGTCCAGCGGATAGGCTTCCAGCGGTTCCTTGCGGCGGCTGATCTCGGCGGTCAGCAGGGAATTCGGCTGGGCCGCTTCCTGCTTGATGGCGACGCTGAGCTTCTGCGGGCTGTAGGGATCCACGCCGGCGGCCGATTCATACGGCTGCGGCAGGAATTTCTTCGGCGGCAGCAGCGGCGTGACGGTGGTCTTGGCGTCCTTCTGCTCCTGCGCCATCCACTGGCGCAGTTCGTCCATGTCGCTGCCGCAACCGGCCAGCGACAACAGGACTGCGAGGGGCATCAGCAGGCGCTTCATTTCTTGGCTCCCGCCGGCTTGGTCGCGGCCTTCTTCTGCTCGGCGACTTCGGAGGCGTCGAGGTAGCGATAGGTGCGCGCCGTGGCTTCCATGCTGAGAGCGCCATTCGCGTCGCGCGGGCCCGCGGGCGCCACGACGACGAGGTTGTGCAGCGTGACGATGCGCGACAGGTTCGACACATCGGCCGCGAAGGCGCCGATGTCGTGATACCGGCCCGACACCTTCACCGCGATCGGCAGCTCGGCGTAGTAGTCCTTGATCAGCACCTGACCCGGGCGGAACAGCTCGAACTGCAGGCCTCGGCCGACACCGGCACTGCTGATGTCGGACAGCAGGGAGTCGATCTCGGCCTTGCCGGGCAGCTGCTTCTCGAGCTGGGTCACGTACTCCTCGACCTGGCTCTTCTGCTTGCGCAGCTCGGGCAGGTTGACGGCCTGGCCCAGCTTGTTGTGATAGTCCTGGCGCAGTTGCGGCTCGCGGTCGCGTTCGGCTTCCAGGCCGGCCTGCACGTCGGAAAGCACGAAGACATAGCCGGCGATGGCCACCGCCAGCATGACGACCAGCGAGGCCGCGAGCTTGGGCAGCAGCGGCCACTGGCCCGGCTCTTTCGGGTTGAGGCCCTGGAACTGGCTCGCCAGATCGGCGAACCAGGCATTCAGGTCGAACTTGGGTGTGGAGGTCGCCATGGCGGTCAGCTCTTCTTCGGCGCGGAAGCACCCGGCGCGGCTTCGCGCACCGGGCTCTTGATCGAGACCTTCATCGAGAAGTCCAGCAGGCGGCGCTGGTCACGCGTGTTGGTCGTGACGGTGGCGAGCTTGACTTCGATGAGATCCGGCTTCTCCAGCCACTCCGAGCTGCGCGACACATTGCGCAGGAACTCGGACACGCGCTCGTTCGTCTGGGCGATGCCGCTGATGGTGACGACCTTGGCGTCCTGGCGGATGGCGGTCAGGTAGATGCCTTCGGGCGCGAGCCTGGCGAGATCGTTGAGCAACTGCACCGGCGTGTTGCGGTCGGTCTGCAGGTCCTCGACGGCACGCTGGCGCGCCTTCAAGGACTCGATCTCGGCCTTCAGGTCGGCGATGTCCTTGATCTGGGCTTCGAGCAGCGTGATCTGGCCCTGGATGTACTGGTTGTGCGACTGCTGTTCCGCAGTCAGGAACTGCAGCATCAGATAGGCCGCCACGACAAGGCCAGCGCCGACCAGGCCAGCAAAACCCAGGCCCGTGAAGAAGGCCAGCTTGCGCCGCTTGCGCCGCTCTTCGCGGTAAGGCAGCAGGTTGATCAGGATCACTGGAAGAACCTCCGCATCGCGAGGCCGCAGGCGGTCAGATAGGACGGCGCCTCACGCCGCAGCTTGGGCTCGCGCACGGCCGAGCCCATGCCCATGTTCTCGAAGGGATTGACCACCATGCAGGCGAAACCCGTCAGGTCGGTCACGCGCTCCTTCAGGCCAGGCAGCGTGGCCGTGCCACCGGCCAGCATCACGTAATGCACCTTGTGATGCGGGGTGCTGGTGAAGAAGTACTGCAGCGCCCGGCCGATTTCCTGGGACAGGCTGTCGACGAAGGGGTTGAGCACGCTGCTCTCGTAGTCCTCGGGCAGTTCGTTGGCCAGCTTCTTCTGCTCGGCCTCCTCGAAGGAGAAGCCGTACTGCCGTGAGATGAGCTGTGTCAGTTGGGAGCCCCCGAAGGACTGGTCCCGGTCGTAGAGCAGTTCATCGTCGCGCAGCACCTTGAGGCTGGTGGTGTCGGCGCCGATCTCGAACAGCGCGACCAGGGCGTCCTTGCCCTCGTTGGGCAGGGCCATGATGAGGCGGCCCATGGCCATGCGCGAGGCATGCGACTCGATGTCCAGCACGACGGGCCGCAGGCCGGCCGCTTCGGCCAGGCCCTGGCGGTCCTGCACGCGGTCCTTGCGCGAGGCGGCTATCAGCACCTCGACGTCACCCACCGACGTGGGGCTGGGGCCGATGACGCAGAAGTCCAGGCTGACCTCGTCCAGCGAGAACGGGATGTATTGGTTGGCCTCGGCCTCGACCTGCAGCTCGAGCTCTTCCTCGCGCAGGCCGGCGGGCAACATGATCTTCTTGGTGATGACGGCCGACTGCGGCATGGCCAGGGCCGCGTCGCGGGTCTTGCTGCCGCTGCGCGCAACCACGCGGCGCACTGCGTCGGCGACTTCGTCGAACTTTTCGATCTGGCCGTCAGCGATCCAGCCCTTCTCGAAGGGCTCGCTGGCAAAACGCTCAAGAACGAACTCACCGCTCTTGGTCTGGCTCAGTTCCACCAGCTTGACGCTGGATGAACTGATATCCAGGCCAATCAGGGGGGGGTGCTTGCGACCCAAAAGTGCGTCAAGTATTCCCATGCCCTTTGTTCCCGACACGCGAGTTACGTATCGGACTATTAATAAGTTACTTGAATGCTAGCAGCAAAGCCGTTGACGCCGAACGGAAAAACGGCCCAAGCTGGTAACGCCACGTTGCTAAACATACACGATTCAATTGACTTGCAAGCTACTGAAAAACACATGTGAAGCGGTCGTTTGGCACGCTGCTGGTTGGGCATGCGGGTATACAAGGAGGGCGTGACGGTGCTTCCTATAATCCGCCGCCTCCTCCCAACGCGCCCCTGGGCGCGCGCCGCCGGCTCATGAATGACAAGCTCCGCTCCGCTGCATCCAGTCCTTCACCCGCCGGCACATCCACCTCTCGCCCGCCCATCAGCATGAGTTCGCGCCTCGGCCGCTGGGCCTTGTGGGGTGTGGGCCTGGTGGCTGGCGGCGTGGCGGCCGTCGCCCTGCTGCTGGCCCTGGGCCTGGCCCTGGCCTATCCCAACCTGCCCGACATCAGCGGCCTGACCGACTACCGGCCCAAACTGCCCATGCGCGTGCTGTCCAGCGACGGCGTGCTGCTGGGCGAGTTCGGCGAGGAGCGCCGCAACTATCAATCCATCCAGCAGATCCCCAAGGTCATGCAGGAGGCCGTGCTGGCCATCGAGGACGCGCGCTTCTATCAGCATGGCGGCGTCGACTACCTGGGCATCATCCGCGCGGGCCTGGCCAACGTCGGCGAGTCGCGCAGCCAGGGCGCGTCGACCATCACCATGCAGGTGGCGCGCAACTTCTACCTGTCCACGGAGAAGACCTTCACGCGCAAGATCTACGAGATCCTGCTGGCGCTGAAGATCGAGTCGGCCCTGTCCAAGGAGAAGATCCTCGAGATCTATATGAACCAGATCTTCCTGGGCCACCGCGCGCACGGTTTCGCGGCGGCCAGCGAGATCTACTTCGGCAAGACGCTGGACAAGCTCAGCATCGCCGAGGCGGCGATGCTGGCGGGCCTGCCCAAGGCCCCTTCGGCCTACAACCCGATCAACAACCCGCGCCGCGCGAACATCCGCCAGCAATACATCATCGAGCGGATGTACGAGACGGGTTACATCACCGAAGAGCAGCGCGACGAAGCCAAGGCCGAGAAGCTGCGCATCCGCCCGGTGCAGGAATCGGTGTCGCATGCCGAGTTCGTCGCCGAGGCGGCGCGCCAGCTGATCTTCAACCAGTACGGCGATGAGTCCTATTCGCGCGGCCTGAATGTCTATCTGACGCTGAACAGCGCTGAGCAAAACACCGCCTACCGCGCGCTGCGCCGCGGCATCCTCGACTACGAGAAGCGCCAGGTCTACCGCGGCCCCGAGGCCTATGCCGACCTGCCGAGCGACGCCAAGGAGCTGGACGCCCGCATCGCCCTCGTGCTGGCCGACCACCCCGCCAATGACGAGCTGCTCGCCGCCGTCGTGCTGGAGGCCGACCCCAAGAAGGTGACCGCCGTGCTGCAGAGCGGCGATGTCATCGCCATCATCGGCGACGGGCTCAAGCCCGTCGCCTCCGGCCTGTCGGACAAGGGCAACCCCAAGACCCGCATCCGCCGTGGCGCCGTCATCCGCGTCGTCAAGGCCGTCAAGCAGAAGGACGGCAATGAATGGACCGTCACCCAGCTGCCCGAGGTCGAAGGGGCCTTTGTGTCCCTGGACCCGAAGACCGGCCAGGTGCATGCCATGGTCGGCGGCTTCGACTACAACAAGAACAAGTTCAACCACGTGACCCAGGCCTGGCGTCAGCCGGGCTCCAGCTTCAAGCCCTTCATCTACTCGGCGGCGCTGGAAAAGGGCTTCACGCCGGCCACCGTCGTCAACGATGCGCCGCTGTTCTTCGACGCCGGCACGACGGGCAGCCAGCCCTGGGAGCCCAAGAACTACGACGGCAAGTTCGAAGGACCCATGCCGCTGCGCACGGCGCTGGCCAAGTCCAAGAACATGGTCTCCATCCGCGTGCTGCACTCCATCGGCGTGAAGTACGCGCAGGACTGGATCACGCGCTTCGGCTTCGAGGCCGAGAAGCATCCGGCCTACCTGACCATGGCGCTGGGCGCCGGCTCGGTGACGCCCATGCAGATGGCCCAGGGCTATGCGGTGTTCGCCAATGGCGGCTACCGCGTCACGCCCCAGCTCATCAACAAGATCACCGACAACAAGGGCCGCCTGCTGTACGAAGCCCTGCCCGTCACGCTGAGCGACGACGCCCGCGCCATCGAGCCGCGCAATGCCTTCCTGATGAGCAGCCTGTTGCAAGAGGTCACGCGCAGCGGCACCGCGGCGCGCGCCCAGGCCACGCTGAAGCGCCCCGACATCTACGGCAAGACCGGCACGACCAACGACTCCATGGACGCCTGGTTCGCCGGCTACCAGAAGGACCTCGTCGCCATCGTCTGGATCGGCTATGACCAGCCGCGCAAGCTGGGCGACCGCGAGACCGGCGGCGGCCTGAGCCTGCCGGTCTGGATCGAATACATGGGCTTCGCGCTGAAGGGCAAGCCCGTCGACGAGATGACGCCGCCGGAAGGCATCGTCAACGTCAATGGCGAATGGTTCTACGAGGAGTACACGACCGGCAACGGCGTGCGCGAGCTGTCCAGCGAACCCGCAGCCGTGCCGGGTGCAACGACCGAGGACGAGAAGAAGTCCATCCTAGATCTCTTCAAACGCTAGAGGTTCAGGCGCTGAACGTCAGCGCCTGGCCAGCCTGCTCGCTGGCGGATTTCGACAAGCGGGCAAGGAACTCCTGGCCCTCGCGGTCCACCCACTGCGAGCCGTCCCACTTGAAGTGATAGCCGCCCGAGCGTGCTGCCAGCCAGATCTCCTGCAGCGGAGGTTGGGTGTTCAGCACGATCTTGCTGCCACCGGGCATGCTCAGCTCGAGCAAGCCACCCGTGCGATGGGTGTCGATGTCCACCACATCGCTCTCGAGCCAGCCATCGATCTGCTCTTCGATACGGGCGAGCAGCGCATGGGCCTTGGTGAGGTAGTCGGCGTCGGACAGGGACATAAACTGGGCGGATGAAGAAGACTGCCGTCAGTTTAGGTGCCCTGCTGATCACCCTTACCGTCCTCATGGGTTGCGGGCAGAAGGGGCCGCTGACGCTGCCGAAGCCAGCCGGCGCGGCCTCGGCGCCCACGCGCTAGGCGCGACCCTCTTCCACCGCGTGGCAGGCCACGCGCACGCCCTTGATCTCCAGCAGCGCCGGCCGCTCGGCCTTGCAGCGCACATTGGCCAGCGGGCAGCGCGGGTGGAAGCTGCAGCCGCTGGGGGGTTGAAGCGGATTCGGCACCTCGCCCTGCACCGGCGTGCGGGAGCGGCCGCTCATGTGGATGTCGGGGATCGCATCCAGCAGCATGCGCGTGTAGGGGTGGCGCGGCCGCGCGAACAGCTCGGCCTTGTCGGCCACCTCGACGAGGCGACCGAGGTACATGACGCCGACCTGGTCGGCCACATGGCGCACCACCGCGAGGTTGTGCGAGATGAAGAGATAGGTCAGGCCGCGCTGGCGCTGCAGGTCCTTCATGATGTTGAGGACCTGGGCCTGCACGGATACGTCGAGCGCCGACGTCGGCTCGTCGCAGACGAGAAACTCGGGCTGGGTCGCCAGCGCCCGCGCGATGGAGATGCGCTGGCGCTGGCCGCCGGAGAACTGATGCGGGAACTTCTCGGCATCGGCCGGGTTCAGGCCGACCGAACTGAGCAGCTCGCCCACCTGCCGCCGGGCCTCGGCGTTGTCGGTCACCAGGCCATGCTCGCGCAGCGGCTCGGCGACGATGTCCAGCACCTTCCAGCGCGGGTTCAGCGACGCATAGGGATCTTGGAAGATCATCTGCATGCGCCGGCGAAGCTTGAGCGCGTTCGGGCCGCCCAGCGTCTTGGCGATGTCTTCGCCGTCAAAGCGCACAGCGCCGCGTGTCGTGCCGTAGAGGCCGACCAGCAACCGCGCGACCGTGCTCTTGCCGCAGCCGCTTTCGCCGACCAAGGCCAGCGTCTTGCCGCGCTCGATGCCGAAGGACACGCCGTCCACCGCATGCACGAAGGCCTTGGGCTTGCGTTCGACGACGCGGTTCAGCCAGGGCGGCGACACATCGAAGATCTTGGCGAGGTCCTGCACCTCGACGAGGTGGGTGCTCATCGCACGGCCTCCACGGTGACGGGCCGCCAGCAGGCGGCATTCGTGGCGCCGACCTGGACCAGATCGGGACGCTCGCTGCGGCAGCGGTCGACGACGCGCGGGCAGCGCGGATTGAAGGCACAGCCTGGCGGGATGGCGGTCAGCCGCGGCATCGAACCATCGATCTGCAGCAGGCGTTCGCGATCCTCGTCCATCGCCGGGATCGAGCCCATCAGGCCGACGGTGTAGGGGTGGGCGGGGCGATGGATGACGTCGGCGACCGGGCCGATCTCGGCAATGCGGCCGGCATACATCACCGCGACGCGATCGCAGGTCTCGGCGATGACGCCCATGTCGTGGGTCACCAGCATGACGGCCGCGCCCTGCTCGCGGCAGATCTTCTTCAGCAGCGCAATGATCTGCGCCTGGATGGACACGTCCAGCGCCGTCGTCGGCTCATCGGCGACGATGAGCTTGGGGTTGCCCGCCAGCGCCAGGGCGATGACGACCCGCTGGCGCATGCCGCCCGAAAACTGGTGCGGGAAATGGTCGATGCGCGCTTCCGGTGCCGGAATGCCGGTGGAGGCCAGCAACTCGATGGCGCGCGCGCGCGCCTGGGCACCCGTCAGGTCGAGATGGGTGGTGATGGTCTCGGTCAACTGGCGGCCGACCGTGTAGAGCGGGTTCAGCGAGGTCAGCGGGTCCTGGAAGACAGCGCCGATCTCCTTGCCGCGAATGCGGCGCAGCTGCTCGTAAGGCAGGTTGTCGATGCGGCGGCCGGCCAATCTGATCTCGCCGGCGGCGATGCGGCCCGGCGGATCCAGCAGGCCGATGATGGCCGCACCGGTCAGCGACTTGCCGGCGCCGGATTCGCCGACGACGCCGAGGATCTCGCCCGGCGCGATCGAGAACGAGATGTCGTCCAGCGCCAGCAGCGTGCCGCGGCGGGTCGGGAACTCCACCCGCAGGTGGCTGACTTCAAGCAACGGGGCAGCTGTCATTGCCATTAACGCAGTCGTGGGTTGAGCGCGTCGCGCAGCCAGTCGCCGAGCAGGTTGACGCTGAGCGTGATCAGGATCAGCGTCAGGCTGGGCCAGGCGGTGATCCACCACTCGCCCGAGAACAGGTAGTCGTTGCCGTTGCGGATCAGGGTGCCCAGGGACGGGCTGGTGGCTGGCACGCCGACGCCCAGGAAGGACAGCGTCGCCTCGGTGATGATGGCCGAGGCGATCTGGATGGTGGCCAGCACCAGGACGGGGCCGAGCACATTGGGCAGCACGTGGCGGCGCATGATGCGAAAGCCGCTGACGCCGATGACGCGGGCCGCCTGCACATACTCCTTGTTGCGCTCCACGAGCGTGGAGCCGCGCACGGTGCGCGCGTACTGCACCCAGCCCGTCAGCGAGATGGCCAGCACGAGGACGACGAAGGCCAGCATGTCGGGCGCATGCGGAAACAGGCTGCGGCCGACGCCGCTGATCATCAGCGCGACCAGGATGGACGGGAAGGACAGCATCACGTCGCAGATGCGCATGATGAAGGCGTCGACTCGCCCGCCGACGAAGCCCGCCAGCAGGCCGAGACTGACGCCGATCAGGATGGACAGCAGCACCGACGCGATGCCGACGAGCAGCGAGATGCGTGCGCCATACATCAGCGCCGACAGGATGTCGCGGCCCTGACCGTCGGTGCCCAGCCAATACCTGGGCTCGCCGCCATCGACCCAGGACGGCGGCTTCAACGAATCCATCAGCTCCAGCGTCGCCAGGTCGAAGGGGTTGTGCGGCGCGACGACTTCCGCGAACAGCGCGCAGACGAAGCAGACCAGCGCGATGACGGCGGCCAGCACCGCCACGGGCGAGGTGCGGAAGGAATGCCAGACGTCGCCGTCGAAAAAGCCGCGCAGCGCGGACGTCGACGGTGTGGGGTTGGGATTGGCGTCAACTGCCATGGTCAGTGGCGCCCGGCCGCCCGAAGGCACTGACGCGCCCCTTCGGGGAGCAGAGAGCAAAGCGAGCGTGGGGGCTTCATGTTCAATGCGCTTTGCCCTCGACACGCAGGCGCGGGTCGACGGCGAAATAGAGCAGATCGACGCCGAGATTGATGACGACGAAGATCAGCGAGATCAGACAGAGGTAGGCGGCCATCACGGGGATGTCGGCGAACTGCACGGCCTGGATGAAGAGCAGCCCCATGCCGGGCCACTGGAAGACCTGCTCGGTGATGATGGCGAACGCGATCAGCGAGCCCAGCTGCAGGCCGGTGATGGTGATGACGGGCACCAGCGTGTTCTTCAGCGCATGGCCGAAGTAGACGCTGCGGTTGGTCAGGCCGCGGGCGCGTGCGAAGCGGATGTAGTCGGTGCGCAGCACCTCCAGCATCTCGGCGCGCACCAGGCGCATGATCAGCGTCAGCTGGAAGGCGGACAGCGTGAAGGCCGGCAGGATCAGATGCAGCAGGCCGTCACGGGTCAGCAGACCGGAGGTCCATGTCCCGAAGGCCACGACGTCGCCACGACCAAAGCTGGGCAGCCACTTCAGCTCCACCGCGAACACCCAGATCAGCACGATGCCGATGACGAAATTGGGCAGGCTGACGCCGAACAGGGTGCCCGTCATCAGCAATTGCGCGCTTGCCTTGCCGCGCCGCAAAGCCGCATAGACGCCGAGCGGAATGCCCAGGCCCAGGGCGATCAGACCGGCGACCAGGGCCAGCTCCAGCGTCGCCGGAAAGCGCTCGGCGATGAGCGTCGACACCTTGCGCCCCTGCCTCAGGCTGATGCCGAACTCGCCCTGCGCCGCGTTGGCCGCAAAGCGGGCGAACTGCACCGGGAAGGGCTGGTCCAGGCCCAGGTCCTTGCGCAGCGCGATGCGCTGCTCCTCGGTCGCGTCCTGGCCCAGCAGGTTGGTCACGGGGTCGCCAACGAACTGGAACAGCATGAAGGCGATGAAAGCCACCGACAACATGACGACCAGGGCCTGAACCAGGCGGCGAAGAATGAAGACCAGCATGAAGTCTCTGAAGCGGGCGCGTCACTGCGCCGCGCGAAGGCGGGATCATGGCGAAGCTTGAGGACCGGGGCCTCCCGGGAAAGCCCTAGCGCGCACGAGCGCCGCCACCAATGAAAACGGGCCGCTTTCGCGGCCCGTCGAGACATCTCGCGAGGCCGCAGCCCCGCATCGACATCAGAAGCGGTGACGCAGGCCGAGCATCGCGCCGCCGCGGCGGTTGGCGTTGTTCAGGAACATGACTTCGCCGCTCAGCTTGGTGTAGTCCATTTCGAAGTAAGCGTCGGTACGCTTGGAGAAGGCGTAGTCCACCACGACGGCGAAGAAGTTCGCCTTGGACTTGGTGTTGGCGTCCGTCGAGAAGCCCAGCGCGTTGCGGAAGGGCACCGCCAGGTTCTGCACCGTGCCGTAATGCGTCTGCTCGGTCAGCCAGACGTTGGCGCCGACGTTCAGCTGAGGGGTCAGCTGATAGGTCGCACCAAACATGATCATGGTGCGCTTCTTGATGTCGGCCGAGTCGGTGTTGAACACGTTGGCGCCCAGGATGCCGCTGGTGTAGGCACCGCGCGTCGTCAGCGCGATATTGGCCAGCGAGCCTGCAGCCGCAGAGGCACCGAAGGCCGCAGCGCTGCTCTGGTTCAGCAGCGTGAAGGGGTTCTCGAACTTGTTCTCGCCCCACGATGCGTGCACGTACAGCGGGCCGTCGGTGTAGGACGCGCCCAGCACGGTCGCCTTGATCTTCTTGCCGGTTTGCTCAGTGGCTTGCAGGTAAGCACCGCCAGCACCGAACTTGCCGTCGTTGTAGCGGCCCATGAAGCCGATGGTCTTGTTCGGCTGTGCCGCTGCGGCACCGGCTTGGCCTTCGCCAGCGCTGACCTGGACTTCGGCATAGAAGCTGCCGAACTGGGCCAGGTACTTGACCATATTGTCCTGACGCGCCGTCATGGACATGCCGATTTCGGGCTTGTACGCCTCGATATAGGGCGAGTAGCGGAAGGAAGCGAAGGTCGACGTGTAGACGTCGAACAGGATGTTGTACTGACGGCCGAGACGGATCTGGCCCAGATCGCTGGACTGCAGGCCGACCCAGGCTTGACGCCAGAAATCGGTTGCCGAGGACGCGGCGCCCGTGTCCGAATTCAGGCGGTGCTCCATGTTCACCAGGGCCTTGAGGCCGCCACCCATGTCTTCGGTGACGTTCACGCCCAGACGGCTTTGCGACATGCCGCCAGGAATCAATTGCTTCGGTGCGACGCCAGGATTGACATTGGTGGTGTAACGCGCAGCTGCGTCCACGATGCCATACAGGGTCACGCTGGACTGGGCCCAAGCGGAAGAAGTGCAAGCGGCCAGAGCGGCGACGGCCAGAGTGGCTTTTTTCATCAAGGTTGTCTCCTGCGAAGAAAAGTGAACCTTTTGATTCTCAGGGATGCGCCCTGCCATAACGGCGGCGTTGTTGTTGATTACCCACAGCAATTCCCCTGTCTCCCACGGGACAAATGCCGAGAACAAAAAAAAGCCGCCCGAAGGCGGCTTTGGCTGATTTGGCGGCGACCCGAAGGCCGCGCGTCATCAGAAGCTGTGGCGAACGCCGACGTCGTAGCCGGTGGATTTCTGGCCGTTTGCCGTAGCGGCCGGAGCGCCGCCCAGCGCGAAGCGGGTCGTGCCATCGTTCTTCAGCTCGGCGAACGTCGTGTACAGCGCGGTGCGCTTGGACAGGTTGTAGATGTAGCCGAGAGCGAACAGCTTGGGCGTGCCAACCGTGGCGAAGCCGGCTTCGCCGCTGGTCTTGGCTTGGCTGTAGGAACCCCAAAGCTGGCCTTGGCCCAGCGGAGCCGTCAGGGAGGCCGTCAGGACCTTCTGCTTGCGCGCCAGGTACTTGGATTCCGTGTAGGACAGCGACGGACGAACCACGCCGAAGTCGTAAGCCGCGCCAACCGAGGTCAGCTTGAACTTGCTGCTGTCAGCGGCATTGGACGTGCTGGCATAAGCACCCGACACGTGCAGGGGACCCTGCTTGTAGCCCGCGCGAACCGACTGGCCCTTGTTGGTGCTCGTGCCTTCACCGGCCGAGACGTCCACGCCGCCGTAGAAGCCGCCCAGGTTGGCGGGCAGCGAGTACGACGCCAGGTTGTCGGCGCGGCCGAAGGACGTGCCGTTGCCGCTGCCCAGGTTGCTGTACAGCACGCTGACGCTGCCCAGACCGGTGAACGCGCTCGGATCGAAGTCTTCGATGTGCAGACGCGACACGGTCTTGTTGCGGCCCAGACGGACTTCACCGAAATCGCCGGCCAGGCTGATCGTGGCACGGCGACCCCAGAAGGCGGCACCGCCACCGGCGACGCCCGTGTCGGTGTCGACCTGGGATTCCAGCCAGAAGCCAGCCTTCAGGCCGCCACCGAGATCTTCGGTGCCGCGCACGCCGAAACGGCTGGTGTTCAGACCGCTGGAGTCCAGCTTCTTGACCGTCAGGCCGCCGGTCTTGACAACCTTGATGTCGGCATCGATGACGCCGAACAAGGTCACGGAGGATTGCGCAACGGCTGCGCCGCCGGTCAGACCGAGGACGGCCAGGGCAATCAGAGCTTTCTTCATTCGATACTCCTAGAAATTCATCCGAGACGCCGACCAAACACGGCTCAGCGACTCACCTCCTGTGAGGAAGTGGGCGTATTCCACCAGAGCCAGGGGCCCCTCGGGAATTCACGGATATGAAATTGTGTGTTGCCGTTGCTGGACCACAACGTCACCCCCCATTCATGATTTCTTCATAGCAACACTGCTTAACTGAATGCATCAGCCTGCAAGCAATATGTATCCCCGCACACTGAGTTTCGGGGACCGCTGGCTCAGCGCCCTGGACTCCGGCCTGCGCACTGTTTTTGCGCCCACCCGGGCGGCGCGCCCGTCGCCCGCGCAGGGCATGGAAGCGGCCGCCATGGACCCGCAGCAAACGCGCGAGGCCGGGGCGCTGATGCGCGTCAACCATGTCGGGGAAATCTGCGCCCAGGCGCTGTATCAATCACAGGCCCTGTTCAGCCGCAGCGATGAACTGCGCGCGCATTTCGAGGCCGCCGCGGAAGAGGAGCTCGACCATCTCGCCTGGACGGCCGACCGCATCACCGAGCTCGGCACCCACACCAGTCACCTGGCACCACTGTGGTGGGCCGGCGCCTTTGCCTGGGGCAGCCTGGCCGGCCTGGCGGGTGACAAATGGAGCCTGGGCTTCGTCGTCGAGACCGAACGCCAGGTCGAAGCGCATCTGGCCTCGCACCTGGACCGCCTCCCCGAAGAAGACCTGCCCTCACGCGCCATCGTCGACCAGATGAAGCGCGAGGAGGCCGAGCATGCCGACGCAGCCCTGGCCGCAGGCGCGTCGCCGCTGCCCGCCCCCATCCAGGGCCTGATGCGCGCCGCGGCCAAGGTCATGACGACCGTGGCCCACCAGGTCTGATCAGAACTGGATCAGACTTCAGCGACCTCGAAGGAGGTGCTGATGGCCGAGGTCTTGGCCAGCATGGCCGTGGCCGAGCAGTACTTCTCGTGCGACAGCGCAACGGCGCGTTCGACGATCTCGGGCTTGAGCCCCTTGCCGCTGACGACGAAATGGAAATGGATGGCCGTGAAGACCTTGGGATCGCTGGTGGCGCGCTCCGCCTTCAGCGTCACCTTGCAGCCGCGCACATCGTGGCGGCCGCGCTTGAGGATGAGAACGACGTCATAGGCGGTGCAGCCGCCGGTGCCAGCGAGCACGGTCTCCATGGGTCGCGGCGCCAGGTTGCGCCCGCCGCCGTCGGGCGCCCCGTCCATGGACAGCACGTGACCGCTGCCGGTCTCGGCAACGAAGCTCATGCCACTCGGGCCCTCAGGACCCAGCCAACTGACGGTGCATTCCATGGTCATCTAGAGTCAAAGCTCCAATTCGTTCACGAAAAATATATTGCAGCGCAGCATAACTCGACGCTAAACTGCTTCCCAAGCGAAAACGTTTTCGCACCGATTGTCTCCTCCACCGCCTCCATGGTGGATTCAACCCGAGCTTGCAAAAGCTCGGGTTTTTTTTCGCCGAAGGCAGACAGCGGCGCCGCATCAGGGGTCTCCCCTATCATGCGGCGCCGCAACAAGACTGCATGGAGACCTGATGAGCGCCCCCTCGCGCCGACGCCCGTCCGCCGCCAAGGCGCCGTCTGCCGCCTCATCCCAGGTGCCCGCGATGCTGCCGCCCGGCAGCAGCTATCTGCAGCGAATTCTGAACGCCCGGGTTTACGACGTCGCCCGCGAAACCTCCCTCAGCGCGGCACCCAAACTCTCCAAGCGCCTGTCCAACAAGGTCTGGCTCAAGCGTGAGGACGAGCAGGACGTCTTCAGCTTCAAGCTGCGCGGCGCCTATAACAAGATGGCGCACCTCTCCCCCGAGCAGCGCGCCGCCGGCGTCATCTGCGCCTCGGCCGGCAACCATGCTCAGGGCGTGGCGCTGTCGGCCAAGAAGCTGGGTTGCCGTGCCGTCATCGTGATGCCGGTGACGACGCCGCAGGTCAAGGTCGACGCGGTGCGCGGCCACGGCGGCGAGGTCGTGCTGTTCGGCGAAAGCTTCACCGACGCCTATGGCCACGCCAAGGAACTGGAAGTTGCGCAGGGCCTGACCTTCGTCCACCCCTTCGACGACCCCGACGTCATCGCCGGCCAGGGCACCATCGCGATGGAGATGCTGCGCCAGCATCCCGGCCCCATCGATGCCATCTTCGTCGCCATCGGCGGCGGCGGTCTGATCTCCGGCGTCGCAGCCTACGTCAAGGCGCTGCGGCCCGAGATCAAGATCATCGGCGTGCAGACGACCGACTCCGACGCCATGCTGCGCTCGGTCAAGGCCGGCAAGCGCGTGACGCTCACCGACGTCGGCCTGTTCGCCGACGGCACCGCCGTCAAGCTGGTGGGCGAGGAGACCTTCCGCATCACCCGCGAGCTGGTCGACGACTTCATCGTCGTCGACACCGATGCCGTCTGCGCCGCCATCAAGGACGTCTTCGAGGACACGCGCTCCATCCTGGAACCCTCCGGCGCGATGAGCGTCGCCGCCGTCAAGCAGTACGCCGCCAAGACCGGCGCCAAGGGCCAGACCCTGGTCGCCATCACCTGTGGCGCCAACATGAACTTCGACCGCCTGCGCTTCGTCGCCGAGCGGGCCGAGGTCGGCGAGCATCGCGAGGCCCTGTTCGCCGTCACTATCCCCGAGGCACGCGGCAGCTTCAAGCGCTTCTGCGAACTGCTGGGGCCGCGCAGCGTCACCGAGTTCAACTACCGCATCGCCGACGCCCGGGTCGCCCACATCTTCGTCGGTATCGCCACGGCCAAGCCCGACGACGCCGCCAAGCTGGCCCGCACCTTCAGCAAGGCCGGCTTCGAGACGCTGGACCTGACCCATGACGAGATGGCCAAGCAGCACATCCGCCACATGGTGGGCGGCCGCAGCGAGCTGGCGCGCCATGAGCGTCTCTACCGCTTCGTCTTCCCCGAACGGCCCGGCGCGCTGATGCGCTTCCTGTCCAGCATGCATCCGGACTGGAACATCAGCCTCTTCCACTACCGCAACCAAGGCGCGGACTACGGCCGCATCCTCGTCGGCATCCAGGTTCCCAAGGGTGACGCCGCGGCCTTGCGTGAGTTTCTCGACGGCCTGAATTACCCCTTCGAAGACGAAACCGCCAATCCGGCCTACCGCTTGTTCCTGGGTTGAGTTGAAATGCGGGGTCTGACAACGCCTGCGCCATGACCGTCGCCCAACAGTCGCTGATTTCCCCCACCGCCAATCCCGAGCTGGAAAAGGCCTTGCGCGACCGCGTCGATCGGCGGTCGGCAATAGCCGGCGGCCTCGGCGAACTGGAGCCGCTGGCCGTGCGCCTGGGGCTCGTGCAGAACAGCCTCACACCGCGCTTCCGCGACCCGGTGCTCGGCCTGTTCGCCTCCGACCACGGCATCGTCGTCGACGGTGTCGGCGCCCAATGGGGCCGGGCGACCAAGGACCAGGTCCAGATGGCCCTGCACGCCCAGCTGCCGGTGTCGGTCTTTGCCAGGCTGCAAGGCCTGCACCTGACCGTCGTCGACTGCGGCGTCGCCGAGAACCTGCCGCCCCATGCCCGGCTGCTGGCGCGCAAGGTCTCCCACGGCACGCGCAATGCCCGCACCGCGCATGCGATGAGCCTGGAACAGGCCCACGCCGGCGTGCGCGTCGGCATGGAGATCGCCGACAACCTGCCCGGCAATGTGCTGGCCTGCGCCGCCATGGGCCAGGGCTCGCCGGAATGCGCCGCCCTCATCCTGGCACGCCTGTCTGATCAACCCGTGCGCGACTTCATCGTGTCCGGCCCGACGATGCGCCAGGACGATCTCGTCCATCTGCTCGACGTGCTGCAAGGCGCCTTGGCCCGCCACCGCGACGCCAAGGAGCCCATGGACATCATGGCGGCCTTCGGCGGCCACGAGATCGCCGTCATGGTCGGCGCCATGCTCGTTGCCGCCAGCAAGCGCAGCCTCATCATCGTGGACGGCATCGCCGCCTGCGCCGCCCTCAAGCTCGCGTCATTGATCTGCGCCCCGGTGACCGACTACGCGGTGTTCTGCCGCAGCCATGTGCACCGCGGCCTGGACGAAGCCCTGGCCCTGTTCCATGCGTCCGCGCTGCTGGAACTGGGCATGGACAGCGCCGACGGCACCGGTGCCGCCCTGGCCTGGCCCATGATCCGCGCCGCGGCGGCCCTGCTGACCGATCTGCACGAGGTCGCCGAGGCCCGCGTCGCGGCGCGCCCCGAACCCGGCGCCCACGTGCCGACGCTGGGCGCCTGAGTTCAGCTCAGCGCTGCTGCCCCTCGCTGCGCATGGGCGGCGGGTTCTGCGTGCCCGGCGGCGGCACATCGGCGCGCAGAGGCACGCCCTGGGCATTCGGCGCAAGAATCGGCGGCGGATTCGGGTTGCCGCCCAGCACCACCGGTGAAGGTGCGGCCGCCTGCAACGCGCCCGTCGCCGGGGCTGCCGGCGGGCTGATCTGCAGCACCTGACTCGGCGCTTGGCCCAGGCGGCCCAGGCTGGCGCTGCGCACATCCACACGCAGCAGGCGCAACTCGCCGTCAACGACGGCACCGACACGCACCGTGCGCGCCACGCCGTCCACCTCGATCAGCGCGACGCCCTCGCCGGCCTCGGCCGCCTTGGCATTCTTGGGCGCGACGACGCCGAGCAGACGCAGCCGCGTCGACGCCGCGACTTCGGGCTCGGGCGCGGTCTCGGCCGCCGTGACGCCGAGCAGCCGGCTCAGGTCGACCTGGGCGCCGCGCGCCTCACCGGCCGGCAGCACTGAGGCCGGCATCGGCAGCGGCCGGGCAAACAGCTGCAGGCTCCAAAAAGCCACCGAGCCGCCCAGCAGCAGCCACACCGTAAACGCCATCGTTCGAGCAAGCATGGCCCATTATGATGGCCCGCTCACCGCAGCTCAGCGCTCCCACGCCCCCAGACATGCGTCGCTCCTCTTTCACAGGCACCGTTGCCCGCGGCTTCACGCTGATCGAACTGCTGGTGGTGCTCGTCATCATCGGCGTGCTCGCCGCCCTCGTCGTGCCCAATGTGCTGGACCGTGCCGAAGACGCCCGCGTCACCGCAGCCCGCACCGACGTCAACAACCTGATGCAGGCTCTCAAGCTCTACAAGCTCGACAACCAACGCTACCCGAGCTCGGAACAAGGCCTGGATGCCCTCGTGCACAAGCCCAGCGCCGGCAACCCGCCGCCGAACTGGAAGCCCTATCTCGAGAAGCTGCCCAACGACCCCTGGGGCCACCCCTATCAATTCGCCAACCCCGGCGTGAAGGGTGAGGTCGATGTCTACAGCTTTGGCGCCGACGGCCGCGCCGGCGGCGAGGGTCGTGACGCCGACATTGGCTCCTGGCAATAAGCCGCGCCGCGCAGCAAGCGGCTTCACGCTGATCGAACTGCTCGTCGTGGTGGCGTTGATCGCCATCACGAGCGCCACGATCACGTTGGCCCTGCGCGACCCGCAGGAACTGCAGTTGCAACGCGAGGCCCAGCGCCTGGCCGCACTGCTGGAGACGGCACGCGCCGAAAGCCGCGCGTCCGGCCTGGCTGTGCGCTGGATTCCCAAGGGCCTCAAGAGCGGCGACGACTTCCGCTTCGAGGGCCTGCCGCGCACCATCCAGTTGCCGACGCGCTGGCTCGGCGAGCCGGTGGCCGTGCAGATCGAGAACGCGACCGCCGCCAATCCCGGCCTCAGCCTCGGCCCCGAGCCTGTCATCCCGGCCCAGCGCCTGCGCCTGCAACTGGGCAACCAGCGCCTCCTGCTCGCTACCGACGGCCTCGGCGCCTTCGACGTCATCACGCCATGAAACACGAGCGCGGCTTCACGCTGATCGAGGTGCTGGTCGCCCTCGTCATCGTCGCCATCGCCCTGGGCGCCGGCATCAAGGCCGCGGGCGCCCTGACCAACAACGCCGAGCGCCTGGGCCTCGTCAGCGCCGGGCAATGGTGCGCCGAGAACCTGCTGACCGAGTTGCGCCTGTCGCAGCAATTCCCCGACATCGGCGAATCGCCCTTCGCCTGCGAGCAGCTCGGCCGCAGCTACACCGGCAAGCTCAGGGTCAGCCCCACGCCCAACCCGCTGTTCCGCCGCGTCGATGCCGACGTCATCGACGACCAGGGCCGGCCCGTGTTGTCGCTGTCCACCATCATGGGGAAGTTCTGATGCACCCCTCGCCCAGCCCGGCGTCGCTGAACGCGAGCCAGGCCAGTCGGTCCCCCGAGGGGACGGCGATGCTTGCCGGATCGACCGGCAAGCACATCGTCAGTGCGGGCCGGCTAGGGAGCGGCCCGGCGCTCGGCCCGCGAGTTTCATCAGCCGGCTTCACCCTCGTCGAGGTCCTCGTCGCCCTCGTCATCATGGCGACGATGGCGGCCATGGCCTGGCGCGGTATCGACGCCCTGGTGAGGAGCCGCGAGATCGCCCAGGCGCGCCTGGCCCAGACCGCCCGGCTGCAGACCGTGCTGGCGCAGTGGGAGGTCGACCTGCGTGCGCTGCAGGACAGCCACAGCAGCGTGCAGCCCATCGCCTTCGACGGCGGCAACCTGGTGCTGACCCGTCAGGCACCCACCGGTTTGCAGGTGGTGGTGTGGAGCCTGCGCGAGGGCAGCCTGTGGCGCTGGGAAAGCCCGGCCCAGCGCACCGTGCAGGACCTGGAAGACCAGCGCCAGCGCGGCCTGCAGCAGCTGGCGCAGCGCAACCCGGCCCTGCGCGCCTTCGACGGCGTGGCCGGCTGGCAGTTCTATTGCTACTGGGGCAATGCCTGGAGCAACTGCCAGTCCACCGGCGACCAGGGCCCCCAGAAGCCCGTCAACGGCCCGCCCGCCGGCCTGCGCGTGGCCATGCAGTTCGCCGAGGGCAGCGGCCTGGTCGGCACGCTGACGCGCGAGCTGGAGGTCACCGTCCGATGAAACCGCAGCCCATGAAACCAGGCATTCCGGGCCGAGCGCTGGGCCGCTCCCGAGCCGGCCCGACTGAGGCGGCTTGCGGCTCAATGCCGCGAGCAGCCTCGTCCCCGCAGGGGACCGGTCAGACGCACCGCGTTCAGCGGTGTGCGGCTGGACGAGGGGCTTCACTTCAGCATGGCGCCGCGCTGCTGACGGCCATGATCATCGTCACGCTGATCGCCAGCCTGGCCGCCGGCATGGTCTGGCAGCAGTACCGCGCCGTGCAGATCGAGGCCGCCGACCGCGCCCGCGCCCAGAGCGCCTGGATCCTGCAGGGCGCCCTCGACTGGGCGCGCCTGATCCTGAAAGAAGACAAGAAAAACATCGACCACCTCGGCGAGCCCTGGGCCGTGCCGCTGGCCGAAGCGCGCTTGTCCACCTTCCTGGCCGCCGACAAGAGCGCCACCAGCGACGACGAAGGTCCCGAGGCCTTCCTGTCCGGCAGCATCGAGGACGCGCAGAGCCGCTACAACCTGCGCGCGCTGACCACCGGCACCAAGGTGCCCGAGCTGGAACAGCGCGTGCTGGAACGCCTGTGCAGCCAGGTCAACGCGCCACCGGGGACAGCGGCGGCGATCATCACCGGCCTGCGCGCGGCCTTTCCGGCCCAGGCCGCCAGCGCGGCCAGCGGCCCTGGCGGTCAGAGCAGCGGGCCCCTCATCAGCGAATCCGGCCCCCTGCAACCCGCCGGCGTGGATCAACTGGCCTGGCTGGGCCTGGACGAAGCCACCATCAAGCGCCTGCAGCCCTATGTCGTGCTGCTGCCCAAGGCCACGCCGGTCAACCTGAACACCGCGCCGCGCGAAGTCATCGCGGCGCTGTTCGACGGCGTCGACCTCGCCTCGGCCGAACGCCTGGTGCAGGGCCGCAAGGCCCAGCCGCTGCAGACGGCGGACGACGCCAAGAAGTTCCTGCCTGCCAGTGTCGACATGGGCAGCGACCGCGCCTCGGCGAATTCCTTGTACTTCATCGTCACCGGGCGTTTGCGCCTGGACGAGCGCCAGCTGGAGCAGCGCTCGCTGGTCGTGCGCAACAACCAGAGCATGGACGTCGTCTCCCGCGAGCGCATCAACCAGCTGCTGGATCGGTGATTCCTTGAACTTGAACCCGGCTACAGACTTTCACCGCTCGCCCCACGCCCGGGCCGGGAAGGTCGCGTCCCCCTCCTAGAATGCGCCGCCTCCTGATTCCCCAATGAGCACCCTGCTGCTGTTCCTGCCCCCGCGGACGCGCCTGCGCGCCCTGGGCAAAGCCGCGTCCGCCGCGGCCGAGCTGCCGCGCGCCGACGCGCAGCGCGAGTACGACTACGCGCTGACGCCGGACGGCCGCCAGATCACGGCCGAGGGCCGCGCCGCCCCCGCGGGCCTGCCGGCGGCGGACAGCGTCATCGCCCTCGTGGGCGAGTCCGAGGTCAGCTGGCGCCGCGTCGAGCTGCCGCGCGCCGGCCGCCAGATGCGCGCCGCCCTCGCCGGCAAGCTCGAGGAAGCCCTGCTCGACGACCCCGATACGCTGCACTTCGCGCTCGAGCCCGACGCCCTCGGTGGCGACACCGCCTGGGTCGCCATCACCTCGCGCCCCTGGCTGGCCGAGCACCTGGCCCAACTGGAAGCTGCGCAGATCTTCATCGACCGCATCGCGCCGCTGTCCTGGCCCGACGAACTGGCGCGCGGCCACTTCTTCGAAGCCAACGGCGCGGGCGTCGCCCTGCGCTGGAGCCACACCGAAGGCGTCGCCACGCTGCCGCTGGACGGCGGCCTTGCGCGCCAGCTCTTCCCGCCCGGCCTCGTGCACGCGGCGCAGTGGACGGCCACGCCGGGCGTCGCCACGACGGCCGAGCGCTGGCTGGGCACCACCGTCACGGTGCAGACACCGGCGCAGCGAGCCCTGGCCGTCGTCGACAGCGCCTGGAATCTGCGTCAGTTCGATCTCGCACCGCGCGCCCGTGGCGTGCGCGCGCTGCGCCTCATCAGCCGCGGGCTGATGCGCAAGCCCTGGCAACCGGTGCGCTGGGGCCTGGCGGCCCTGCTCGTCGTGCAACTGCTCGGGCTCAATCTCTGGGCCTGGCACCAGAACCGCGAAGTGGCCGCGCGTCGCGAGGCCGTCACGACGACGCTGACCAGCGCCTTCCCGCAGGTGCGCGCCATCCTCGACGCGCCGGTGCAGATGCAAAAGCAGCTCGATCTGCTGCGCGCCAGCGCCGGCAGCGTCGGCGAACAGGACCTCGAAGCCCTGCTCGCGGCCGCGGCCAGCGCCTGGCCGGGCGACCGCCCGCCCACCGAGGCCCTGGCCTTCGAGCCCGGCCGCCTGACGGTGTCGGCCCAGGGCTGGGCCCAGCCCCAGATCGACAACTTCCGCAACCAACTGCGCAGCGAAGGCTGGCAGCTGGACGCCAGCGAGGGCAAGCTGACCATCAGCCGCGCCAACGCCCAAGGACGCCCCTGATGGCCCGCTTCAATTCCGGCAACGCTGACGGCCTCGCGGCCCAGCTGCAACAGGCCAAGGCCCAGGCCGCCGCGCATTGGAAGGCCCTGGGCGAGCGCGAGCGCCTGGCCGTCGGCGCCATCGGCGCGCTGCTCGGCCTGCTGCTGGCCTGGAGCCTGCTGCTGGCGCCCGCCCTGCGCACGCTGAAGACCGCACCCACCGAGCTCGAAAAGCTCGAGCTGCAACTGCAGCAGATGCAGGCCCAGGCCCAGGAGGCCCAGGCGCTGCGCGCGGCGCCGCCGGTGCCGCCCGACCAGGCCCAGGCTGCGCTGAAGGCCTCCGTCGACCACCTCGGCCCGGCCGCCCGCATGAACCTGGCCGGCGACCGCGCCGTCGTCACACTCAACGGCGTCGCACCCGAACTGCTGCAAGGCTGGCTGGGCGAGGTGCGCGCCGCTGCGCGGGCCCGCCCCGTCGAGGCCCAACTGACCCGCGGCCCCAAGGGTTATTCCGGCACCCTGGTGCTGAGCCTGGGAGGCGCCTGATGGCCTTGTTCAAGAAGCGCAGCGGCCACACGACGCAGCAGATGTCGGACTCGGTGCTGGGTGGCAGCAACTATGGCGGCCGCGCCGTGCGCCACCGCACGCCGCGGCGCTGGAGCGTGGCCGGCGCACTGGTCGGCATCCTGGCCGCGCTCATCGTCTTCGCGCCGGCGAGCTGGCTGGCGCGAGCGCTGGCCTCGGCCACCAACGACCATCTGCTCATCGTCGACACGCGCGGCAGCGTCTGGAACGGCTCGGGCGTGCTCGTGCTGACGGGCGGTACCGGCAGCCGCGACGCCTCGGCCCTGCCCGGCCGCCTGCACTGGCGCATGGCGGTGAAGGGCCTGGGCCTGCAGCTCGCGGCGCGCCAGGACTGCTGCATCAACGGCGACCTCCTGCTGGGCCTCAAGCCCGGCCTGGGCCGCATGGAGATCAGCGTCGACAACCAGGCCGACTGGCTGGTCCGCCTGCCCGCCGGCCTGCTGGCGGGCCTGGGCACGCCCTGGAACACGCTGCAGCTGGGCGGCTCGCTGCGGCTGTCGGCGCGCGAGCTGAAGCTGGAGTCGGTGCAGGGCCGCTGGCGCCAGTTCGGCGAGCTGCAGCTCGACCTGCTCAACCTGTCCTCGCGCGTGTCCACCGTCGCGCCGCTGGGCAGCTACCGTTTCACGGTGACGGCCGACACGGCCAACCCCGGCGTCAGCACGCTGCGCCTGTCCACGCTGGAGGGCGCCCTGCAGCTCTCGGGCGTCGGCACGCTGAACAGTGGTGGCAAGAGCCGCTTCACCGGTGAGGCCGGCGCCGCGCCGGGCCGCGAGGAAGCGCTGAACAACCTGCTGAATATCATCGGGCGCCGCCAAGGGGCGCGCTCCGTCTTGACGATCGGATGATCATGAATCTCCAACGCACCGCCGTCGCGTCGGCCACCGCGCTCTCCGTGCTGCTGACCTCCACGGGCAACGCGTTCGCGCAGCCCGACAGCGCCACCGTGCAGCGCGGCCGTCCTGGCTCCGGCAAGGGTCCTGCCGTCCGCGCCAGCTCACCGGTCACGCTGAACTTCGTCAACGCTGACATCGAGGCCGTGACGCGTGCCATCGGCGTCATGCTGGACCGCCAGATCATCATCGACCCGCGCGTCAAGGGCACGATCACGGTCTACAGCGAGCAACCGGTGTCGGTGGCCGAGGCCTACCGCAACTACCTCGCCGCGCTGCGCGGCCTGGGCTTCACCGTCGTCGACACGGCGGGCCTGCTCAAGGTGCTGCCCGAGCCCGACGCCAAGATGCAGGCCGGCTCGGTGGCCATCGAGACCAGCACCGTCCGCGGCGACCAGATCCTGACGCAGATCTTCCGCATCCAGCACGAGAACGCGAACAACCTCGTCGCCGTGCTGCGCCCGCTGATCAGCCCCAACAACACCATCAACGCCAACCCGGGCAACAACAGCCTGGTCATCACCGACTACGCGGACAACCTGCAGCGCATCGCCAAGATCATCGCGGCGATGGACACGCCGGGCACCAGCGACATCGAGATCGTGCCGCTGAAGAACGCCGTCGCGGCCGACCTGGCGCCGCTGGTGCAGCGCCTGGCCGATGGCGGTGGCACCGTCGGCGCGGCCGTTCCGGGCCAGAGCAGCAGCGCCGTCAACGTCCTGGTCGACCCGCGCTCCAACGGCCTCATCCTGCGCGCCAGCAACCCGGCCCGCCTCGCGGCCGTGCGCTCCATGGTCGACAAGTTGGACCAGCCCAGCAGCGACGGTGGCGGCAACAACATCCGCGTCGTCTACCTGAAGAATGCCGATGCGGCCAAGCTGGCCACCGTGCTGCGCGCGGCCTTCGGCGCCGCCTCCTCGGGCGGCAGTGGCGGTGGCAGCTCCTCGGGCACTTCCAGCCTCAGCGGCAGCGGCACGCTGACCGGGGCGTCGCCCTCGCTGACCGGCGGCAACAATGCCAACGCAGGCGGCAACAGCGGCATCTCCGCGGCGGCCACGACGCCCCTCAGCGCCTCGGCCAGCCCCTCCACCGGCGGCTTCGTGCAGGCCGACCCGTCGACCAACTCCCTCATCATCACGGGCCCCGAACCGCTGTACCGCCAGGTGCGCGCCGTCATCGAGCAACTGGACGCGCGCCGTGCCCAGATCTACGTCGAGTCGCTGATCGTCAAGATCGACAACGCACAGGCCGGCCAGATCGGTGTGCAGTGGCAGAACCTGTTCGGCAGCAAGGGCGACTCCACCATCACCGGCGCCGGCACCAACTTCGGTTCCGGCCTGGCCAACATCATCAACGGCACGGTGGCCGTGGCCGGCGGCCGCACCGGCGTCGGCTCGGCCCTGGGCTCCGGCTCGGCCCCCGCAGGCCTGAACATCGGCATCCTGAAGAAGGTCGGCAACTTCTACACCCTGGGCGCCATCGCCAACTTCTTCGAGAGCCAGACCGGCACCAATGTGCTGTCCACGCCCAATCTGGTGACGCTGGACAACGAGGAGGCGCGCATCGTCATCGGCCAGAACGTGCCCTTCGTGACCGGCTCCTACGCCAGCGCCGGCGCGAGCACGGGCGGTACGGTCAACCCCTTCCAGACCGTGGACCGCAAGGACGTGGGCCTGACCCTGAAGATCAAGAGCCAGATCGGCGAAGGCGGCACCGTCCGCATGCAGGTCTACCAGGAGAATTCCAACGTCGTCTCGGGCATCAACAGCACCACCGGCCCGACGCTGGACAAGAGCGCCATCGAGACCAGCGTGGTCGTCGATGACGGCGACATGATCGTGCTGGGCGGGCTGCTGAAGGACGAATACACCGACGGCGACGACGGCGTGCCGGGCCTGTCCAAGATCCCGCTGCTGGGCAACCTGTTCAGCAGCAAGAGCCGCAAGCGCGTGAAGACCAATCTGATGGTCTTCCTGCGCCCCGTGGTGCTGCGCAGCGCCGACGGTGCCAGCCAGCTCAGCCTGGACCGCTACGAGAGCATCCGCGCCCTGCAGCAGAGCGGCCAGCCGCAGAAGAGCTTCATGCTGCCCGACACCGGCGCACCCGTGCTGCCCGAGCCCAAGACCGCGCCGTCGAACAAGGCCCTGCCGCAGCCGTCGCTGCAGACACCCCCGCAAAAGCAATCGCCGCAGTAAGCGAACCATGGCCGCGATCCGCCACCCCCTGCCCTATGCCTTCGCCAAGGCCAACACCGTGCTGCTGGAGGACGACGGCAGCACGCTGACGCTGTGGGCGCCGCCCGAGGTGGGCTGGGCGACGCTGTCCGAAGTGCAGCGCCTGTATGCGGTGGACCGGCTCGAATCCGAAGCCGTCACGTCGCTGGCCGAACGCATCAACGCCGCCTACGCGGGCAGTGAATCGAGCGCGGCCGTCGTCGTCGGCGAGGTCGAGAGCGCGGTGGACCTGTCGCGCATGATGCAGGACCTGCCCGCCGTGGAAGACCTGCTGGAGGCCGCCAACGACGCGCCCATCATCCGCATGCTGAACGCGCTGCTGACCCAGGCGGCCAAGGACGGCGCGAGCGACATCCACATCGAACCCTATGAGCGCGCCTCCTCGGTGCGCTTTCGCGTCGACGGCACGCTGCGCGAAGTGGTGCAGCCCAACCGCGGCCTGCATGCGGCGCTGATCTCGCGCCTGAAGATCATGGCCGAGCTCGACATCGCCGAGAAGCGCCTGCCGCAGGACGGCCGCATCTCGCTGCGCATCGGCGGCCGTGCCATCGACGTGCGCGTGTCCACCCTGCCCTCGGCCCACGGCGAGCGCGCCGTGCTGCGCCTGCTGGACAAGAGCGAATCCAAGTTCACGCTCGAAGGCCTGGGCATGGACGGCAATGTGCTGTCGGCCTTCAAGAAGCTGGTGCAGCAGCCCCACGGCATCGTCCTCGTCACCGGCCCGACCGGCTCGGGCAAGACGACGTCGCTGTATGCCTCGCTGCAGACCGTCGACACCAGCACCACCAACGTGCTGACCGTCGAGGACCCGATCGAATACGAGTTGCCCGGCATCGGCCAGACCCAGGTCAACGGCAAGATCGACCTGACCTTTGCCAAGGCCCTGCGCGCCATCCTGCGCCAGGACCCGGACGTCATCATGATCGGCGAAATCCGCGACTACGAGACCGCGCAGATCGCCATCCAGGCCTCCCTCACCGGCCACCTGGTGCTGGCCACGCTGCACACCAACGACGCACCCAGCGCCGTCACCCGCCTGACCGACATGGGCGTCGAGCCCTTCCTGCTCAGCAGCTCGCTGCTCGGCGTGCTGGCCCAGCGCCTGGTGCGGCGGCTGTGCCCCGTCTGCAAGCGCCAGGACGACCACGGCCGCTGGCACCCGGTCGGCTGCGACGCCTGCGTCCACACCGGCTACAAGGGCCGCACCGGCGTCTACGAGCTGATGGTGGCCGACGACGCCGTGCGCAGCCTCATCCACAACCGCGCGCCCGAAAGCCAGCTGCAGGCCGCCGCCGAGGCCACCGGCCTGCGCTCCATGCGCGAGGACGGCGAGCGACTGATCAATGCCGGCGTCACATCGCTTGAAGAAGTGCTGCGCGTGACGCGCGAATAGCCGTGCCCGCCTACAAATACGAAGCCCTCACCGACGCCGGCCGCCAGAGCAGCGGCCTGATCGAGGCCGACAACCCGCGCGCCGCACGCGCCATGGTGCGCGCGCAGGGATTGACGCCGCTGAGCATCGAGGTCGTGCAGCAGCACGGCGCCCAGGAGAGCAGCCGCTTCACGCGCCGCGTCTTCAGCCCGACGGCGCTGGCCGTCTGGACGCGCCAGCTTGCCGGCCTGGTCGGCTCGGGCCTGCCCATCGAGCGCGCATTGACCGCGCTGGCCGACGAGAGCGAGGACAGCAAGCAGCGCGAGCTGATCAGCCAGCTCAAGGCCGAGGTCAATGCCGGCTCGGCCTTCGCCCGCGCGCTGGCCTCGGCACCGCGCGAGTTCGACGAGGTCTACCGTGGTGTCGTCGCCGCCGGCGAACAGAGCGGCGCGCTGGGCCAGGTGCTGGAGAAGCTGGCCGACGACCTGGAGGAACGCCAGGACCTGAAGGCCAAGCTCATCGGCGCCATGGCCTATCCGGCCATCGTGTCCTTCATCTCGGTGCTCATCGTCATCTTCCTCGTCACCTATGTGGTGCCGCAGATCGCGACGGTGTTCACCAGCTCCAAGCGCGCCCTGCCCGCGCTGACGGTGGCCATGCTGGCCGTCAGCGACTTCGTGCGCAGTTGGGGCTGGGCCATGCTCGCCGTCCTCGTCGCCGGCGCCGTGGCACTGCGCTACGCGTTGAAGGCACCGGCCTTCCGGCTGCGCTTTGACGCCGGCATCCTCGGCCTGCCGCTGGTCGGGCGCCTCGCGCGGGGCTACAACGCGGCCCGCTTCGCCGGCACGCTGGCCATGCTGGCCGGCGCCGGCGTGCCCATCCTGAAAGCCCTCCAGGCCGCGGCCGAGACCCTGTCCAACCGGGCCATGCAGGCCGATGCGCTGGACGCCCTGGTGATGGTGCGCGAAGGCGCGCCGCTGGGCTCGGCCCTGGCGGGCAAGAAGCGCTTCCCCGGCATCCTGGCCATGTTCGCCCGCCTGGGCGAGCAGACCGGCCAGCTGCCCGAGATGCTGGGCCGCGCCGCGCGCCAGCTTAGCGTCGAGGTGCAACGCCGCTCGATGGCCGCAGCCACGCTGCTGGAGCCGCTGCTCATCGTCGCGATGGGGGCGGTGGTGCTGCTCATCGTGCTGGCGGTGCTGCTGCCGATCATTCAGCTCAACACCTGGGTGAAATAGATCACCCCTACGCGCTGACGTGGACCCCTCAAGTGGGCTGAGCCCAGACACAAACAGTCCTGAGGACTGTTTGCGCCTGGCGAAGGACAAGGCCTCTGGCCTTCGCAACTCGCGGCTGACTGGCAAAGCCGGATCAACCCGAGTCGCTCGACGAGATGCGGCGCCAGGCGCGCATCCACATGGCGCAATGCCCTCCAGATTTCCTGCGCTGCTGACATTGACGGTAAGCGCGGGCGTCGTCGCGTGGATGGGTTGGCGCTGGTGGCCGCACTGGGGGCTGGCCTTTGCCGTCGAAGACGCGCCGCTGGCCTGGTGGCAGGCGGCGCTGCTCGTTGCCAATGCGAGCGCAGCGGGCGCGCTGGCCTGCGTGCACGCAGCCATCGGTGAACGACCGCACGCCGTGCGCTGGTGGACGCTGCTGGCCCTGGGCATGGTGTTCGCAGCGCTGGACGAGCGCTTCATGGCCCACGAGGCCGTGCAGGACTGGCTGGAGTTCGACAGGGGCGTGCCACGCCGCTGGGCCCAGGGCGTCATGCTCGTCTATGCGCTCGGCGGCCTCGCGCTGCTGCGCGCCGTGTGGGTGGCAGGCAGCTCGACGCTGCGGCGTTGGACCATCGCCGCCCTCATCGCCGGCGCCGCCGCCATCGCCCTGGACCTGACTTTTGACACCATCGCCATGCAGATCGTCGAGGAGTGGCTGGAGGCCCTCGCCGAGACGCTGCTGCTGGCCGGACTCTTCAGCGAACTGGGCAGCGCGGCGAGCCGGAAAGGCTGAGCGGCGGCAGCGACATCCGCTGCTGCTGTGCCTTCAGCAGCTCGGCATCCACCCAGGCCCGACTGCCCCAGGCATCGCCCAGCTTGCGCTGCGGCAGATTGCCTTTGGCATCGGGCTCGGCCAGAGATTCCGGCTCCCAGAACTCGTAGCGACTGGCACGCAGCCGCAGCGCCGGGAGTCCGCCAGCGCCGGGCCAGCTCAGGTTCAATTCGCCGCGTTGCGCCTCGGTCTCTCCTGGGGCGGCGGCCTGCCGCTGCACCACCGCGCCCAGCGCCCAGGCCGGGTTGGCGAGGGCCAGCATCGCCCACACCGGCGGCTCCGCCGCGCCGGACCAACGCAGTTCGACCCAGCTTTCGCAGGCCGCACCGGCGCCACCCCAATGCAGTCGCTGCAACCGCGCTTCGAACAGGCCGGCAGGGCTGACCACCCAGACGCGCGGCGCGCTGCCCTCGGCCTGGAAGGTCGCCCTCAGCGCGACGTCTGCCAGCTCCTGCGGCCAGACGCCATCGCGCAAGCGCCATTGCACCGCCCAGCCGAGGGCAGACGCCGCATCCATCCACAGCTGCGCCGTGTTGTCGTCGATGCCGATGCGTGCCACCGTGTCGGCACCTTCGCGCCGGTAGGCGGCCACGCCTTCCTTGACCGCAGGCCCCGCGATGACCCAGGCGGCGGCCCAGCGATCGGCGCCGTCGGAATCGGCCACTTGCCATCGCCGGCTCAAGTCCGGAGACGGCCCGCTTTCCGCCCAGCCCTGACGGGCCAGCCACTCCGTCAGCGGTGCCTGCAGCCAGTCGGGCATGACGGGCGGCGGCGGCGTGACATAGATGCCGTCACCCGGCCCGCTCCAAGGTCGCGACAGCGCGGCATGCAATGGCGGTGTCCAGAACCACTTGCGATAGACCTGCAAATGCAGTTGCAGCGCCGCCTGGCCGCGATGACGCACCTCCAGCGGTGCAGAGAAGTCCGCCAACGCCCGCTTGGCCTGCGCCTGCAGATCAGGCAGCGTGGCGGCAGCTGCACCGCCTCCCAGCATGACGGCCAAGGCCGCGACGAGCAGCCGCCTCATGTGCAGGTCGCCAGGTTGTAGCGCGACAGCACGCGCCACCAGCCCTGCTCGTTGGCTTCGAGCTGGTAAAGGTCTTCGGCATACAGGTTGTCGACTCGATGCAAATAGGCTGGCTTCCAGCCATCAGCCAGCATGCCCGCCGGGTCCAGCCATGGCGCCTGGCCGACCGTCCTGTGATCGGTGCTGACGACGGTGCGCAGGTCCGGCACCCCATCGCCATCCAGATCGACGCTGGCATCGACGCGATGGGCGAGCCAATCGCCGAAAGGGTTGGCACGCAGCCGCGTCTGCTTCTGCGGCGTCACGCGCGCCCGCGCGGCATCCACCGGAGCCGTGGTCGCCAGCACAGCCAGGATGCTGCCGCGCACCGGCTGCGGCAGCACGATCTCGGCCTGGCTTTGCAGATCGTCTGGTTTGTCGCTGGCACCGCAGGCGTCGCTGCCGTAGGTGGCGCGCCGCAGCACGGCGGGCAGCAGACCCGCTTCGGTGACGACCCAGACCGGCAGGCGCAGCCGCAGGTCGAGTTGAGCCACGCGGCGCTCCTCGTCAGTCAATGCACGGCTCAGATCGGCCTCGAGCGCAGCGTCATTCCAGCGCGCCTGCACCGCCAGGCCGCGCGCCTTGGCGATCTCATACAGATCGGCCAGTGCAGCGGCGCTGCGCGCGTCGTAGCGGACACGGTAGACCACGCCTTCCGCATCCCGCGCCTTCAGGCGGCTCACCAGCGGACCACCGGCGAAGCCGGCCAGCAACGTGCCGGGTTTGAAGAAGGACGCCGAGGGCGCCTGGCCGCCCCAACGACCCAGGCCCAGGGCCGTCATGCGCGCCGGGTCAAGCTGGAACTCGGTGCTGCTGCGCGCGGCCAGCTGCAGGTTGATGACCGTGCTCGGCGGGTGGCTCAGCACCTCGGCCGGCTGGCGCCCAAAGTCCCGACTCAAGGCCCTGCGCATCTGCCGCGACTGCTCGTACTCGGCCAACAGAAGCTTCTGCCAGGCAGGCACCTCGGGATCCTTGGCATCGCGCCGTTGAACCCCGAGCTTTTCCAGCAGGCCGGCGTGATCACCCCAGGCATGCAGGGAGGGCGTCAGCGTGAAATGTCGGCGCAGGGCCGCGAACTGGGCCGTGGCGGACTGCAGGCTGGGCTTGGCGACCAGAGTCGCCTTCGTGAGGTCAGCCTCGGCCTGGGCCAGCGCCGCCGAAGGCTCGGCCGCAGCGTGGCCGGCCAGCGTCAATGCCAATGCGCCAAAAAGACCTGCCAATTGCATAGCTCTCCCTGTCTCTTCGGGCCGCATTGTGGGCCCGGTCAGCGGGCCAGCCGCCCCTCAGCGAGCCGCGCCGCACGCGTCAGCCCGAAGCACATGACGAAGTAGCAGCCCGCCAGCGTCAGATAGATCTCCACCGGTTTCACCAGCACCTGGGCGTTGATCTGGTTGGCGATGAAGGACAGCTCCGAGAGGCCAATGATGGTGCCCAGCGACGTCTCCTTGATGGTGGCGACGAACTGGTTGATCAGCGAGGGCAGCATGTGGCGCAGCGCTTGCGGCAGCAGCACCGAGCGCAGCGCCTGAGCGCGCGTCATGCCCAACGACATCGAGGCCTGCAACTGGCCGCGCGGCAAGGCCTGCAGGCCGGCGTGCACGATCTCGGCGAGGTAGGCCGCATCGAAAAGGATGAGGGCGACCAGCATGGTGCTGAACTGGTCGGTCTTGTGGCCGGTCACCGTGGGCAGGAAGAAGTAGGCCCAGAACACCACCATCAGCAGCGGCGTGCCGCGGATGACCCAGACCCAGCCCGTCACCGGCAGGCGCAGCCAGCGGTTGGGGCTGAAGCGGGCCAGGCCCAGCAGCACACCCAGCGGCAGCGCCAGCACCAGGCCCAGCGTGGCCAGGATGACCGTCAACGCCAGGCCACCCAAGGGCCCATGTGGGTACTGGCCGACGAGGAAGTAGAGCCAGTAGGTGTCGACCAACTCAGTCATCGCCTGGCCCCCTGCGGCGACACCGCATGCTGTGCCCATTGCGCCAGGCCCGTCAGCACCAGTGACACCGACAGATAGGCGACTGTCACCAATGCAAAGGTCTCGAAGCCACGGAAGCTCGCCGACTCGACGCGCTGGGCCTGGGTCATCAACTCGGCCGCGCCGATGACGGTGGCGATGCTGGTGTTCTTCCAGAGATTGAGGGTCTGCGACAGCAGCGGCGGCAGCGTGATGCGCAGGGCCTGAGGCAACACGACGAGGCGCATGCCGGCCAGGAAACTGAAGCCCAGGGCCATGGCCGCGTCGAGCTGCGCGCCCGGCATGGCACGCACGCCGGAGCGGATGTCCTCGGACATATAGGCCGCCGTGTACAGCGTGAGGGCCGCCCAGGCGCTGAAGACCTCGATATTGCCGGCATAGAGTTTTTCCTTGATGCCGGCGGGCAGCAGCTCCGGCACGCCGAAGTACCAGAACAGCATGTGCACCAGCAGCGGCACACAGCGCACCGCCTCGACATAGGCTTCACCGGCGACACGCAGCGGCGCCCAAGGCGACAGGCGCAGCAGCGCGATGGCGATGGCCAGTGGCAACGCGGTCAGCAGCGTCAGGCCGGTCAGCAGCACCGACAGGCGCAGGCCTTCCAGCAGCCAGGTGAGGTAGTCGCCCTGCAGCGGCGGGGCAAAGGACAGGACGGGCATGAGGTTCACCGACAAACAAGACAGCCGCCGGCCCTCGTGAGGCGGCGGCTGCGATCAATACGACGAGTGACTTAGCTTTCGACCCTGTCGCTGTCGATCTTGAAGGTGCGCTTGGGGAACTTCAGGCGCGTGTCGGGGCCGTACCACTTCACGAACAGCTTGTCGGCGTCGCCGCCCTTCTCCAGGCCGGTCAGCGCGGCATCGACCTCGGCCTTCAGGCGCTTCTCGCCCTTGCGGATGCCGATGGCCAGCGGTTCGACGCTGATGTTCTGGTCGAGGATGCGGTACTGGCTTGAGGCCGCGCCGAGCTTGGCGTGCTGGTCCAGCAGCGAGACCTCATCGTTGACGAAGGCCACGCCCTTGCCCTGCTGCAGCGCCTGGAAGGCCTGCGGGCCGGTGTCGAAGGTGACGACGTCGACCTGCGGCACGGCCTTGCGGATATTGGGTTCCTGCGTGCCGCCCTTGATGGTGACGACCTTCTTGCCGCTGAGCGAGGCCACGTTCTGGATGCCGCTGTCGGCCTTGACCAGCACCTTCTGGCCGGTGACGAAGGTCGTCAGCGAGAAGTCGATGACGGCCTCGCGCTCCTTGTTGTGGGTGAGGGAGGCGGCCAACAGGTCGACATGGCCCTGCTGCAATTCGGGGATGCGCGCCGCGACGGCGAGCTGCTTGATCTGCAGCTTGACGCCGAGCTTGGCGGCAATGGCGCGGGCCAGGTCGACCTCGTAGCCGATGATTTCGCGCGTCTTGGGATCGATGAAGCTGTTGGGCTCGTCGGTGCCGAGCACGCCGACGACGAGCTCGCCCTTTTTCTTGATGTCGTCGAGCTGGTCGGCATGGGCGATCTGTGCGGCCTGAGCGGCGAGAAGGCCGGTGGCGATGAGGGCCTGGGTCAGCAGGCGGCGGGAGAACGAAGACATCTGGCTTCCTTGTGGGATCAACGTGACGTCATGCTAGGAATCGCATAAGCCGCCGTGAACGACGTTTTTCGCATTTGCTTGTGCAGCGGGACTCGCTCGAAAACAGCGCTTGCTCATGCGAAAAATGGGATTGCCGACGAAGCCTGCCTTCGTATCCTGCGAGGTCTAGCCTAAATTGGCCGCGCCCGACCCGCGGCCCGACTCGTCATGACCGCTCGACTCCCGCTCGAGGCCCGCCCCGCCGTGCTCGACCTCATCGGCAACACGCCGCTGTTGCCCGTGCAACGCCTGGACACCGGCCTCTGCCAGCTCTTCCTCAAGCTCGAATCCCAGAACCCCGGCGGCTCCATCAAGGACCGCATCGGCCTCGCGATGATCGAGACGGCCGAACGCGAAGGCCTGCTCAAACCCGGCGGCACCGTCGTCGAAGCCACCGCCGGCAATACCGGCCTGGGTCTGGCGCTCGTCGCGCGCGCCAAGGGCTACCAGGTGGCCCTGGTGGTGCCCGACAAGATGTCCGCCGAAAAGGTGCTGCAGCTCAAGGCCCTGGGCGCCCAGGTGCACCTGACGCGCTCCGACGTCGGCAAGGGCCACCCGGCCTATTACCAGGACGTGGCCGCCCGCCTGGTGCGCGAGATCCCCGGCGCCTGGTATGCCGACCAGTTCAACAACCCCGCCAACCCGCTGGCGCACGAGACGACGACGGCGCCCGAGATCTGGCAGCAGATGGGCCACGACGTCGACGCCATCGTCTGTGGCGTCGGCTCCGGCGGCACCATCACCGGCCTGAGCCGCTACTTCCAGCGCGTGCAACCGGGTGTCGAGATGGTGCTGGCCGATCCGGTCGGCTCCATCCTGAAGGACTACATCGACACCGGCAAATTCGGTGACGCCGGCTCCTGGGCCGTGGAAGGCATCGGCGAGGACTTCATCCCGCCCATTGCCGACCTCGGGCCGGTCCGCACCGCCTACAGCATCAGCGACGCCGACAGCTTCGGCACCGCCCGCGAGCTCTACCGCGCCGAGGGCATCCTGGCCGGCTCGTCCACCGGCACGCTGCTGGCCGCGGCCCTGCGCTACTGCCGTGAGCAGACCACGCCGAAGCGCGTCGTCACCTTCGTCTGCGACACCGGCACGCGCTATCTGTCCAAGGTCTACAACGACCATTGGATGTTCGACCAGGGCCTGTTGACGCGCCCACGCCTGGGCGACCTGCGCGACCTGATTTCGCGGCCGGTCACCAGCGGCGGCGTCGTGTCCGTCGGGCCGGACGACACGCTGCAGACGGCCTTCTCGCGCATGCGCCAGGCCGATGTGTCGCAGCTGCCGGTGCTCGACGGCGGCCGCCTCGTCGGCCTGCTGGACGAGTCCGATCTGCTGGCCCGCCTGCATGCCGATGCGGCTGCGTTCGGCGCCCTGGTGCAGAGCGCGATGAACACCGACGTCATCACGCTGGCACCCACCGCCTCACTCACCGAACTGAACGAGCAACTGCGCCGCGGCCTCGTGGCCGTCATCGCGGACGACGCCGGCTTCCACGGCCTTGTCACCCGCTTCGACCTCATCAACCATCTGCGCAAGGAAGTCACGCGATGAGCAACAACGACACCCGCCTGGACTTCAACACCCGCGTCATCCACGCCGGCCAATCGCCCGACGCCGTCACCGGCGCCGTCATGCCGCCCATCTCGGTCAGCTCCACCTACCGCCAGCACGGCCCGGGCGAGCACACCGGCTACGAGTACGGCCGCACCCACAACCCGACCCGCCAGGCCTGGGAGCGCGCCGTCACCGACCTCGAGGGCGGCGCCCAGGCCTATGCCTTCGCTTCCGGCCTGGCCGCGATGGCGACGGTGCTGGACACCCTGCCGGCCGGCTCGCACATCGTTGCGGGCGACGATCTCTACGGCGGCAGCTATCGCCTCTTCGAGCGCGTGCGCAAGCACAGCGCCGGCCTGCGCGTGAGCTATGTGGACAGCCGCGACACCGAGGCGGTGCGCGCCGCGCTGCAGCCCGACACGAAACTGATCTGGATCGAGACGCCCAGCAACCCCTTGCTGCGCCTGAGCGACCTGGCCGCCATCGGCAAGCTGGCCCGTGACCACGGCGCGCTGGCGGTGGCCGACAACACCTTCGCCAGCCCCTGGGCGCAACGCCCGCTGGAGCTGGGCTTCGACCTCGTCGTGCACTCGGCCACCAAATACCTCAACGGCCACAGCGACGTCATCGGCGGCATTGCCGTCGTCGGCGGCGAGCCTCGCCAGGCCGAGTTGCGCGAGAAGCTCGAATTCCTGCACAACGCCGTCGGCTCTGTGTCCGGGCCCTTCGACAGCTTCCTGGCGCTGCGCGGGCTCAAGACCCTGGCCCTGCGCATGGAGAGACACAACGCCAGCGCCGCCGAATTGGCCGCGTGGTTGAGCGCGCAGCCCCAGGTCGAACGCGTGCTCTACCCTGGCCTGGAAAGCCATCCGCAGCACGCCCTGGCCAAGCGCCAGATGCGCGGCGGCGGCGGCATGATCAGCGTCGCGCTGAAGACCGACCTGGCCGGCGCGCGCCGCTTCCTGCAGCGTGTCGAGCTGTTCACGCTGGCCGAAAGCCTGGGCGGCGTCGAGAGCCTGATCTCGCTGCCCGCCTTGATGACCCATGCCTCCATCCCGCCCGAGACGCGGGCGCGCCTGGGCATCACCGACTCGCTGGTGCGCCTGTCGGTCGGCATCGAGGCCACGGACGATCTGCGGCGCGACCTCGCCACCGCGCTGGCCGTGATCTAGCGGTAGAAGTAGTAGGTCGCCGTGTAGGTGACGCGCACGACCTGGCCTGCCGCCGTGCAGGCCTCGGCGGGCGCGACGCCACCGACCGTCGCGACGCGCTGGATGCTCTTCGTCGTGCTGAAGACGCCGCTGCCGCCATTGCTCTTGGCCGCGAGCAGCAGCCAGGGGATGGCCTTCGCGTCCGGGCCCGGGTCGCGGGCCTTGACCTCGCCGACGACCGTGCTGCCATCCAGCCCCTCCCAGGTCGGACCGGCGTAATGCTTGCCCAGCGGCCGCCCCGCGCGGTCGGCCAGCGTGGCCTCGGGCGCCTTGAAGACCCAGGCGGTGCCGCTGCCATCGGCCTTGGCCTGGCATTCGTAGATCTGCCAGCCCTGGGCCAACGCCTCGAGTTGCAGTTCCTGTCCGGCAGGAGGCTGCAACGCGGCGGGCACCTGAGGCGGCACCGGCTTGCTGGCGCAGGCGGCGAGGATGGGCAGCAGGGCAAGGGCAGCAGCGCGCATGGGCAGGTCTTTCGAGTTGAAAACGCGACGAGTCTAGGAAGGCGTGGCCCGGGCGTCGAGCCCTATCATCGACGGCCATGCCAGCCAGTCTCTCCGGTCAACTCGTCGTCGCCATCTCCTCGCGCGCCCTCTTCGATTTCGAGGCCGAGAACGAGGTCTTCGAGGCCGGCGACGACCATGCCTACATGGCCCTGCAGCAGCAGCGCCTGGACGAACCGGCCCCGCCCGGCGTCGCCTTCTCGCTGGTTGAGAAGCTGCTGGCCTTCAATGCCGGCGGTGCACCCCAGGTCGAGGTCGTCGTGCTGTCGCGCAATGACCCGATCTCGGGCATGCGCGTGTTCCGCTCGGCCAAGCACTACGGCCTGCCCATCGAGCGCGGCGTGTTCACGCGCGGCGCCTCGCCGTGGCGCTATCTGAAGCCGCTGTCGGCCCAGCTCTTTTTATCCACCAACGAGGCTGACGTGCGCCAGGCCCTCGGTGCCGGCGTGGCCGCGGCGCGCGTGATGCCGCTGGCGGCGCGCGCCTCGGCGGCCCACCCCAAGGAGCTGCGCATCGCTTTCGACGGCGATGCCGTGTTGTTCTCCGACGAAGCCGAGCAGGTCTTCCAGCGCGATGGCCTGGCCGCCTTTCGCGAGCACGAGCTGCAACGCGCCCATCTGCCGCTGCAGGCCGGGCCCTTCAAGCCGGTGCTGGAGGCCCTGCACCGCCTGCAGCAGTCCCGCGCCAGCGGCATGAAGGTACGCACCGCCCTCGTCACGGCGCGCAGCGCGCCGGCCCATGAGCGCGCCATCCGCACGCTGATGGACTGGCAGATCGAGGTCGACGAGGCCATGTTCCTCGGCGGCCTGGCCAAGGGCGAGTTCCTGCGCGAGTTCGAGCCCGACTTCTTCTTCGACGACCAGGTCGGCCACATCACCAGCGCCGCGGCCCATGTGCCGGCGGGCCATGTGGCCATGGGCATCGCTAGCTGATCAAGGCAAGGCCGAGGCTGCGCTCAGCAAGCCACACCAGGGCCAGCGCGGCAACGGCGCTCGATCCGGCCGGCACGATCCAGCGCCGATAGGCCGCGCGCCCGCGCAGCAGCAGCGCCGGGGGCAGCAGCACGGCGACGACGACGAGCTGCCCCAGCTCGACACCCAGGTTGAAGCCCAGCAAGGGCAGCACGAGTTCGCTGCCGCGCAGGCCCAGGTCCTTCAGCGGGCCGGCGAAGCCGACGCCGTGGACGAGGCCGAAGAGACCCACCATGCCCCAGCGCGGCCCCGGCACGAAGGGTCGCAGGTTGTCGATCGCGGCGAGCAGCACGGTCAAGGCGATCAGCGACTCGACGACGGCGGCCGGCGGGTTGATGGCGCCGCTGGCTGCCAGCGCCAGCGTGATGGAGTGGGCCAGCGTGAAGGCGGTGACGAGCTTGAGCGTCTCGGCCAGCGCGGCGCGGCCGCTGGCACGCGGTGCCCAGCCCCTGCCCTCGCGCCGCCAGACGGCGACGAGCAGCAGCGTGATGAGGAAGAGCACATGGTCCAGGCCGCTGGCGATATGGGCCATGCCTTCGATGACGAAGCCGCCGAAGCCACGGCTCTCGAGGTTGAGGCGCTGCGGGCCGGCGCCGGGCGTCAACACCAGCGGTTCGCCGGTCGCGCCTACGAGGCGGGCGAGGCCGCGGTGGGCGGCGTCGGTGGTGGCGAAAAGGCGGTAGTCGATGTCGAGTTCATGCACGGGCGCCGCGCAGTGCCAGTGGCTGATGAGCACGGCATGCGTGCCGTCGCTGTGCTCGTCGAGCTGCGGCTGGTCGCGGCCTTGCAGCGCGCAGGCCGCGCCATCGGCCGTGAAGCGCAGGCCGGCGTCGGCCAGGGCCTCGATGTCGGGCCAGCGCTGGCGCACCTCGCCCCAGCTCAGGTTGCCGTCGCCGTCGGCGTCCAGTGCGAGGTCGCGGTCGAGGTCGCGCAACGCGATGTCCAGGCGCTGCTCGACGGCCGCACCGTCGACGCGGTAGACGAGATAGGCCTCGCTGGCCTGGTGGGCGTGGGCCGCGCCGCACAGCAGCAGCGCCAGCCCCGACAAGCAACGGATCACGGCGCAAAGCTCCGATCAAGGGCGGCAAGGCGTGCATCCTGCCAGCCCTTGTCGCGCAGCACGCGCGCCAGCTGCTGGCGCGTCGCATCGCCGTCACGGCCAGCGGCCAGCGCCGCACGCAGCAGCAGCACGGCGTCGACCGGCTCGCGCTGCATCGCCCAGTTCAGCTGCGCCAGGCGCAGCGCCTCGCGCGGCTGCTGTTCGACGTCCAGCGCAAAGCGGGCCTGCTCGCGTGCATGCTTGCCCGGTTCGCGGCGGTCGGCGGCAGCCAGGCGCTCGCGCATCAGGGCGGCCGGCGTCGACGCATCGCGGCCGAGCTGGCGCAAGGCGATGACCTGGCGCAGCAGCAGCGCGTCGGCCTCGGCATCGGGGCTGCGCTCAACCAGCACCAAGGCCTCGGCCGCGCGCTGGCGTGCCAGCAGCCAGTCGGCCAGCGCGGCGCGCGTGTAGACCTCATCCTCGCCGGCCAGCGCGGTGCGGTAGAGGACCGGGGCCGTGGCCTCGTTGCCGAGGCGTTCGGCCAGCTCGGCACGCATCAGCGCCAGCCACGGCGCCATCGATCGGCCCGGGTTCAGCTGAGCCAGAGTTTGCTCGGCACTGGGGCCCTGGCCGGACAGGCTGGCCAGCTCGGCCAGGCAGGCGGTGGCAGGCAGCGTCGCCAGGGGTTGCAGCTGCTCGCACAGGGCGCGCGCCTGCGGCAGTTCGGCGCGCAGCTGGTGCAGCGCGGCCGCATCGAGCAGGGCCTGGGCGCGGTGGTCGGGCGCCAGGTCGGCGCGCGCCAGCAGGCGCTTCAGCTCGGCCAGGGCAGGCTCGAACTCGTGCCGCGCCTGCAGCACACGGGCGCGCAGCAGCACGGCCTCGGCGGGCGCCTCGGCCTGTGTCCACCAGGGCGCGAGCGCCGCCTGCGCGGCACCGAGCTCGCGAGGGTCGCCATGCACGCGGGCGCGTTGCAGGGCCGCCCGCGCGGTGGCGACGGCCAGCGGCAATTGCGCCGGGTCGCGCGCCAAGGCCGCACGACGCGCGCGCTCGGCGGCGTCAATGCGGTAGGGCAGGCGCTGCACGATCTCGGCGTCGCCCTTCGGCACGAAGGGTTCAGCCGAGACCGCCAGCGGGAATGCCGCCAGCAGCAGCGCGATCAGGCGCCTCACAAGCTCACGGGCTCTTCGGTTTCGCTGACCGACACCGCCACCGTCGGCAGTGTCAGCGCCTCCGTGGTCTCGTCGTCGGCCTTCTGCGCCTTCAGATAGCTCACCAGGGCCGTCGACGAAGCCACCGCGCTGTCGGGCACCGCGGTGGGAGCCGGCGGCGGCGGGGGCGGCGGGCCGATGATTTCGGTGTCGCTGTCACTGCCGCCACWGGCGGCGAGCACGATCACGGCACCGACGGCAACCGCGGCAGTCTTGCGGGTCAACATGGCGGCCCCTTTCACTTGGTGCCCGGAATGGGCGTGTTGAGATAGGGGAAGCCGCTCAGCAGCGGCACGACGGCCTGGTCGACCGCGTCATGCAGCTTGAAGCTGGTGGCGCCCAGGGGCACGGCGCTGGGCTTGCAGGCCGCGCCGAAGCCGAGCTTGTCGGTGTCGCCATTGGCCACGCACAGGCCGCCCATGACGGCCACCAGCGAGATGTCGACGACGTCGTCCTTGGGTCGACGGCCATTGGGGAAGCCGGCGTTGTCATTGCCCGCGGCCAGGATGTTGCCGACGATGCCCAGGCGGTTCTGCTGGGCGAAGGGCACGGCGGCGATGGCCGTGTTCAGGCGCAGCATCTCCGAGGCCGTGACCGTCTTCTGCTGGTTGACGCCCTTGATGCCGGTCAGGAAGGTCGTGACCAGGTCGTTGCGCGGGAAGTTGGTCGGCGCCGTGTTGGGCAGGGCCAGCGCGATCTCCAGCAGGGCCGGCAGCGTCGGGTTGGTCACGTAGTCGGCGAACTGGCCGTCGCCCGAGGGCTTGGACGAGTTGAACTTGTCCTTGTCCTTCAGGCCGATGACGACCTCGTTGACCAGGGGCATGCCCAGGCGCGAGACCTGCACCCAGGCGCCGCCGGCCTTCTCGCTGGCCTGGTGGCCACTGCCCGGCTTGGGATCGAGCAGGCGGCCCTGGCGCAGGCTGGCCGTCGTCCAGCCGCCGATGACGTCGTCGGTGGCCGTCTTCAGGCAGTCCTTGTGCACTTCCAGCGCCAGCGTCGTGACGTTCTTGTCGCCGATGACGTTGGGCGCCGCATTGATGAGGCTGGGGTCGGTGATGACCGAGACCGGCGCGTTGACCAGGTCGAAGATGGTGCCGAGGTTGACGGCAAACGGGTCCTGGCGCTGGCCGACGAAGACCTTGGCCGGCGTGCTGCAGCCGGGGATGTTGACCGGGTAGACATGCTTGGCCGCGTAGGCCGCGTAGTCGGCGATGGTCTTCTTGCCGATGTTGTCGACCGGCTTGTCGAAGGTCGTCGCGCCGCTGGTGGCGTGCGCAACCGCCTGGGCCGTGCCGCTGCGGCGGTCGCCGCGCACCACCGTGACCGTGTAGCTCTCGTTGAGCTGCAGGCTGGCGTCCTTGACATTGGCCACCACGCCCGACTGGATCAGCGGAATGCCGACCATCTTGCCGCCGACGCTCAAGGACGTGCCGGCACCGCTGTTGGACAGGGTGTTCTTGAAGCGGAACTGGAAGGTGATGTGTTCCTTGGCATCACCGACGTTGTCGACATGGATCTCGTAGAGCGCATTCGGGTCCATCGAGAAATAGTTCGGGCCGCCGTAGCCGTCCTGCAGCGGCTGGTAGTTGGCGATCAGCGTCACGTAGCCGGCGCGGCCGGTCTCGTAGCTGTTGAACATGTAGAAGTCCGTCGCGTCGACCTTGGGCACGGTCGTGATGAAGGGGGCTTCGCGGTGGCTGGAGGCCTGGGCCGCAGCGGCCAGGCAGAGCAGGGCAACGCCCAGGGCGCTGCGGGTGAGACGAGCTTTCATCGAGGGCATCCTGTATGGCAATGCCGGCATGGCATCTGGGCGGTGTTACGCGCCCAGTCGCCCTCCGGATTCACCCGATGTGACGAATCGCCCCCCTTCCCCCTAGCAACACAATGGCAGCCCTGATCAGGAGAGCCCCATGCCCCGCTACCGTCTCGCCGCGCTCGCCGCGGCCCTGTGCGCCACCAGCGCCTGGGCCGGCACCAGCGGCTTCTATCGCCAGCCCACACTGCGTGGCGATGTCGTCTATCTTGTCGCCGAGGGCGACCTCTGGCGAGTCAATTCGCAAGGCGGCGAAGCCCAGCGGCTGACGACGCACAACGGCCAGGAGACCCAGCCCGCCGTGTCGCCCGACGGGCAATGGCTGGCCTTCACCGGCCAGTACGACGGCGGCACCGAGATCTATCTGATGCCCGTCGCCGGCGGCCCGCCCAGGCGTTTGACCTGGGAAGGCGGCGGCATGCGCGTCTGGGGTTTCACGGCGGCGGGTGAAGTGCTCTACACCAGCCTGGACGCCCGCCCCGGCAGCCAGCTCTTCGCCATCGACGTGAAGACCGGCCAGCGCCGCCAACTGCCCGTCGGCCAGGCCAGCGATGCGGCCCTGAGCGCCGATGGCAAGACCCTGTACTTCACGCGCAGCGGCCTGCGCGGCGACAACGCCCGCCAGTACCGCGGCGGCGCCATCGCGCGGCTGTGGTCGCTGGACCTGACGGACCGGGCCGAGGCCAAGCCGCTGATCGCCGAAGGCAACAACGACCGCCGCCCCCTGCCCTACCGCGCGGCAGGCGGCGAGCGCATCGCCTTCCTGTCGGACCGCGACGGCAGCGTCAACCTCTGGTCGGCCAATGCGCAAGGTGGCGACCTGCGACAGCACACCACGCACAAGGGCTGGGACATCCGCCACGCCTCCATCGACGGCACACGCGTCGTCTACGCGCTGGGGGCCGACCTCTTTCTCGTCGACCTGGCGCAGAACGCCGCCGCCAGGAAACTCGACATCGGCCTGGGCGGCGACTTCGACCAGCAGCGCGAGCGCTGGATCAAGAAGCCGCAGGACTTCCTGACCGATACGTCCTTCGCGCCGAACGGCGAGCGCGTGCTGCTGGCCGCGCGCGGCCATCTCGCGACGCAGGGCGTGCAGCAGCTGCGCCGCGCCGAGCTGCAGCAGCCCGTCGATGGCCGCTGCAAGAAGGGCGAGTTCAGCAGCGACAGCAAGAGCGTCTTCGCCACCTGCGACTTCAGCGGCGAGACCGAGATCTGGCGCTTCGCCGCCAATGGCAACGGCCAGCCCGAGCGCATCACCAGTGGCGCCACGACCCAGCGCCGCGACCTGCTGCCCTCGCCCGACGGCCGCTGGCTGGCGCACACGGACAAGGAAGGCCGCATCTGGCTGACCGACCTGAAGGCCCCCAAGGACAAATCAGCCACCAAGGAAGTCGCCCGCAGCGGCCTCGGCGAGACGCCCCAGCTGCAGGGCTGGAGCCCCGATGGCCAGGCCCTGGCCTGGACGCTGTCGCTGCGCCATGCCGACCGCAGCCAGCTGCAGCTCTACAGCACCGCCGACGGCCGCACCCACACGCTGACCAGCGACCGCTACGACAGCGACAGCGCCACCTTCAGCCCGGACGGGCAATGGCTGTACTTCGCGTCCAACCGCAACTTCGCGACGACCGGCAATGGCAGCCCCTGGGGCGACCGCAACACGGGACCGTTCTTCGGTTTCCGCAGCAAGCTCTATGCGCTGGCCCTGCAGCCGGGCCTGCGCTCGCCGTTCGCGGCCAAGGACGAACTCGAATCGGTCACCGAGAAGAAGGCCGACGAGCAGCGCGCCGAGGACAAGAAGGCCACCGACAAGGATCCGACCGAGCGCAAGCCTGATGCAAAGGACACCAAGGACGCCAAGGACGACAAGAAGCCGGCGGCCGACAAGAAGGGCAAGCCAGCCATCGTCTATGAAGGCCTGGCGGCGCGCCTGTACGAGCTGCCCACGCCGGCCGGGAGCTACCGGGCGCTGCGCGCGGACGGCAAGCGTCTGTGGTTCCTGGACCAGGACCTGGACCGCAAGACCCAGCTCAAGTCCATCGCCGTCGACAACCAGGGCGGCCCGGCCGAGATCCTGGCCCACGATGTGCGCGCCTACGACATCAGTGCCGACGGCAAGAAGCTGATGCTGGTGCGCAACCAGGGTCAGGGCGCGCCCGAGGTGCTCATCGTCGAGGCGGCGCCCAAGCTGCCGGCCGAAACCGCCAAGCTGCAGGTGCGCTGGAGCGACTGGCAGATCGCCACCCAGCCACGCGCGGAGTGGAAGCAGATGTTTGCCGACGCCTGGCGCCTGCACCGCGACCACTTCTACGACGTCAAGATGCACGGCGTCGATTGGACGGCCGTGCGCGCCAAGTACGAGCCGCTGGTGGACCGCGTGACGGACCGTTTCGAACTGGCCGAGCTGATGGCGCAGATGGTCAGCGAGCTGGGCGCCCTGCACAGCCAGGTCGGCGCCGGCGACACCCGCCCGGCGCCGGACGAACCGGGTCTTGCCGGCCTCGGCGGCCGCTTCGCGCGCGGGCCCGATGGCTGGCGCATCGAGGCGATCTACGCGCATGAAGCCGAACTGCCCGCCGAGGCACCGCCGCTGGCCGCGCCGGGTCTGGGCCTGAAGGTCGGCGACGTCATCACGAGCGTGAACGGCCGCCCGACGGCCGCCGCACCGCACCTCCTGGAGCTGCTGCGCGGCCAGGCCGGCCGCCAGGTGCTGATCGAGGTCAAGCAGGGCGACAAGACCGTGCAGCGCATCGTCACGCCGGTGGCCCAGACGCGCGAGAACCAGCTGCGCTACAACGACTGGCGCGTCAGCCGCGCCAAGGCCGTCGAGCAGGCCGGCCAGAGCCGCATCGGCTATGTGCATCTGCGCGCCATGGGCGCGGCCGACATCGCCGACTTCGTGCGCGAGTTCTACGCCGCCAGCGACCGCGACGGCCTCATCATCGACGTGCGCTACAACAACGGCGGCAACATCGACAGCTGGATCCTGGAGAAGCTGCTGCGCCGCGCCTGGGCCTTCTGGCAGCCGCGTTCACCCGGCGGCGCACCGGTCTACGCCAATATGCAGAACGTCTACCGCGGCCACACGGTGGTGCTGATGAACGAGGACACCTACAGCGACGGCGAGACCTTCGCCGAAGGCTTCAAGCGCCTCAAGCTCGGCCCCGTCATCGGCAAGCGCAGCTCGGGCGCGGGCGTGTGGCTGTCCGACCAGAACCGCCTCATCGACAACGGCATCATGCGTGCCGCCGAGACGGGGCAGATGGACGCCGAGGGGCGCTTCCTCGTCGAGGGCGTCGGCGTGACGCCGGACATCGAGGTCGACAACCTGCCACGGGCGACGGCGATGGGGCACGACGCGCAGCTCGATGCCGCCATCGCCGAGCTGAAGCGGCGCATCGCCGCGGAGCCGGTCAGGGAGGTGAAGCCGGGGCCGTATCTGCGGCCGGTCAAGCCGTAAAACAAAAAGGGAGGCCGCGGCCTCCCTTTTTTGATGCGCCGGGGAAGTCAGGCCGCGCGGACGAAGCGGTGCACCGCCGTGGCCCGGGCCGCGAAGGCGCCGCTGAACAGCCCCAGGGCCGCGCTCACCATGGCGATGAACCAGACTTCCTGCAGCACATGGGCGCCCATGCCGGTAGCGAAGCCCAGGCCGAACTTGGTCATGAAGATGCCGAGCATCAGGCCCATCGGCACCCAGCTGCCGGGCATGCGCACGGCGGCGCCTTCCTTGGCCAGGCCGCGCGGTGCCAACAGCGGGCCGCCAATGAAGACGGCGGCCGCAAAGGCCGTGGCCCAGGCGAGCACGGGCACCATGTGCGCGCCGAAGGCCGTCGTGACGCCATACAGCGACAGGGCCAGCATGGCCAGGGCGATCTTGGCGAGCATGCCGGGTCGGACGACACGGTCACGCGACTGGCGATAGCCCAGCATGACGAGACCGGCAAGCACAGCGAAGGGCCAGAAGGGGATGGAAGAGGCAGTCATGGGCGGCATCCGGTGGGTGTTGCGATGCCTGGACTGTGCGGATACCTCGCCCTCGGGGCGAACGGCTTGCGACGAATGGACAGCCCGTGGCGGGAATCGCCAGCGGGTGGCGGCGAAAGGCTGTCTGCCGGATGCTCAGCTCAGCACGACCCGCGCGAACTTGCGCTTGCCGACCTGCAGCACATGCTCGCCAGCATCGAGCTTCAGCCCCTTGTCGGAGATCACTTCACCCGAACGGCGCACGCCACCCTGCTCCACCATGCGCAGGCCTTCGCCGGTCGAAGCGACGAGGCCGGCCGCCTTCAGTACCTGGGCAAGGCCCATCGGCGCGCCGCTGAGCTGCACCTCGGGGATGTCGTCCGGAATGCCGCCCTTGGCGCGGTTGTTGAAGTCGGCCTCGGCTGCATCCGCCGCCGCGGCACTGTGGAAGCGCGCCGTGATCTCCTTGGCCAGCATGACCTTGGCGTCCTTCGGGTTGCGGCCACCGCTCACTTCAGCCTTCAGCGCAGCGATCTCGGCCAGCGACTTGAAGGACAGCAGCTCGAACCACTTCCACATCTGCACGTCGCTGATCGACAGGATCTTGGCGAACATGGTGTTCGGCGCTTCCGTGATGCCGATGTAGTTGTTCTTGGACTTGGACATCTTCTCGACGCCGTCCAGGCCCTCCAGCAGCGGCATGGTCAGGATGCACTGCGGCTCCTGGCCGTATTCCTGCTGCAGGTGGCGGCCCATCAGCAGGTTGAACTTCTGGTCGGTGCCGCCCAGCTCCAGGTCGCTCTTCAGCGCCACCGAGTCATAGCCCTGCATCAGCGGGTAGAGGAACTCGTGCACCGAGATCGGCGTCTGGGCCGCGAAGCGCTTGGTGAAGTCGTCGCGCTCCATCATGCGGGCCACGGTGTACTTGCTGGCCAGCTGGATCATACCGGCCGCGCCCAGCGGCTCACTCCACTCGGAGTTGTAGCGAATCTCGGTGCGCGCCGGGTCCAGCACCAGCTTGGCCTGGGCGTAGTAGGTCTCGGCGTTGGCCTGGATCTGCTCCTTGGTCAGCGGCGGGCGGGTGGCGTTGCGGCCGGACGGGTCGCCGATCAGCGAGGTGAAGTCGCCGATCAGGAAGATGACCTGGTGGCCCAGGTCCTGCAATTGGCGCATCTTGTTCAAGACCACCGTGTGACCGACGTGGATGTCGGGGGCCGTCGGGTCCAGGCCCAGCTTGATGCGCAGCGGCACGCCGGTGGCGGCCGAGCGGGCCAGCTTCTTGGTCCACTCCGCCTCTGGCAGCAGCTCGTCCACGCCGCGGCGCGTGACGGCCAGGGCTTCGAGAACGGCATCGGTGATGGGGAATTGCGGAGCGTCGGACATGGCGCATCGGCGCCTGGCAGCTAACCAGACGAAACGTTAAGTTATTGATCCATCGGGGTTAACCGGCATGCCAGGTAGGACAAAGCCGTTAGAATTCACCCTTCGTTTTGGGGGTGTTGTTTCAACACAACCAATCCAGGGATTTTAAGGGCCGCCCACGAGCGGCCTGCGCGCGGAACCGGCTCGGCCGGGATTGCCCCAGCGACAACCCCGGGAAACTGAGAGTGACCGTTCAGAATCGTCTTCAGCAAGTCCAAGCCAGCCTGCAGCGCGCCGAGGCCTTTGCCGCCCGGCACCCGCGCGCACTGACGGCCACCGTCGTCGGTCTGCTGAGCTGCTTTGCCGTGACCGCCTTCGGCATTGCGCCGCTGGCCCCCGATGCCGCCGAGCTGCCCAAGCGCACCTTGGTCGAAACCCTCGCCACGCCCGACATCGAGAGTCAACTCGATGAGCTGGCCGCCCACGCCATCGGCCTGACCCGCGCCGAAGCCACCCGCTCCAGCGACACCCCCGACAGCCTGCTCAAGCGCGCCGGCGCCTTCGACCCCGCGGCTGCCGCCTTCCTGCGCGCCGACCCGCTGGGCCGCCGCGTGCTGCAGGGCCGCGCTGGCAAGATGGTCCACCTGACGGCCGATGCTTCGGGCCAGGTGGAGAAGATCGTCGTGCGCTCGCCCGCCGAGAAGGCCGAGCAGCAGGGAAGTCATTTCACCCGCCTGACCATCGAGCGCGTGGGCAACCGCTTCACCGCGCGCACCGAGACGGCACCTCTGCAGGCCCAGGTGGCCCTGGGCAGCGGCACGATCCGCACCTCGCTGTTCGCCGCGACGGATGACGCCAACATCCCCGACGCCATCGCTTCGCAGATGGCCGACATGTTCTCCGGCGACATCGACTTCCACCGCGAGCTGCGCAAGGGCGACCGCTTCAGCATCGTCTACGAGACGCTGACGGCCGACGGCGAAGCCATCACCTGGGACGGCGGCGTCGGCCGCCTGCTGGCCGGCGAGTTCACGAACAACGGCCGCACCTACTCGGCCGTCTATTTCAAGGACAACGCCACCGGCAAGAGCAGCTTCTTCGGCTTTGACGGCACGAGCAAGCGCCGCGCCTTCCTGGCCAGCCCGATGGAGTTCTCGCGCATCACCAGCGGCTTCGCGATGCGCCTGCACCCCATCATGAACACCTGGCGCCAGCACAACGGCGTCGACTACGGCGCGCCGACCGGCACGGCCGTGCGCTCGGTGGGTGACGGCACCGTCGAGATGGCCGGCTGGCAGAACGGCTTCGGCAATGTCGTGCAGGTGCGCCACAGCGGCGACCGCAGCACGGTCTACGCCCACCTGAGCCGCATCGATGTCAAGAAGGGCCAGCGCATCGAACAGGGCATGAAGTTGGGCGCCGTCGGCTCCACTGGCTGGGCCACAGGCCCGCATCTGCACTTCGAGTTCCGCGTCGGTGGCCGCCACATGGACCCGCGCACCATCGCGAAAGCCTCCGAGGCCGTCACTCTGCCGGGCTACGCCAAGTCGCAGTTCCTGCAGACCGTCGCCAGCGTCAAGACCCAGCTGGCCGTCGCCGAAACGATGGATGGCGTCTCTGCCGCCGACTGACGCCCGCCAGCTCTACATCGGGCTGATGTCGGGCACCTCGCTCGACGGCGTTGATGGCGTTCTCTTCGACGCCGAGGCCCTGGTCGTCACCGGCCATGTGCATGCTCCCTTCAGCCACGCGCTGCGCGACGAACTGCTGGCGCTGAACACGCCCGGCGACAACGAACTGCACCGCGCCGCGCTGGCGGCCAACGCCGTCGCCCGCGCCTACGCCGATGTCGTCTCCCAACTGCTGGAGGCCACCCGCACGCCGCGCGAACAGGTTTGCGCGATCGGCGCCCATGGCCAGACGGTGCGCCACCGCCCCGACGGTTTCGACGGCTACACCAGCCAGTTGCTGAACGGCGCCCTGCTGGCCGAGCAGGCCGGTATCGCCGTCATCTGCGACCTGCGCAGCCGCGACGTGGCCGCCGGCGGCCAGGGTGCGCCGCTGGTACCGGCCTTCCACCGCGCTGTCTTCGGCGCCGCGGGCCGGGACACGGCGGCGCTCAATCTCGGCGGCATCAGCAACCTCAGCCTGCTCTTTGCCGATGGTCGCACCGGTGGCTTCGACTGCGGCCCGGCCAACTGCCTGATGGACGGCTGGATCGCCCGCCACCGCGGCCTGGCCTATGACGCCGATGGCGCCTGGGCAGCAACCGGCCGGGTACTGCCCGAACTGCTTGCGGCATTGCGGGCCGAGCCCTGGTTCGCGCTGCCGCCGCCCAAGAGCACGGGACGGGATCTCTTCCATCTGCGCTGGCTGGACGCGAAGCTCACGCCCGGCCTCGCGCCGGAGGATGTGCAGGCCACGCTGCTGGAACTCAGCGCCCGCTGCGTCGCCGACGCCTTGCAAGCCAGCATGCCAAAGGCCCAGACCTTGATCGCCTGCGGCGGCGGCGCCTTGAATGGCCGGCTAATGCAGCGCCTGGCGGCCCTGCTGCCCGGTGTGGCCGTGCAGAGCAGTGCCGACCGCGGCCTGCCGGTCGACCAGGTCGAGGCCGCCGCCTTTGCCTGGCTGGCGAATCGATTCATCGCACGCCTGCCCGGCAATCTGCCAAGTGTTACCGGTGCAGCCGGGCTGCGCGTGCTCGGCGCGCTGCACCCAGCCTGAGCCGGGGCTCACCGTCGCGCTAGCATGCGCGCCCCACCTCACGGAGTACGCGCTTGAGCCCCAGTTTCCGTGCCACGACAGCACCGGTCGCGGCCGCGTTCTTCCTGTCCGGCTTTGCCGCCCTGGTCTACCAACTGGCCTGGCAGCGCCTGCTGTTCGTCGTCGTCGGGGTCGACATCGAGTCGGTCACCATCATCGTCTCGACCTTCATGCTGGGCCTGGGCGTGGGCGCGGTGCTGGGGGGGCAGTTGGCCGACCGCTGGCCCCACCGCATCCTGGCCGCCTTCTGCGTCTTCGAGGCCTTGATCGCCTTGTATGGCCTGGCCAGCGTGGACCTGCTGCAGGCCTGTGCCACGCTGTTCGCCGGACTGTCGCGCCCGGCGGCCGCCGCGCTGAGCTTTGCGCTGCTGATCCTGCCCACCGTCTGCATGGGCGCGACGCTGCCCATGCTGGTCGCCCACGGCTGGCAGCGCTCGGGCAATGTCGGCGTGTCCACCGGCACGCTGTACTTCATCAACACGCTGGGCGCGGCCTGCGGCGCCTTTGCGATCGGCTTCGTGCTGCTGTATTGGCTGGACCTGCGCCAGGTCGTCTGGCTCGCGGCGGGGCTGAACGCAGCGGCCAGCGCGGTGGTGGCGCTGAACCTGCGCGGAAAGGCTGCCTGATGCGCCGCCTCGCCCTGCTGCTGTCCTTCAGCGTCGGCCTGCTGTCGCTGAGCCAGGAGATCCTCTGGGTGCGCCTGCTGAGCTTCGGCCAGCAGGGGCGGCCCCAGGCTTTCGCGCTGGTGCTCGTGGCCTTCCTGGTGGGCATCTCTGCCGGCTCCGTCATCGGGCGGCGCATCTGCGAACGCAGCACGCAGTTGCTGGCGTCCGCGGCCCGCGTGCTGAGCTGGGCCGCGGCCCTGGACATCATCGCGCTGCAACTGGCCGCGCCCTTGCTGGGCTACACGCCGCTGCGCCTGGCTGCGCTGCTGCTGCTGATCGCGCTGACGGCCGGCGCCAAAGGCGTGCTTTTTCCCATCGTGCACCACCTCGGCTCCAACACCTCGCGAGAAGCGCTGGGGCGCTCGGTGTCCAAGGTCTATCTGGCCAATGTGATGGGGTCGGCCCTGGGGCCGCTGATCACGGGCTTCTGGCTGCTGGACCTGCTGACTGTCGAGAGTGCCTGGGCCGTCGTGGCCACCGGCACCGCCGCGCTGGCCCTGGTCTGCCTGAGCGCCGCACCGCAGCGCCAGCGCAGCTGGTTCACGCTGCCGGCGCTGCTGCTGAGCCTGGGCGCCGTGCTGGTGATCCTGCCCCTGCCGGTCATCCAGAAGGCCGCCACCGATGTGGAGGACACGCGACCGATCCGCCAGCTGATCCAGAACAAGCACGGCATCCTGCACACCCTCGTGCACGAGGACGGCGACATCACCTACGGGGGCAACGCCTACGACGGCCGCGTGAACGTGGACATGACCCTGAACTCCAACATGCTAGACCGGGCCTATCTGATGGCGGTGCTGCACCCCGGGCCGAAGCGCGTGCTGGTGATCGGCCTGTCCACAGGCGCCTGGACGCAGGCGATCCTGGGCGTCCCAGGCATCGAGCAGGTTGACGTCGTCGAGATCAACCCCGGCTACCGGGACCTCATCGCCAGCCACCCCAACGTGGCGCCACTGCTGAACGATCCGCGCGTCAAGCTGCATTTCGACGACGGCCGGCGCTGGTTGCGGGCCCACCGGGAGGCCCGCTACGACCTGATCTTCCAGAACACCACCTTCCACTGGCGGGCCTATACCAGCCTGCTGATGTCACGCGAATACCTGCAGGAGATGTCACGGCATCTGGCCCCCGGCGGCATCGTGGCCATGAACACGACCGACAGCCTGGACGCCTACGCCACCGCCCTCGATGTCTTCCAGCATGTGGCGCGCTACGTCAACTTCGCCTACATGAGCGACCGGCCGCTGCAGCGCAGGCCCGATGCCGAAGCGGTGCTGCGCGCCTGCCGCACGCTGGGCCAGCCGACGTTCCCCGACGCCTTGTTCGCCGAGTCGGCCGTCGCGCGGCGCCTGCTGGACACGCCGTTGATCGAAGCGCGCGACTATCTGCGCCGCCAGCCTGCCGGTGATCCGCCTGGCGTCATCACGGACCTCAACATGATCAACGAGTTCCGGCACGGCGAGCCGCCGCTGTTCGGCTGGCTGAGGCCCATCCTGCCGGCCTCGCCCAACGACGTGGCCAAATGAATCCGGCCGGGCGGCACTCGCCTGGCTAGGCTTCAGGCGGCGACGTCACGGATTTTCCGGGCCCGCTGTCGGCGGGCGCCAGCTGCCAGAAGATGCCGGCCGAGGCGATGGTGATCAAGGCCATGCAGGCGAAGGTGGCGCGGAAGGTTTGCAAGGTCTGCACACCATCCATGCCGAAGTGGGCCGTGAAGGCCGCCAGCACCGCGCCCGCCGCCGCGACACCCATGCCCATGGCCAGCATCTGCACCATGGACAGCAGGCTGTTGCCGCTGCTGGCCATGGTGGGCTCCAGGTCCTTCAGCGTCAGCGTGTTCATCGCCGTGAACTGCATGGAGTTCACCGCGCCGAACAGGGCCAGCTGCACGAGGCGCACGGCCAGGGGCTGATCCGGTGACGAAAACACGAAGCTGGCCATGGTCAGGCCCACCAGCAGCGTGTTGACGGTCAGCACGCGGCGGTAACCGTGGCGCGTGATCAAAGGCGTCGTCAGCTTCTTCATCGACATGCTGGCGAGGGCGACGGGCAACATCATCATGCCGGCCTGGGCGGGCGAGTAGCCCATGGTCACCTGCAGCAGCAGCGGGATCAGGAAGGGCATGCAGGAGCTGCCCAGGCGCGAGAACAGATTGCCCAGCAGGCCGATGCGCAGGGAGCCGACCTGAAAGAGTCTTGGCGAGAACAGCGGGTCCGGTCGGCGCAGCGCATGCAGCCAGTAGGCCGTCAGGCTGGCGAGACCGAAGATCATCAGCACGAGGACGGAGGCCTGGCGCAGGCCCAGGCCGGACAGTCCGTCCAGGGCCAGCGACAGCGCCATCATGCCGAAGGCGAGCATCAGGTATCCCGGCAGGTCGAAGCGCCCCGTGGAGACCGGCGCCGGCACGGGCATGTAGCGCAGCGTCGCCAGGGCCCCGACGACGCCGACCGGCACATTGATGAGGAAGATCCAGTGCCAGGACGCCACCTCGACGAGCCAGCCGCCCAGGGTCGGCCCGATGAGCGGGCCGACGAGGCCGGGGACGGCGACGAAGCTCATCGCCTGCAGGAAGCGCTCGCGCGGGAAGGTCCTCAGCACGACGAGGCGCCCGACTGGCAGCAGCAGCGCGCCACCCATGCCCTGGACGACACGCGCGGCGACCAGACCGGTCAGATTGCCGGCAACCGCGCACAGCACCGAGCCCAGCACGAACAGCGCGATCGCGCCGACATAGATGCGGCGCGTGCCGAAGCGGTCGGCCATCCATCCCGAGGCCGGGATCAGCATGGCCATCGTCAGCGAATAGGCGACGACGACGGACTGCATGCGCAGCGGGCTCTCGCCCAGGCTGGCCGCCATCGCCGGCAGGGCGGTGTTGACGATGGTGGCGTCCAGCGTCTGCATGAAGAAGCCCAGGGCCACCAGCCACAACAGCATGCGCTGGTCGCGGTCTTGCTGGAGGTCGGGCGTGAGCAAGGGAGATGCCATGGCTCAGAAAGCAAAAAACCGCCCGGAGGCGGTTTTCGTAAAGGCGGTCAGTGCACGCTCAGACCGAGAAGCTGGAGCCGCAGCCGCAGGTCGTCGTGGCGTTCGGGTTCTTGATGACGAACTGGGCGCCCTGCAGGTCTTCCTTGTAGTCGATCTCGGCGCCCATCAGGTATTGCAGGCTCATCGAATCGATCAGCAGCGTCACGCCATTCTTCTGCATCTGCGTGTCGTCTTCGTTGACGGCCTCGTCGAAGGTGAAGCCGTACTGGAAGCCGGAGCAACCGCCGCCCTGCACGAAGACACGCAGCTTCAGGTCCGGGTTGCCTTCCTCGGCCACCAGATCGCGCACCTTGTCGGCGGCGCTGTCGGTGAACACCAGGGGCACGGGGATGTCAGTGACGGGGGTATCAAGCACGGCGCTCATGGCGGGCTCCTGTGAATCTGTCCAGAGAGGGATATGGGGATTGTCGGCCCAAAAACAAAAGGCCGCTTGGAGCGGCCTTTTGCTGGAGCAGCGTAGAAATTAACGCTTGCTGAACTGCTTCCTGCGGCGAGCGCCGTGCAGGCCGACCTTCTTACGCTCGACTTCACGCGCGTCACGCGTGACGAAGCCGGCGCGGCTCAGGTCGGGCTTCAGGGTTGCGTCGTAGTCGATCAGCGCGCGGGTGATGCCCAGGCGCAGCGCGCCGGCTTGACCCGATTCGCCACCACCGTGCACGTTCACCTTGATGTCGAAGGCTTCGCCATTGTTCGTCAGCAGCAGGGGCTGCTTGGCGATCATGATCGAGGTCTGACGACCAAAGTAGGTGTCGATGGACTTGCCGTTGACGATGATCTGGCCCGTGCCCTTCTTCATGAAGACGCGAGCGACCGACGACTTGCGACGGCCCGTACCGTAATTCCAGTTTCCGATCATGGCCGTTCCTTAGATCTCGAGAGCCTTGGGCTGCTGGGCGGTATGCGGGTGCGTCGGGCCTGCGTAGACCTTCAGCTTCTTGACCATGGCGTAACCGAGCGGGCCCTTGGGCAGCATGCCCTTGACGGCCTTTTCCAGCGCGCGGCCGGGGTGCTTGGCTTGCATGTCCTTGAACTTCGTGGCGTAGATGCCGCCGGGGAAGCCGCTGTGACGGTAGTACACCTTGTCGGTGGCCTTGTTGCCCGTGACACGGAGCTTTTCGGCATTGACGATGACGATGAAATCACCGGTATCCACGTGAGGCGTGTAAATGGCCTTGTGCTTGCCGCGCAAACGGAGTGCCACTTCGCTGGCAACACGTCCGAGCACCTTGTCGGTGGCGTCAATCACAAACCACTCGTGCGTCACTTCGGCCGGCTTGGCGCTGAAGGTCTTCATGAGAGTGCTTTCGCTGCGCCGGTCTCAAACTGCTGAAACCGGCAATAGATGGCTGAACTTCGACCGGTCTCGGTGCTTGTGTCTGATGCACAGCCTCTCAACACGGCTCTTTCCCGCAGCCTTTGACGGAAAAGCCCACGAGTGTAGCAGCGAAGCCCTTGGTTTGAAAGCGCGCAGGGCGTTAACCTTGGCACAGGCCATGCAAGGCCACCTCATGCCCAAAACCCCGCCCATCGCCCCTGACAACCCGCCCGCCGAGCCCGCAGCGGACTGGGATCATGAGTTGTCGGCTTTTGGCCCCGACCCGAATGTGCCGGCCGCGCCCCCGCCCGAATCGGCTGGCCCGCTGGCCAATGCGCGCGCCGCGCTGGAGCGCTTGTCGACCTGGGTGCCCATCCGCTCCCTGGCTCGCCGCCATCGCCGCCGCATCATCGACCACCTGCTGGCGCTGGAGCCGCAGGACCGCTATCTGCGCTTCGGCTATCCGGCTTCGGACGAGCAGATCCGCAAGTACGCCCTCAGCATCGACTTTGCCCGTGACGAAGTGCTAGGCATCTTCAACCGCCGCCTGCAACTGATCGCCCTGGCCCATCTGGCCTATGCCCAGCCACTGATCGGCGGCGAGCCCGACCGCGCGATGGCCGAATTCGGCGTCTCCGTGCTGCCGCAGTCGCGCAGCCGCGGCCTGGGCCGGCGCCTTTTCGATGCCGCCGGCCTGCACGCCCGCAATCGCGGCGTCGACACCCTCTTCATCCACGCCCTCAGCGAAAACCGTCCCATGCTGCGCATCGCCGCGGCGGCCGGTGCCATCGTCGAGCGGGATGGCGGCGAATCGGCGGCCTATCTGCGCCTGCCGCCCGATTCGTTCACCTCCCAGGTCGAACAGGCGCTGGAGCGTCATCTGGGCGAACTGGATTTCCAGTTCAAGCGCCAGGCTCAGGTGCTGAGCGAGTTCGTCGACAGCGTTGCCGAGGTCAAAGCCCATTTCGAATCCCCGGGTCGCGCCGCCAAGGAATAAATGACGGGATAACGACCGTTTTCCCAGGCCTGCTCCCCCTCAGGCCCGGGGGAATCGGGACTAGCGAGTAATGTCTTTTAGGGACGTTGCGCTACATTGCCCGACCATTGCGCCGCGAGAAAACAACGCTGGCGTCTCCCCGCCGAAATCCCTGAGGGATATGCCGTACGCCATCTATTGGATCGCCGCGCTGGCTGTTTGCGTCCTGGGTCTGGCCATCAGCCTGATCTGGGCGCTGCGTCGGCCTGCGTACGCCAATAAAGGCCTGCCGGCGGAGTGGTCACTCACGGCACGGCCGGTGTTCACGACCGACGAGCGCCGCGTCTTCCGCCTGCTGCGCGAGGCCCTGCCCCACCACGTCGTGCTGTCCAAGCTGCCGCTGGTGCGGTTTTGCCAGCCGACCGAGGCCAAAGAGGTCCGCTACTGGTTCGATCTGCTTGGCGCTTCCCATGTGACCTTCGCCATTTGCAGCCCCAACGGTCGCGTGCTGGCCGCCATCGACCTCGAAGGTGAGCGCGGCGTCACGCCACGCAGCCTGCAGATCAAGCACGCCGTGCTGTCCGCCTGCCGCGTGCGCTATCTGCGCTGCGCCATGGACCAGTTGCCCAGCGTCGCCGAACTCCAGCTCCTCGTGCCCCAGAGCAGCAATTCGCGCGGCCCGCTGCCGGCACCAGCCGCCTCGTCGGGCCTGTCACGGCGCCGCTCGAGCAGCAGCGAGGACGAGTTCGGCAGCGACTGGGGCCAGTTCTCCCAACCCCTGCCGCTGTGGCAGGACGCCGGCGTCTTCGGCGGCAACACCGACGGCTATGGGGAGCGCGACCGCGACCGCGAGCCTCGCCATGGGCGCATGCCGAGCCACCCGGCGGCACCGCAGTCGCAGCGCCGCCTGCCCTCGCGCAACCTCGATCCGGCGCGCTACAACCCGCGCAGCCTGCCGGTGCTGGATGACGCCGACGAGGAGGCCATGATGGACGATGTCGTCGGTGTCGTCGTCGATGCCCCGCGCTACGCGACCCAGCGTCCGCGCCGCAGCTAGGGTTGGCGCAGTCCGGCGACACTCGCCGGATGCATGACACGACCCCTGATCTCAGTTTCGGCGACCTGACGCCGGAGTTCATGCTGGATGCCCTGGACGCCGCCGGCCTGCGCGCCGACGGCCGGCTGCTGCAGCTCAACTCCTTCGAGAACCGCGTGCTGATGCTGCATCTGGAGGACGGCGGTGCGGCCGTAGCCAAGTTCTACCGGCCAGCGCGCTGGAGCGATGCGCAGATCCTGGAGGAGCACGCCTTCGCCACCGAGCTCGCCGCCGCCGAGGTGCCCGTGGCGGCGCCATGGACGCTGGAGGGTGGCTCCACCCTCTTCCACTACCAAGGACAGCGCCTGGCCGTCACGCCCCGCCAGGGCGGCCGCGGCCCCGAGCTGGAAGACCCCGACGTACTGCGCTGGATCGGCCGCTTGCTGGCCCGCCTGCACGGCGTGGGCCGCCAGAAGCCCTTTGCCGAGCGCCTGGCCTGGGCCAGTGCGGCGCCCGCCCAGGCGGCGCGCGACTGGCTCATCAACAACGACGCCATCCCACCCGAGATCGCCCCCTCCTGGGACGAGGCCGCGCGTCGCTGCATCGATGCCATCCAGGCCGCCTTCGACAGCCTGCCCGACCTGCAACTCACGCGCCTGCACGGCGACTGCCACCCCGGCAACATCCTGTGGACACCCGACCGCGGACCGCATTTCGTCGACCTGGACGACGCCGTCACCGGCCCGGTCGTGCAGGATTTGTGGATGCTGCTGCCCGGCGAGCCGGAGGCCTCACGCCAGTTGCTCAATGCCGTGCTGGATGGCTACGAGCAGATCGCCGAATTCGACGACCGCGAACTGCGCCTCATCGAGCCGCTGCGCACCATGCGCATGATCCACCACAGCGCCTGGCTGGCGCGCCGCTGGGGCGACCCGGCCTTCCCGCTCGCCTTCCCCTGGTTCGGCACGCCCAACTACTGGCTGGACCAGGTCGCCAAGCTGCGCGAGCAGCTGGAGGCGATGAAGCCCAAGGACGCGGCGCCGACGCTGACGCGGGACGAAGACGCGGTGAACTTCGACGGCGACGGCTTCGCCTAACGCCACGTCGAAGGTGTCTCGTTGGTGGCCACCGCCACATCGGCGCGGGAGGCATCCAGCGGGCGGATTTCCATGGTCAGGCCAAACTGCAGGCAGGGGTTCTCGGCCGCAATCGCCGCGGCCTGCTCCAGCGTCTCGGCGACGATGAACCAGTAGCCGCCGACCCATTCCTTGGTCTCGGCAAAGGGGCCGTCGGTGATGAGGCCGCTCTTGGCCACGACGCGAATGCCGGGTTCCAGGCGGCTGCCCGGCTTGAGACGGCCCGCGGCCAGGCCTTGCTCGTACCAGACGTAGAAGGCGTCGATGGCGCCCTGCACGGCCTGGGGGCGGGCGTCGGCATCCCACTGGCCACGGGAGAGCACCAGGTAGTCGTTCATCGGCATCGAGAAATCTCCTGCAAGCTGGGGCGCATCATCAGGGCAAGGGGCTGGTCAGCACCACTGCGTAGCCGTCGGGGTCACGCAGCCAGAACTCCCAGTTGCCGTTCTCGCTCCAGCGCTTGGGCCTGACGACGTCGACGTTCAGGCCTTCAGCACGCGCCACGGCGGCATCGAAGCCCGGCAGCTCGAACCACAGCAGCACGCCGTTGCCATGGGGCAGCGCCGGGTCACCCAGCGGCCCGTGGTCGTGGTCGACGTCCCAGCGGTGCAGTTGCAGCAGCAGGCGCCCGTCGGCGTCGTTCAGGCGCTCATATTCGGCGCCGCCATGACCACTCTGGGCGCCCAGCAGGCGTTGATACCAAAGGCTGCTGGCGGCCACATCCTGGACACAGATCAACGGGGCAAGTTGCATGGTGGCTCTCCCGAGAAGACGTGAAATGCTAGCGGCTGGGCCCGATCGATAGGCGGAAAATACTGGATGTCCATACAGTATTGTGGTCTCATTCAAGCTCCGGTTTCTTCCCTCCGCCCCATCTGTCTTCCGGCCATGTTGCCCGCCGCCGTCGCCACGTCCACCCCCACTGTTCCGCCGCCTCTCGGTCGCCTGCCGCTGGATGACGCGCGGCTGCAGGGGCGGCTGTGGCGCGGCAGCAGCCTGAGCACCACCGCCGACCCGACGCTGGCCAGCGGCTTCGCAGCGCTGGACGCGGAGTTGCCGGGAGGCGGCTGGCCGCTGCAGGCCGTCACCGAGCTGCTGACGCCACAACCCGGCGTGCTGGAGTGGCGGCTGCTGGCGCCGGCCCTGCGCGGCTGGTGGGCCGCCCAGGCCTTGCCGGCGGCTGCCCCGGGCCGTCGCGGGCGTGCGGCCACGCCGGCGCTGCGTTCGCTGCTGCTCATCAATCCACCGCACACGCCGCATCTGCCGGGCCTGCAGGCCCTGGGCCTGCCGCCCTCGGCGCTGATCTGGGTGGAGGCCGGCACGCCGGCTCAAGCACTCTGGGCCGCCGAGCAGGCCATCAAGTCGCGCGTGGCCGTGCTGGCCTGGCTACCCGAGGCCAGGCCCGAGCAGATCCGGCGGCTGCAGGTCAATGCGCTGAGCTCCGATGCGCCGGCCTTCCTGATGCGGCCGGAGCGCGCGCAGCAGCAGTCCTCGGCCGCGCCGCTGCGCCTGCTCGTGCAACCCGGCGATGGCTGGGAGCTGGCCGTGCATCTGCTCAAGCGCCGCGGGCCAGCGCACGAGGGCTGGCTGCAACTGCCCGCCGTGCCGGGCGCTGTGGAGCCTCTGCTGACGGCGGCGAAGCGCAAGCCTCTGCCTGCACCACAGCCGTCCCCGATCCCGGTCAGCCCACCAACGGAGCACGCGCATGCGCTGGCTCGCCCTGTGCTGCACGTCTGATGCGCCGGCTGGCGATGTCGACGCCCTGGGCTGGCTGGCGCTGAGCCTCACGCCGCGCGTCGCGCGGCTGGAAGAGGCGGTCGTGGCCGAGGTGTCCACCAGCCTGAAGCTGTTCCGCGGCGCACGGGCGCTGCGCCAGCGGCTGCAGGCGCAGGCGGCCGAGGCAGGGCTCGCCCTGGGCCCCATGGCCTGGGCGCCAACAGCGCTGGGCGCGCTGGCCCTGGCTCGCAACGCCGACATCAACCCGGGCCGCCACAGCGAACGCCTGGATGCCTTGCCACTGTCGGCCCTGAGCGCCGCCCAGGCCCATCACGCCATGCTGGCCCGCCTGGGCTGCACGCGCCTGGGCGAGCTGCGCCGGCTGCCGCGCCCGGCCCTGGCCCGGCGCTTCGGCCCGGCCCTGCTGACGGCGCTGGACCGGGCCTATGGCGACCTGCCCGAAGTGCACGAGTGGCTGACCCTGCCCGACCGCTTCGACGCGCGGTTGGAGCTGCCCTACCGCGTCGAGCATGCGCCCGTGCTGCTGCATTTCGCCGAGACCCTGCTGCGCCAGCTCTGTGCCTTCCTCGCCGCTCACCACGCCGGCGTGCGGACGCTGCGCCTGGCCTGGCAGCACGACGCGATGCGCGCGCGGGATGTGGCCGACGGCGGTGAGCTGAGCATCGCCACCGCCGACACGACACGCGACCTGACCCGCCTGACGCGCCTGCTGGGCGAGCACCTGGCCCGCACCGAACTGGCCGCCCCAGCCGGCGAGATCAGCCTCAGCGCCGACACCGTGCTGCCGTTGGAGGAAAGCAGCGCCAGCCTGCTGCCCGGGCCCACCGACCCGGCCGAGCGCACGACGACGAATGCGCTGCTGGAGCGGCTGTCGGTGCGCCTGGGCGCAGCTCATGTGCGCGAAGGCCGGCTGCGCGAGGACCATCGCCTGGACCATATGCAGAGCTGGCGGGCCTGGCCTGCGCCAGCGCCCACGCCCAAGCGTCGCCCATCCGGCCCCCAACCCACCTGGCTCGTCCAGCCACCACAGCCGCTGCGCTCCGATGCGCGCGAGCAGCCGATCTACTGCGGCCCCTTGGCGCTGGTCAGCGGGCCGCACCGCGTCGAAGCCGGCTGGTGGGAGGGGCACGGCGGCATGCAGGCGCGCGACTACTTCGTCTACCGCAGCGCCGCGCGCGGGCTGCTGTGGGTCTATCACGAGCGGCCTTCATCGACCGCATCCGCCGTCCCCGGCTGGTTCCTGCACGGAGTGTTTGCATGAGCGCAGCGCAGGGCCGCCCCAAGCAAGCTCGCTCCCGCTTGGCGGGACAGGCCGCAGGCCGAAGGGTGCATCAATGACGCCTCCCATGTCAGACCGCGACGAGAGGCTGGCGATGCTGCGCCAGCAAGGCATTGACTCGGAAGCCGAGCTGCGACGTGCGGCGGATGGCTGGCCACCCTCGTCCGCGTTGCCCGGCGCGGGCGATGGCCTGCCGCGCTACGCCGAACTGCACTGCCTGTCGGCCTTCAGCTTTCTGCGCGGGGCCTCGGAGCCGACCGAGTTGGTGGAGCGCGCCTGCGAGCTGGGCTATGAGGCCCTGGCCATCACCGACGAATGCTCACTGGCCGGCGTCGTGCGCGCACAYAAGCAATTGCGGGAAATGCGCGAGGCGGCACATCACGCGCTGAAGGAGGAGGCGCAAAAGGCCGGCCTGCCTGACGAGGACATCGAGCAACCGCAGCTGATGAAGCTGCTGATCGGCAGCGAATTCCTCGTCCGCGACGACGCCGGCACGCCGCGCTTCAAGCTCGTGCTGATCGCGCAGAACCTGAATGGCTACGGCAACCTCAGCCAGTTCATCACCCGGCTGCGGCGCGCCAGCCCGGTCAAGGGTGAATACACGCTGCCCTGGCGCCAGATCGCGCCCGAGAAGCTGACCGACTGCCTGGCCCTGCTCGTGCTGCCGCGCGAGGCCCCCGATGTCGAGCTTGCGCCGGCCGCGCATTGGGTGCTGCGCCATTTCGCCGGCCGCGCCTGGATCGCCGTCGAGCTGATGCGCGAGGCCAGCGACGCGCTGTGGCTGCAGCGTCTGCAGGCGCTGTCCGAGCAGACGGCCCTGCCGCTGGTGGCGGCCGGCGATGTGCACTTCCACGTGCGCTCGCGCAAGGCCCTGCAGGACGTGATGACGGCCACCCGCCTGGGCCGCACGGTAGCGGAATGCGGCTTCGACCTGCAGCCCAATGCGGAGCGACATCTGCGCAGCAGCTACCGGATTTCGCGCATCTATCCGGAAGCTCTGATGCGAGAGACGCTGCAGGTGGCGGCGCGCTGCAGCTTCAGTCTCAACGAGATCAGCTATCAGTATCCAAGCGAGGTCGTGCCAGCCGACCGCACGCCGCGACAGCATCTGCGCGACCTCACCTATGCAGGCGCCTACCTGCGTTGGCCCCAATCCAAAGGCGGTGTGCCTGACAAGTTCAAGCGCCGCATCGAGGACGAACTCGAACTCATCGAGGAACTGGGCTACGAGCACTACTTCCTGACCGTCGCCGATGTCGTGCAGTTCGCGCGCGGCATCCAGATCCTCTGCCAGGGGCGTGGCTCGGCCGCCAACAGCGTGGTCTGCTACTGCCTGCACGTCACCTCGGTAGACCCGGACCGCAGCACCTTGCTGTTCGAGCGCTTCATCAGCCGCGAGCGCAACGAGCCGCCTGATATCGACGTCGACTTCGAGCATGAACGTCGCGAAGAGGTGATCCAGTACCTCTACGGAAAATATGGCCGCGATCGCGCTGCGCTGACCGCCGTCGTCATCTGCTACCGCCCCAAGAGCGCCATCCGCGACGTGGGCAAGGCGCTGGGTTTCAGTGAAGAGCAGCTGGATGTGATGAGCCAGGACCACAGCGGCTGGTCCACCCAGGTGCTGCCCGAGGAGCACCGCCTCGAGTTGCTGCAGAAACTCGGCCTGCAGGCGGACGACCCGCGCCTGCAACAGCTCATCACGCTCGGCCGCCAGCTCAACGGCCTGCCTCGCCACCTCAGCCAGCACGTAGGCGGTTTCGTGCTGACAGAGGGCACGCTGGAACGCCTCGTACCCATCGAGAACGCAACGATGAAGGACCGCAGCGTCATCGAATGGGACAAGGACGACATCGACGAGCTGAAGATGATGAAGGTCGACGTGCTCGCCCTGGGCATGCTCAGCGCCATCCGGCGCTGCTTCGATCTCGTCAACCCGATGCGCGGCACGGCCATCGACCTGACCATCCCGGATAACGACACCGCCACCTACGACATGATCTGCAAGGCCGACACCATCGGCGTCTTCCAGATCGAGTCGCGCGCCCAGATGTCGATGCTGCCGCGCTTGCGGCCACGCACCTACTACGACCTGGTTGTCGAAGTCGCCATCGTGAGGCCGGGGCCCATCGAAGGCGGCATGGTGCATCCCTATCTGAAGAACCGCGCCCTGCCCGAAGACCAGGTCGAGTACCCCAGCGAGGCCTTGAAGGAAGCCCTGTGGCGCACCCGCGGCGTGCCCATCTTCCAGGAGCAGGTCATGCAGGTGGCCATGATCGCCGCGGGCTTCAGTGCCGGCGAGGCCGACCAGCTGCGCCGCGCGATGGCGGCGTGGAAGCGCCCCGGTGTGCTGGAGAAGTACTACGACAAGGTCGTCAAGGGCATGCGCGAACGGGGCTACGAGGACGCATTTGCCGAGCGCATCTTCAGCCAGATCAAGGGCTTCTCCTCCTACGGCTTCCCCGAGTCCCACGCCGCCAGCTTCGCGCTGCTGACCTACGTCAGCTCCTGGCTCAAATGCCATGAACCCGCAGCCTTCCTGTGTGCGYTGCTGAACTCCCAGCCGCTGGGCTTCTACACGCCCAGCCAGCTCATTCAGGACGCGCGCCGGCATCACGTCGAGGTGCGCGCCATCGACGTCAACCACAGCCACAAGGACAGCAGCCTCGAACACCGCGACGGCGAGCACCAACCGGCGGTACGCCTGGGCCTGCGCCTGGTCAGCGGCCTCGGCGAGGAGGCGGCCGACCGCATCGAGCAGGCCCGCGCCCGCGACGGCGATTTCGCCCACCCTCAGGACCTCGCCTTCCGCGCCCGCCTGACGCAGCAGGACATGCAGCAGCTCGCCGCCGCCGACGCACTCACCTCACTCGCCGGCCACCGTCGCCAGCAGGTCTGGCAGGCCTCGGCCCTGCACGCCATGCCCGAGCTGCTGCAGGGCAGCCTGCTGCCCGAGGACGACCTCGAACTGCCCGCCGCCGCCGAGGGCGAGGAGGTGCTGTGGGACTACGCCGCCACAGGCCTGACGCTGCGCCGCCACCCGCTGGCCCTGCTGCGCCCACGCCTGGCCCAACAAGGCCTGCTGAGCGCCCAGCAGCTCGACGGCGTCAAGAGCGGCCGCCGCGCCAAGGCCTGCGGCATCGTCACCGGGCGCCAGAAACCGCAGACGGCCAAGGGCACCCTCTTCGTCACGCTGGAGGACGAGACCGGCAACGTCCAGGTCATCGTCTGGCCCAAGGTCTACGAGGAACACCGCAGCACCATCCTCGGCGCACGGCTGTTGGCCGTCGAAGGCGTCTGGCAGCGCGGGGATGGCGATGTGCGGCACCTGCTGGCGCAGGGGTTCAAGAACCTCAATCCGCTGCTGGGGAGGTTGCCGACGGAGAGCCGGGATTTCAGGTGAGGGTGCCAGTCATGCGGCGGCTATCGACCCTGAACCGACATCCACGGCCCCGATCTCACCGCCCTGAAGCAGCCGGTCGAACACCTTCGCAGTCACCCATCGGAAGTCCCGCGGACGACGTCACAGGTTGATGGCAGCAGTCAAGGCGACTGAGGCTGTCACCGCGGGGCCCGTGGCTGCTCACCACAGTTTCACGCGCTGCTCAGGTGGCCGGTACATCTTGTCGCCCGGCTTGATGTCGAAGGCCTCGTAGAAGCCGRCCTGGTTGGCCAGCGTGCCCTTGACGCGGAATTCGCCCGGCGAATGCGGATCGCTCTTGAGCTGGACGATGGCGGCCTCTTCGCGCTGCAGCGTGCGGAACTTGACCGCCCAGCCGATGTACAGCCGCTGCTCGCCGGTCAGGCCGTCGATCAGGGGCGCAGGTTTGCCGCCCAGGGACTTGCGGTAGGCCTTGTAGGCGATGGTGACGCCGGAGTTGTCGCCGATGTTCTCGCCGAGCGTGAACTGGCCGTTGACGTGGTAGCCCGGCACCGGGCTGAAGGCGCTGTACTGCTGCACCAGGCCGTTGGCGCGCGCGGTGAAGGCGGCGCGGTCCGCCTCCGTCCACCAGTTGCGCAGGTTGCCATGGCCGTCGTAGCGGCTGCCCTGGTCGTCGAAGCCATGGCTGATCTCGTGGCCGATGCTGGTGCCGACGGTGCCGTAGTTGATGGCGTCCTCGGCCCTCACGTCGAAGAAGGGCGGCTGCAGCAGCGCGGCCGGAAAGGTGATGGCGTTCTGCAGCGGGCTGTAGCTGGCGTTGACGGTCTGCGGCGTGAAGCCCCATTCGCCACGGTCCACCGGCTTGCCCAGCTTGGCGATGCCGCGGTCGAAGGCATGACGGCGGCCAGCGCGCACATTGGCGATCAGGTCGGTGCTGCTGGTGGCCAGGGCCGTGTAGTCGCGCCAGACATCGGGATAGCCGATCTTGGGGGTGAACAGAGCCAGCTTGGCCTGTGCCTCCTTCTTTGTCGCCGGGCTCATCCACTCCAGTTCATCGATGCCTTCGCGGAACGTGGCGAGGAAATTGTTCACCATGGCCAGCACGCGCGCCTTGTTCTCGGGCGGGAAGTGCCGAGCCACGTAGAGCTTGCCCACCGCCTCGCCCATGATGGAATCGACGAACTGCTGGGCCTGGCGCCAGGGCGGTTCGTTCTCGGGCACGCCGCGCAGCACCGTGCCGGTGAATGCGAAGCGCTCATCGGCCACGGCGCGCGCGAGGTAGGGTGCGTAGGCCTCCAGCACGTGCCACTTGAAGTAGCTGTGCCACTGCTCCAACGGCACCTCGGCCACCAGCTTCGCCAAGCCCACGAAGTAGCTGGGCTGGCGCACCACCAGCGACGTGGCCTTGCCCGCGATGCCTGCGGTCCGCAGGTACGCCGACCAGTCCAGTCCGGGCGCCTCTTCGGCCAGTTGTGCGAAGGTGCGTGGGTTGTAGGTCTTCAGGGCTTCGCGGCTCTCCACGCGGGTCCATTGCAACTGCGCCAGCCGGGTCTCCAGGGCCAGCACGTTGGCCGCATGGCGCTCGGCCTGCGCGTCGCCCTGCATCGTGAACAGCCGGGTGATGTGCTGCACATAGGCCTGCCGCACGGCCGTCAGCTTCTGGTCCGTGTCGTTGAGGTAGTAATCGCGATCGGGCAGGCCCAGCCCGGCCTGGGCCGCATAGACGACGTAGCGCTCAGCGTTCTGGGCGTCCTGCCCGACGAAGACAGCGAAGGGCACGGTCACGCCCTGGCGTTCCAGTTCGGCCATCAAGGCGGCCAGGTCCTGGTGGCGGGTGACGGCGGCGATGCGTTTGAATTCGGGTGCCAGCGGCGCGAGGCCGCGCGCATTGCGCGCCGCCTCGTCGATGAAGGTGGTGTACAGGTCGGCGATTTTTCGGGTCTCGCTGCCGGCCGCGCCCGGGTTCTTCAGCACGTCTTCCAGGATCGCCCGCACCTGCAAGGCTGCCGTCTCGCGCAGTTCGTCGTAGGTACCCCAGCGCGCCTTGCTGGCGGGGATCTTCGTGCTGCTCGCCCAGCGGCCGTTGACGTAGGCGTAGAAGTCGTCCTGCAGCCGCACGGCCGGATCGAAGGACTTGACGTCGACGCCCGAGATCAGGGGCGTGCCTGCCTGCGCTGGTGTATCGGCCGCGAGCGCAGGCGCGCCCAGGCCTGACGCGGCCATGAGCAGGAAACTGATGCAGATCGACTTCATGACGGTCCTGGATGGCGCCTTTGATTCCGGTCATTCTTGCAGACGTCATGGACCGTGCGGGGCATGGTCTGAGCCTTCACGGGCCCTCTGTCGCCGAGCACGCCGAAGGCCCCAAAACACCGTGGCGCGATGGAACTGCTCTGGAGCAATCTATCGCGGCGGAGCGCTTGTGGCCGATTGCGGCCCCTTGAAGACACCCAGCCAAAACTGCAATCCATCAACAGCGCTCCGGCTCGAACGCGAGTGAGCATCGGCCCAACAGTTGTGCCACATCGGCATGCGGATACCTCGGATCGCAGACAGGTTGACTGTCCCCGCAATCAAAACCCCACCTGCCCGCTCCACCGTCGCTCCAACTTCGCCCGCGCCCCCGGCTGCACATTCGCCCTTTGCAGCTCCCCGCCGTAATGCGCCATCACCCTCCGGTCCATCAACCGGAACCACAGCGGCGGCACATAGGCCACCAGCAGCAGGCCGGCATAGCCGCTGGGCAGTTGCGGCGCCTGCTCGAAATGCCGCAGCGCCTGGTAGCGGCGCGCGGGGTGGGCGTGGTGGTCGCTGTGGCGTTGCAGGTGGTACAGGAAGAGGTTGGACATGCGGTGGTTGCTGTTCCATGAGTGCTCGGGCGCGCAGCGCTCGTAGCGGCCGTCGGGCCCGCGCTGGCGCAACAGGCCGTAGTGCTCGATGTAGTTCACCACCTCCAGCAACTGGGCGCCGTAGGCCGCCTGCACGAGCAGGAAGGGAAGCACCGCCCAACCCAGCCAGATCACCAAGCCGGCATAGAGCACCACCGTCATGGCCCAGGCCTGCAGGCATTGGTTGCGCCAGTGCCAGGGGCCGTGACCGCGGCCAGCCAGGCGCTCGCGTTCGAGCTGCCAGGCTGAGAGCAAGCTGCCCCACGTGGTGCGCGGCAGGAAGGCCCAGAAGCTTTCACCCAGGCGCGCGCTGGCCGGGTCCTCGGGCGTGGCGACGCGCCGGTGATGGCCGCGGTTGTGCTCGACGAAGAAGTGGCCATAGGCCACCGGTGCCAGCACCAGACGCGACAGCCAGCGCTCCCAGGCAGCGTGCTTGTGGCCCAGCTCGTGAGCCGTGTTGATGGCCACGCCGTTGATGCCGCCTACCGTCAGCACCAGGCCCACGAATCCCACCGCGCCCAGCCCGCCATGCACCGCCAGCCAGGCGCCGTGCAGCGTCAACCCGAACTGCAGCGGCACGAAGAGCAGCAGCACGACCAGATACCAGCGGTCAGCCTCGAGCACGGGCACCTGGGCCTCGGGCGGGTTGCTGCGGTCCTCGCCCAGCAGCGTGTCCAGCAGCGGGATCAGCGTGTACATGACGCCCGGCATCAGCCACAGCCAGAACGCCTGGCCGCTGCGGTCGGCCTGCCAGACGTTGAGCCAGGCCAGCCCCGGGAACAGGCCCGACAGCAGCCAGGCGTAACGCTTGGCGTCGCGCCATCGCGTGGGGGCAGGCGCGGGAGCGGGGGCCGACAGGGAGACAGGCATGGCGGCATGCTCGGCGGCCGGGCTGCGGCAGTCAAGGACAGCGGCGCTCGGGTTTACACATGACCTCGTACGGGCCGGCGCCTGCCGGTGTAAGTTCCGACTATCCCTGGCCGACCGAACCGCCAGACTCACCGAATCGCACACCCCATGCTGATCAAGACCCCCGCCGCCCACGAGCCCCTTTCCAGCGAGATCACGCCCCGCCGTGTCTACCTGAACCGCCGCACGGCCCTGGCCGGCCTGGGCCTGGCGGCCGCGTCGCCGCTGGCGCTGTCCCAGGCCGCACCCGGCGGCGGCAAGTTGCCCAAGTTGCCGGGCGCCCGCTCGGCCGTGGCCGGCGCCCTGGTCATGGACAAGATCACCAGCTACACGGACGCGACCTCGTACAACAACTTCTACGAGTTCGGCACCGACAAGTCCGACCCGGCCGCCAACGCCCATACGCTGAAGCCGCGGCCCTGGACGGTCAGCATCGAAGGCGAATGCGCCAAGCCTGGCCGCTATGACCTCGACGCCCTGCTCAAGCTCAGCGCCATCGAAGAGCGCGTCTACCGCCTGCGCTGCGTCGAAGGCTGGAGCATGGTCATCCCCTGGGAGGGCTACTCGCTGGGTGAGCTGCTCAAGCAGGCCCAGCCGACGTCCAAGGCCAAATACGTCGAGTTCACCAGCCTGGCCGACAAGACCCAGATGCCCGGCGTGCGCTCCGGTGTGCTGGACTGGCCCTATGTCGAAGGCCTGCGCATCGACGAGGCCATGCACCCCCTGGCTCTGCTCGCCTTCGGCATGTACGGCGAGGTGCTGCCCAACCAGAACGGCGCGCCGCTGCGCCTGGTGCTGCCCTGGAAGTACGGCTTCAAGTCGGCCAAGAGCATCGTCAAGATCCGCTTCGTCGAGAAGGAGCCCGTGTCCAGCTGGACCAAGGCCGCCCAGCAGGAATACGGCTTCTATTCCAATGTGAACCCCAACGTGGCCCACCCGCGCTGGAGCCAGGCCACCGAGAGACGCATCGGCGAGGACGGGCTGTTTGCCAAGAAGCGCCCGACGCTGATGTTCAACGGTTACGAAGCCCAGGTCGGACAGCTCTACGCAGGCATGGACCTGAAGCGCAACTACTGATGAAGGCGGCGTTGACGCGCGCGCTGCTGCACCCAGCGGCGAAGGTGGTGCTGTTTCTGCTTTGCTTGGGCCCGCTGGCCTGGCTGGTCTACGGCGCTATCGCCAACCAGCTCGGCGCCAACCCCGCTGAGGCGCTGATCCGCCGCCTGGGCGACTGGACGCTGCGTGGCCTGTGGCTGACGCTGGCCATCACACCGCTGCGCGAGCTGACCGGCCTCGCGGCGCTGGCGCGCTTTCGGCGCATGCTGGGCGTGTTCACCTTCAGCTATGCGACGCTGCACCTGCTGGCCTATGGCTGGCTGGACCAGGGCCTGGACCTCGCCGTCATCGCCACCGACATCGCCAAGCGGCCCTTCATCCTGATGGGCTTCACGGCCTGGGCGCTGATGCTGCCGCTGGCCGCCACCAGCTTCAACAAGGCCATCAAGAGGCTGGGCGCCAAGCGCTGGCAGACCCTGCACAAGGCCATCTACGCCATCTCCGTCATCGCCCTGATGCACTTCATCTGGATGCGCGCCGGCAAGCACAACTTCGCCGAGCCGGCCGTCTACGGCGTGATCCTGGCGGCGCTGCTGGGGTGGCGGCTCTGGAAACGGGTCGGCAGGAAATAGTCGTGGCGGGGATAATTCGCGGCTTTGCTCCGGCCGCCCCATGCCCAGCCCCACTTCCATCGACGTAGCCATCCTCGGCGGCGGCCCTGCCGGCTGCAGCGCCGCGTCCTGGCTGGGCCAGATGGGCATGACGGCCCTGCTCGTCGAGCGCGAGCCGCGTTTGTGCGCGGCGCTGGCCGGCCTCAACTTCGCCCAGGACTGGGTGCTGGGCGAGCCCGCCGCCCGCCTGGCTGCCCTGGGCGAGCACTACGCCGCCCAGGCCCAGGCCACGCCGGGCATGACGCTGCGCCTGGGCACGCGGGCCGAATCCGCCCGCCACACGCCCGCGGGCTGGACGCTGCAACTGGCCACCGGCGAGCATGTGCAGGCCCGCGCCCTGCTCGTCGCCACCGGCCTGCGCCTGCTGCGACCGGCTCGCTATTTCGCCGTGCCGCACGACCGCGTGCTGGACGCCTCCCAATTGACCACCCGCCGCGAGGCACTGCCCCCGGGCCGCGTGCTGCTGCTGGGTGCCGGCGACAACGCGGCCGAGAACGCCCTCTTCCTGGCCGAGCGCGGCCATGACGTGACGCTCTGGTCGCGCGGCAGCTGGCGCGCCCAGATCCACCTGGCCGAGCGCGCCACCGCCCACCCGCGCATCAGCGTGCGCCTGGCCACGCCGCTGCCCGAGGCCCTGCTGCCCGACGACAGCGGCGTCACGGTCGGCAGCGAGCGCTTCGACTTTGTCGCCGCGCTGCTGGGATTCGAGCCCGAGCCCTCGGCCTTCGCGCTGCTGGACGAAGCCTCTCGCCAGCGCGCCTTCGTCGCCGGCGACGCCAGCCGCCGCTGGCACCCCTGCGTGCAGACGGCCCTGGCCGACGGCGTGCAGGCGGCCAAGCAGATCGAGCTGGCCCTGCGCCCTCAGGTCGCCGCCGCGCCGCAGCGCTATAACAACCGTCAGGTCATCCATCTGCAGGGCCTGCGCTTTCGCGCCAACCTGGGCGTGCTCGACTTCGAGCGCACCGGGCCCCAGCCCATCCAGGTCGATGCCGAAGTGAACCTCGGCGCCATGCCTGTCGTCGCCCGCGACGCCGACATCGGCCACGTGCTGGACTACCGCCGTGTGCGCACGGCCATCATCGACGAGTGCACGGCCGAGCACACCGACCTCGTCGAAGCCCTGCTGGGCAAGCTCTGCAACCGCCTGATGAGCCTGCCCGGCGTCGTCGGCGTGCGCCTGAAGCTGACCAAGCTCGAAATCTTTCCCGACTGCGAAGTCGCAATCAGCACCGAACTGGGTGCATGGTGAACAACATGTCTGAACTTGATTTGCCCCCACGCTCGCATGGCGAGCTGCCCCCCGAGGGGGCTGTCAGCGGTTTCGGGCGGCCGGGCACCGCTGACGTCCTCGATTTCGCCGAACAAGCCGCCGCCGACAAGAAGGCCGCCTACGAGATCAACAAACTGTCCAAGCGCCTGCACCGCCAGGTGGGCCAGGCCGTCACCGACTTCAACATGATTGAAGAAGGCGACAAGGTCATGGTCTGCCTGTCGGGCGGCAAGGACAGCTACGCGATGCTGGACATCCTGCTGAACATGCAGCAGCGCGCGCCGATCAAGTTCAGCCTCGTCGCCGTCAACCTCGACCAGAAGCAGCCCGGCTTCCCCGAGGAGGTGCTGCCCAACTACCTGCGTTCGCGCGGCGTGGACTTCCACATCGAGAACCAGGACACCTATTCCATCGTCAAGAAGCTCATCCCCGAGGGCAAGACGACGTGCAGCCTGTGCTCGCGCCTGCGCCGCGGCATCCTCTACCGCGTGGCCGGCGAACTGGGTGCCACCAAGATCGCGCTGGGCCACCATCGCGACGACATGGTCACGACGCTGTTCCTGAACATGTTCTTCGGCAGCCGCATGAAGGGCATGCCGGCCAAGCTGGTCAGCGACGACGGCAAGAACGTCGTCATCCGCCCGCTGGCCTATGTGAAGGAGCCCGACCTGGTGCGCTGGGCCGAGCACCGCGAGTTCCCCATCATTCCTTGCAACCTCTGCGGCAGCCAGGAGAACCTGCAGCGCGTGCAGGTCAAGGCCATGATCAACGAGTGGGAGAAGCGCTACCCCGGCCGCATCGACAACATCTTCACGGCCATGGGCAACATCGTGCCTTCGCACATGATGGACAAGAAGCTCTTCCCCTTCGAGACCATGCGTGCCACCGGCCAGGCCGAGCCCGACGGCGACATCGCCTTCGACGACGATGAGTCTTGCGCCACGCCGTCGCCAGCCAGCTCGGTCATCACACTGCAACGCTGATTTACATAAGGGCAATCTAGCCGGGTCAGAATGACGGCATCACCAAGATGGAGGTGTTCCATGAACCGCCGCCTGATCCTCACCGCGCTTGCCGCCGCCTCGGTCGTTGCCGTCACCGGCTGCGCGGGCCCCTACACGGTCTCCGCTGATGTCTCCAGTTATGGCAACTGGCCGGCCGACCGCAAGCCCGGCAGCTATGCCTTCGACCGCCTGCCCTCGCAGCAGCAGAGCGAGGAAGCCGCCAAGCGCCAGAACACGCTGGAAGAAGCCGCCAAGGCCGCACTGGAAAGGGCCGGCTTCAAGCCCGCCGCCGATGCCAAGAGCGCCGACGTACTCGTCACGCTGGGCGCCCGCGTCACCGCCTACGACCCCGTGCCCTGGGATGACCCGCTGTGGTGGCGCTGGCGCGGCCGCATGTTCTCGCCCCGCTACGGCTACGCCGCTGGCTGGGGTGGCTGGGGCTGGCGCCAGGATCCCTTCTTTGACCGCCGCTACGACCGCGCCGTGGCCGTGCTGATGCGCGATCGCGCCAGCGGCGAGGCGCTGTTCGAGACCCATGCCAGCAACGAAGGCATGACCATGGGCAGCGAAGCCGTCATCGGCAGCCTCTTCGACGCTTCTCTGGCCGAGTTCCCCAAGGTCAACCCGAAATCGCACCGCGTGTCCGTGCAGGCCGTGAGATAGCCCACCCCGTACCGGCTTCGCCGGCCCCCTCAAGGGGGCACCACCAGCGGCCCGGCAAAGCCGGTTCCGCGGTGGTCGCCTGGGTAAGGCACGACGCCAGACGTGTCCTCGCGCCGCGATAGCCTGCCCATAATCGCGACTTCGTTGAAACGTAGTCGCAAGGCAGGCATGGCGCTGAATATCGTGATCATGGCGGCGGGCAAGGGCACCCGCATGAAGTCCGCAACGCCCAAGGTGTTGCACAAACTCGCCGGCCGCTCGCTGCTGGCCCATGTGCTCAAAAGTTGCGAGCCGCTCGCCGCCGAGGCCCGCCTCATCATCACCGGCCATGGCGCCGACCAGGTCGAAGCGGCGGCCGGCGCCGACGGCATAGGCTTCGTTCGCCAGATGCCCCAGCTGGGCACCGGCCACGCCATCCAGCAGGTCGTGCCGGCCCTGGTGGGCGAAGGCACGACGCTGATCCTCAACGGCGACGTGCCCCTCATCGAGACGGCGACGGCCAAGGCCCTCATCGACACCTGCGCCGGCCACGCCCTGGTGCTGCTGACCGTCGACCTCGCCGACCCGACCGGCTATGGCCGCATCATTCGCGATCCCGACGACGGCGGCGTGCTCGCCATCGTCGAGCACAAGGACGCCACGCCCGAACAGCGCCTCATCCACGAGGGCTACAGCGGCATGATGGCCGCCCCCACCGGTGCCCTCAAGCGCTGGGTCGGCCAGCTGACCAACAACAACGCCCAGGGCGAGTACTACCTGACCGACATCGTCGCGATGGCCGTCGCCGAGGGCCTGCCCGTGCTGGGCATCAAGGCGAGCAGCGAGATCGAGGTGCTGGGCGTCAACGACCCCGTGCAGCTCGCCCAGCTCGAGCGCGCCTTCCAAGGCCGCCAAGCCGAAAACCTGATGCGCGCCGGCGTGCGCCTGGCCGACCCGGGCCGTTTCGACCTGCGCGGCACGCTGGCCCATGGCCAGGACGTCGAGATCGACGTGAACTGCGTCTTCGAGGGCGATGTGACGCTGGGCGACGGCGTGCGCATCGGCGCCCACTGCGTCATCCGCAATGTGACCATCGCCGCCGGCGCACGCATCCACGAGTTCACCCACATTGACGGCGAAGCGGCCGGCGCCAGCGTTGGCGAAGGCGCGCTGATCGGCCCCTTCGCGCGCCTGCGCCCCGGCGCCCAGCTCGGTGCCGAGGTGCACATCGGCAACTTCGTCGAGGTCAAGAACTCGACGCTGGCCAAGGGGGCCAAGGCCAACCACCTGGCCTATCTCGGCGACGCCACCATCGGCGAGCGCGTCAACTACGGCGCTGGCGCCATCACGGCCAACTACGACGGCGCCAACAAGCACCGCACGACCATCGGCGACGACGTCCACGTGGGCTCCAACTGCGTCATCGTCGCGCCCGTCACGCTGGGCAATGGCGCCACCATCGGCGGCGGCTCGACCATCACCAAGGACGTCGAAGCCGGCAGCCTGGCCGTGGCGCGTGGCAAACAGGTTGCAATTGCTGGCTGGACCCGCCCGGCCAAGAAGCGTTGAATAGAGCCGTCCTTGTGATTTAGTTCCGGCGATTGCTTCACGGCGCCCGGGTTGAGGGGAAGCTTCCCGGCCCGGCACGCCATTACGATGGCACTGCCTCACCACCGCAGCACCCATGGCCCACGAACTCGACTTTGCCGCGCTCTCGCTTGACGATGCCGTCCCGGCCGATCTCGGTGCCTACGAGATCGTCCAGGCCCATCGTGAACTCAACGAGGCGGATGCCCGCAACCGTGCCCTCGAACTCAAGGCCCAGGCCTGCGACAACGCCGCCGAAGCCTGCTGGTACCTGGCGCGCAGCCTCGGTGCCGCACGCGACCTGCCGCAGGATGGCGAAGCCAGCCTGGAACTGCTGTTCCAACTGATCGGCGCCCTGGCCGACCTGCCCACCGACATTGCCGCAGCACCGCTGCCCGAGATCGTCGGCGGCCGCGAGGACGGCATCACCGAACTCTGCCTGCAGCTCGAGGCCGCCCGCGAGGTGACCGAGGACGCGCTGATCGGCGCCGAGCTGGCCCCGGCCCGCAGCCAGCACTGCCACTGAGCACCACACCACGCAAAAGGCGCCCCGAGGGGCGCCTTTTTCATTGCGGCACGGCGCTTACTGCGTGCTGGTCGGCGCCTGGCTCACCACCGTGGCAGGCGGCAGGGTCAGGCGGTTGTCGATCGCCTTGACGCCCGTCGTGGACGATGCGACGAAGGTGGCGCGATCGCGGGTCTGGCTGTCGGGCACCTGGCCTTCGAGCTTGACGACACCATGGTCGGTGCTGACGGCGATGGGCACGGCGGCCAGCGTCGCATCGGCAGCCAGGGCCATGCGCACCTTGACCGTGATGCCGCTGTCCTCGACCTGAGGCACAGGCTGGGCCTGAGCCAGCGGCGGGGTGCCCGTCGCGGCAGCGCTGCCAGCGGTGTCAGGCGTCGTCGATGCCACGGGCGGCGTCGCGGTTGCCGGGCCGGCGGCGGTCGGCGGCATCACGATGGGCGCCGAGCCGGGCGGCACGCTGAGCGGCTGGGCGTCGACCGGCGC